>JAYTUG010000436.1:0-19085 GCA_043744695.1 Gemmataceae bacterium
GGCTGGCTTTAAAGGTAAACTCCCTTCACCCGCCATGTCGATGCTTTCGCATCGACATGGCGACCTCTCCCCAACGGGGAGAGGTGAAGATCTGAGACCGGCTCCACGACGAGAGACCTACCCAAAATCTCGAGTCAATCATTTCCCACAATCCGCGTGCTTGTGCTGCTCGCCTTCATTACAACTTGAGCAGCGACTTCCGCACCCACTTGGAACCTCTCCATGAATCGCCGTCACTTTCTCGCAACGATTCCCGCTGCCTTCCTGTTGCCTCAGTTGAAGGCCGAGTCTCCGAAGAACGTGCTCCTCCCCTTCGTCGAATCCGGCAACCTGGCCGGTGCTGTCACGCTTGTGGCCAACAAAGAGAAGGTGCTCGAAGTCGCGGCCGTGGGCTACTCCGATGTCGGCGCGAAGACAGCTCTTAAGACCGATGCGACGTTCTGGATCGCGTCGATGTCCAAGCCGATCACCGCGGCCGCGCTCATGATCCTCGTGGACGAGGGGAGCGTGAAGCTCGACGACCCGATCGCGAAGTACCTGCCCGAGATGAACGCACTCATGGTCGCCGTTGAGAAGGATGGCGAGCACGTGCTGCTCAAGAAGCCGATGAAGGCACCGACCGTTCGCAACTGCCTGAGCCACACCAGCGGGATGCCGTTCAAGTCGCCGATGGAGGGAAACCCAACTCTCGACGCCCTACCGCTCCGCGACGCGGTGCGCAGCTACTCGATCACGCCGCTCGACACCGAGCCGGGGACTAAGTATGCGTACTCGAATGCGGGCATCAACACCGCGGGTCGCATCATCGAGGTCGTTTCGAAAATGCCTTACGAGGCGTTCCTGGACAAGCGGCTCTTCGGCCCGCTCGGCATGGTCGATACCACGTTTTGGCCGAACGTCGATCAGGTGGCGCGGCTTGCCAAGCCGTACAAGCCCGGCCCCGGCGGCAAGGGGCTCGAAGAGACGACTATCGGGTCGCTCAAGTACCCCTTGAGCGAACGGAGCAACCGATTTCCCATGCCCGGCGGCGGGCTCTTTTCCACCGCCGCCGATTGCGGCCGCTTCTGCCAGATGCTGCTCAACGGCGGCACCTTCGAGGGGAAGAAGATTCTCTCGGAAGACGCCATCGCCGAACTCTCCAAGAAGCAAACCCCCGATCCACTTAAGGATAACTACGGCCTCGGCTTCGCGGTCGGCGGCGGCACCTTCGGCCACGGCGGCGCCTACGCCACGAACATGACCGTCGATCCGAAGCGCGGGCTCGTTTACGTCTACATGGTGCAGCACGCAGGCTTTCCCGGGAACGGTGGCCAAAGCCAGGGCGCTTTCCGCAAGGCAGCCGAAGAGAAGTACGGGGCCGCGAAGTAAAGGAGCACGCCGTGAAGACGCTCGAACAGTTGTGCCAAGAGTCCGGCCTCGACATCAAGCAGGTCGCGGCGAAGTCCGGCGTGGACGAGCAGCGGGTGCTGGCGATCGCACTCGGACGCTGGACGCCCAGCCCCGAGGACCGCGACAAGATCGCGACCGCGTTCGGCACCACCCGCGAGCAGATCATGTGGGGTCACAAGACGCCGATCCAACACATCTACGGTTCGGGCCCGGCGTGAGAGCATAAGATAACCTCGGTCCGACTCCGAGGTTCATCGTGTCGCAAGTCTCTTCACAACCCACCCGCTGGGATCTGGATGCCGAGGCGGTCGCGATCAAGATCCGTTGGTTCGGGCTCTTCGTCGGCTACCTCTACGCGAACTTCGGCTCGTCCGCCGAAGCGCTCCCGCTCAACGCCATCCTCGCGCTCGGCTTCGCCTTCACCACGCTCGATACCTTCTACTCGTGGCGCGGCCGCGTCGTGCTCGGCACCCACCCGCTCATCGTTTCGTGCCTGGAAGCGCTCTTCATCGGGCTACTCTGCTTCTCGGACGGCGGGCTCGATAGCCCCTTCCGCTACTACTACATCCTGTCGCTGGTCTGTGCCGCACTCCGCTACTCTCCCATCGTCACGGGCATTACCTGCGGGCTGGATTGCGTCAGTTACGGCTTACTCTTCTTCTCGCTACCTGCCGAGCAACGGCAACCCATCTCGCTGATGCTGGGCCTCATCGTTCTGGTCTGGATTACGTGGGCCGCGGTCGCCCTGGCTCGCCTCCTGCGCCGCGTCGGCGACCAACTCTCGGGTTTGAACGCGAAGTTGGAAGAGCGCATCGCCGAGCGTTCGCGCGAACTCGAAGAATCGCAGGCCCAGGTGCTCCATCAGGAGAAGATGGCCGCGTTCGGGCTCCTCGCCGCCGGTATCGCCCACGAGGTGGGCAACCCGCTCACCTCGATCAGCACGCTGGTTCAGATGTTGGAACGCCGCGATGTGGACGACTACACCCGCGAACGCCTCGGGCTCGTGACGTCGCAACTCACGCGAATTCAATCCATCCTGCGCGAACTGGTCACCTTCAGCCGCCCGGCCAGCGACACTCGCGATCGCGTCTCGTTGAAGGAAATCGTGGACGATGCACTGGGCATCGCGAAGTACTACAAGGGGGTGAAGGGCCGGGCCGTTCGCGCCGAAATTCCCCACAACCTGCCCGCCATCGTCGCGGTTCGCGATCAACTCGTGCAGGTGTTTCTCAACCTCGTGCTGAACGCGATCGACGCCACGGGCAAGGGCGGCCAAGTGGTGATCGCGGCTCACGAGGCCGAGGGCCAACTCGTCGCCACCGTTTCGGACGATGGCCACGGCATCGACCCGAAGCAGCGCGAACGCCTGTTCCGCCCGTACTTCACCACCAAGAAACACGGCACCGGCCTCGGCCTCTTCGTCACGCGAAAGCTCGTCGAAGCCCACGGCGGCACCGTCGAATGCGAATCGACACCCGGAGAAGGCACGACCTTCCGGCTGGTGTTTCCGGTGCAACCCAGCCCTGCCGTTGCCCCGGCAGGGCGTTATGCCTCTGTATAAATCATGCCATCGCAAGCCACACCTCTGCCCTCCATTCTCGTAATCGACGACGAGCCGATCATTCGCGCGAACCTCGCCGAGTTTCTGGTTCAAGAAAAGTTCGCGGTTCAGACTGCCAGCACGGGCGAACTCGGCTTGCAAATGCTCGCCCGCCACAAGTTCGACGCGATCCTTTGCGATGTGAACCTTCCCGGCATCGACGGGCTCGAAGTCCTTGAACGCGTGTCGCAGGCGAGCCCGGAAACGTTCGTGCTGCTCATCACGGCCTACGCCACCGTGGAGAGTGCGATCGACGCCTTCCACAAAGGCGCTCACGACTACCTGATGAAGCCGATCATCTTGAAGGAAGTGCAGCGGAAGTTGGTCCGCCTTTTGGAGCAGCGCGAACTCTTCCGCGAGAATCAGTGGCTGCGTCGCGAACTGAATCGCGAGTTGGAATCCGGGGCGATGGTGATCGGCCGCACGCCGGCGATGAAGCAGGTGGTGGCGATGGCTCGCAAGGCGGCCCAGTCGCCGAGCACCGTACTGATCATGGGCGAAAGCGGCACGGGTAAGGAACTGCTGGCGCGGTGGATTCACGCGCAAAGTTTGGCCGCGAGCACCGGCCGGTTCATCCCCATCAACTGTGCGGCGCTGCCGGATGAATTCGTCGACGATTCCTGGCCCACTGCCGACACGCTGTTCCTCGATGAGATCGGCGAGTTGCCCTTGGCGGCACAGGCGAAGTTGCTCCGCGTCGTCGAGCGCGATCCGCTCCGCTCGGCCGCGCGAATCATCGCAGCGACGAACAAAAACTTGCCTAAGGAAGTTGAGGCCGGTCGGTTCCGCGAGGATCTCTTCTACCGTCTCAATGTGCTGGTGCTGAAGTTGCCTCCGCTCCGCGATCGCCGCGAGGACATTCCCGAACTCGTGGATCACCTCCTCGCCAAGCACGTGCAGGCGATGGGGAAGAAGATCACTGGAGCGACGCACGAGGCGATGCTGCTGCTGCGTTCCGGTGCCTGGAAGGGGAACATTCGCGAACTGGACAACGCATTGCAGCGGGCAGTGATCCTCGGCGACGGCCCGATGATTTCGCCGGCGGACTTGCCGCCGGACCTCGCGCCGCGCGGCGACGACCCCTCCGCGGTGGACGAACTGAATCGGGCCGTGGAGCGATTCGAGAAGCTGCACATCGAGCGCATCCTGAGGCAAACCGCCGACAAGCGCGAGGCTGCGAAGCGGCTGGACATCGGCGTGAGTTCGCTCTACCGCAAGATCGAACAGCACGGCATCGGTGGCGGAGATGCAAAGTGAAGGGAGTAGACGAGGGTGCGACTATCGTAGATAATGTGGATTGGAGATTTGATATGACGATTCGCGAAATTCTGGATCAACATCCGCATCTCGAACCGGAGCTGCGCACCTTCCATCGCGATTTGCCCGGCCTGCTCGCCGATCGCGATGCGGGAAAGTTCGTAGTGGTGAAGGGCGATTGTACTTCCGGAACGTGGGACACCTATCGCGACGCGATGCAACACGGCTTGCAACTCTTTGGCCCAGGTGCCTTCCTCGTCCAGCGAATCGACGCACGCATGATCGACTTGCTCGAAACGGAGTTTGGCACGCTTCCCATATCGGAGCTCGCCGGATGTCCAGCTTGATCGGTTCGTGGTCGGAGTTCGATGGCGCTCTCGTCGCGGTACGAATTGGCGTCAGCCAGCAGGAGCTTCTCCAATTACGATCTGCTCGGCAAGCTATTCCTCAGCCCGCCGATTTAACGGCCCTGATCGACTGCGGTGCCCAAATGAGCTGCGTTGACTCGACGGCACTTCGTGGTCTGCGTCTCACTCTCTACGGCGTGACACCGATCAATGTTCCGGCCCTCGGTGGGCTGAGTGCAGCCGTGCAGTACGCAGCATCATTGATTTTGGTGCATCCCTCGGGAAACTCGCTCGATGATTTTGCGATTCCCGATCTTCCGCTGACTGAGGTCAATATTGGTGCCATCGGGTACCAAATGATTCTCGGGCGAGACGTGCTGACGCTCTGCCACTTCCACCTCGATGGACCGGGACTGACTTTCTCCCTCGACTACTGACGTGGACGAAAAAAACGCGAAGCCGCTTGCGGCTTCGCGTTCGAGTTGTTCTCGGTCAGACTCAGTCGCCAGACTTGGTGATGGTCGGCTTCGCGGTGGCGGCAGGCTTGCCGTTGATCGGAGCCATGATGTCGTCCACCGATTCCGTCGGCAGCGCGAGACTCGGGGTCACCGTGTCCTGGAGCAAGGAAAGTTCGCGACGCTGGATGTCCAGCCGCTTGTTCACCTTGGCGATCGATTCCTTAATCTGAGCCACGCGGGTGTCGTCCGTCTGGTACTTGCTCTCCATCTGGGTGAGCTTCAGGGCTTGCACCTGCTCCTCGAGGCCGTCGATGGCCGTATCGAGGTCGGACTTCAACCGAGACATCTCGAGCCGTTGGCGATCGAGCTTGTCCACGATCCGCTGCTGCGTGTCCGACTTCATCCGGACGTGAGTGAGTTCCTTCTCGATCTCGCGGTAGTCGCGAACGGTTTCCTTCAACCGGAGCAGCCCGTTGGCGAGCGAGAACTTCTGGTCGCCGAAGACCACGAACACGTTGGCCTCGCCGGCCTTGGCCTTCTTCTCGGCCTCGCGCACGGCCACTTCGCGGCTCGTCATCAGTTCGCTAACCTGGCTCTTCTTCGCTTCGAGGCCCTTCTCGCGGACGCTGATATCGGCCTGATCCGATTGCAGGCGGGCGAGTTGCTTCACGATCTTGATCGTGTCCTCGTCGAGCATCTTCACTTCGCCGCGCAGGCGTTCGATTTCCTTTTCGGGCGGCACCGCGTCTTCGGCGGCCTCACGCCACGATTTCACTTCGGTGCGGACGTAAGACGCGAACTTCGTCCCCTTGACCGCGGCGACTGCGAGGCCGCCAACCACTGCTACCACGATGAGCTTCTTGAGCATGTCGCCTCTCCGTTAACTGGGTGAACCAGATGTTGGGCAATTGTCGTCGATAGAGGGTGTTCGCCGCCCCCGGCGTGGGATTTCGGAATTCTTCCGAATTTCGCGAGAGAAGCGTATCTCGCTCGGGTTGAACTCGAACAGCCCGAACGCGATCGAAGTTGCAAGTCGAACTCGATTAAACGTTTGCGTCAAATCTTGGCGAGGAGATTCTCGTGTGAGCAACTTTGCCGAGTTCACGCATCGTCGTGACGAAATCGATCCCCATCGCCTCACCTCGACTGTGAAGAACGAGTGAGGAATTTTCTCAATCGAGACCTGAGCGTGAAGGAACCGTGAAGCGTCGGTGAACTCGAAACGAAGCCACTTGTACGCACGATGGGGCTCGGCTAACTTTTGCGGGACGGTCGTGGTCCGTGCCGCGGCCGGGTCGCTTTATTCTCCCGTGGAGCCATCCGTGACAATCCTTCGTCGCCGAGCTTTTACTCTCATCGAGCTTCTCGTCGTGATTGCCATCATTGCCGTGCTCATCGGCCTACTCCTCCCTGCGGTTCAGAAGGTGCGCGAGGCGGCGTCCCGCGCCAAGTGCCAGAACAACATGAAGCAGTTCGGGCTCGCGTTTCACAACTATGCGAGCGCGAACAACAGCGTGTTCCCGGCCAGTCGCATCACGGTCGCGGGCGATGCCAAGTTCCGCTCGTGGACGCCCGTGGCTTTGGCCTACGTCGAGCAAGACAACATCGGCCGACTCTGGAACAACACGATCAAGTGGAATACGGGTACGAACTTGACGACCGCCCAGAACGGATTCAAACTCTTCCTCTGCCCGTCGGCCCCCGAACAACGCCGTCAGGCCGGGCCGGTTCTGTTGGGGCCGGGAGATTACGGCTCGGTGAATGCGATTCGCCGGCAGTTTTACACGGCCAACAATATCCCGAACTTCCCGGTTGCGGGATCGGCTCCCAAAGACGAAGCCATCGGGGCCCTCCAGAAGGTGAACGATACGCCGATCATCAATATCCTGGACGGCACGAGTCAGACGATCCTCATTGCGGAAGATGCGGGGCGTCCGAACCTGTACCAACAGGGGAAGGACACGAACAACAACACGGCGGATGGTTGGGGTTGGGCCGATCCGGATTGCGGGTTCAGCATCGACGGCGTGACGCCGGGGGCTTTCGGCTCGAATTGGTCCACGGGTGGAAAGTGCATCATGAATTGCACGAACGACAGCGAGTTCTACAGCTTCCACGCGAACGGTATGAACGTGACGATGGCGGATGGCTCGGTTCGCAGCCTGAGCATTGGAATCTCGCCCGGAACGCTGGCCGCACTCGTCACGGCCCAGGGCAACGACATCCCCGGCGACTATTGATCCACGACTCGCGTCTCGGATTTCAAGCGGCCTGGGAAACCCCGGGCCGCGTTCACTTCTCGGATACCCTCGTCATGAACACGCTGATTCGCGCCGCCATCTGCTGTGGATGTTTCTCCGGCTTCGGTCTCGGGCTCGCCCAGGCCGATGTCGTACTCCTCGGCATCGCCACGATTCCCGGCGACACGGCGGATCTCTCCGGGCTCACCGGCAAGCAGACTGACGGCACGCCTCACAACCGCCTCGGCGGGCTCGGTTCGTCCATCACCTACGCCGGAAAGGGCGACGAATACCTCCTCGCCTCCGACCGCGGCCCGAAAGACGGCAACTCGGATTTCGCCTGCCGCGTTCACCGCATGAACATCACCGTTCGGCTCAATGCAAGTCCCGCCGTCAACCTCAAACTCACCGCGACCACGCTGCTTTCCAACGAACACGGCGAGCAACTCGTCGGCTCGCTCGATGCCGTCCACCCGAAGCATCCCGAGAAGAGCCTGCGACTCGATCCCGAGGGCGTTCGCGTGAGCCGCACCGGCACGTTCTTCCTCTCGGATGAGTACGGCCCCGCCATTTCCGAGTTTGATGTGAAGGGGAAGCGGCTGCGAAGTTTGCCGGTGCCCGAGCGCTTCCTTCCCACGAAGCCCGGCAAGAACGTCGAGGCGGAATTGCCGCCGCACAATCTGCGCGGCCGTCAGCCCAACCGCGGCATGGAAGGCCTCGCGATCTCGCCCGATGGCCGCAAGCTCTTCGGAATCATGCAAAGCCCGCTGATTCAAGACGGCGGACTCGACAAGGAGAACCTGCGGGTCGGCACGAATTGCCGCATGCTCGAAATCGAAATCGGCTCGGGGAAGACTCGCGAGTTCGTCTATCCGCTGCACGAAGCCACCAACGGCGTCAGCGAGATTCTCGCGATCGGGGACGACGAGTTCCTCGTACTCGAACGCGATAGCAAGTTCGGGAAGGACGCGCACTTCAAGAGAATCTTTCGCATGAAACTTGGGAAGGCGACCGACGTGAGCGCGGTCGCGACCTTGCCCGTGAAAGGGCTGCCGGTCGGTATCCAGCCCGTGATGAAGACGCCGTTTCTCGACTTGCTCGAATCGCGATTCCAGATCGGCGGTGAGGAATGCCCCGAGAAGTTCGAAGGCCTGGCGTTCGGCCCCGACCTGCCCGACGGCCGCCACCTACTGATCGTGACGGCGGACAACGACTTCGTCGCCACGGCCCCATTCCGCGTCTACGCCTTCGCCATCGACCGCGCCGATCTGCCGACATTCCATCCGCAGAAGTTCGATTTCAAGAAGTGAGATAGACGCCTCTTCGCGAAACGACGCGAGCAAAAACCAGGACGAACCATTAGAGTAAGTGCCAGTGGGCTTCCAGCCGGTGCTATCCCGGCCCACTGTCCCGAGGTACTCTCGTGCTTGCCGAACCGGAACGCACTCGCTGGGATCTGAACTTCCGCGCCTTCCGGTTCCCGGTGCGCATTCATCCGTTCTTTTGGATCGGCACGGTGCTGTTCGGGTCCAGTGCCCTCGATGCGTACGGCGTCGCGTACCTGCTCGCCTGGGTGGCGATCGTGTTCGTCTCGATTCTGATTCACGAACTCGGCCACGCCTTCGCATTCCGCTGGTTCGGTTCCGATTCCCACGTCGTACTCCATGCGTTCGGTGGTCTGGCCATTCCGTGGTCCGCGGTGCGGGGCCGGTGGAAGCGGATCGTCGTCGCACTCGCCGGGCCGTTCGCGGGGTTCCTGCTCTTTGGATTGCTCTTCGGTTCCAACTTCTTCTTCCCCTGGGTGACGGACGAATCCCCGTTTCTGCTTCAGTGGGTGTTCTTGCAGTTGGTCTTCGTGAACCTCTGGTGGGGCTTGGTGAATCTGCTCCCCGTGTGGCCCCTGGACGGTGGGCAGGTCTGCGAGGAAGTCTGTTCGTATTTTTCGCCGCGAACCGGGCGTCGACTCGCGCTGCAGATTTCGATAGCCGTGGCGGGAGCGTTCTGCCTTTACTCGATCGCGTGCATGATGAGCGAACGGCAGGGCGCCGACTGGCTGCAAGCGTTGCCGTGGTGGGTTCCACGCGGCAGCTTGTGGACGGCGTTTCTGTTTGGCCTGCTCGCTGTGCAAAGTTATCAGGTGCTGGATCGCGTGAAGTCGTACGAGAGCAACTGGGATCGGTGAGGAACTTTGAAACCCGGTTTCTGCTTTGGAAACCGGGTTTCTCGCAAACTGACCAGAAACCCGGTTTCCAAAGCAGAAACCGGGTTTCGATTCACTCCACCAATCGCGCATCGCCCCAATTCACATCGGCCTGTACATCGCCGGAGGGGCCGAAGTCCACCACGAGCGTAAGTTCTTTCGCGCCGGCCAACTCGATGCGAAGGGCAAGTGCTGGCCCTGCAGTTAACTTTAACAACTCGGGCAGCGGCTGTTCCTTGCCGTCAACCAGGACTCGAACGACGGCTTGACCGCGTTCGCCGGACGCGGCATCGAGCCCGATCAGCGCTTCGAAGCGCCGATACTTTCCGCCCAATTCGTAGGTCAGAGTGGTACGCGGGTGTGTGCCGATGCCGCGGTCGAAGGTGCCGGTCCCATTTGGAGTGAGAAGCCGGAGCGGTTCACCGCGAACGGTTTGATTCGCCTTCCAGGTCCAGGTCGTTCCGAGGAAGCCAGCAGACTCGGCTTTCTTCGGCTTCACATCCGCAAGATACGTCGCCTTCCCCTGGATCACGTCCAGGCTCACGAGTTCCGCGACCGGAAACTCAACGGCTTGCCCGAAGAGCGTCTTCCCCTTGATGGTCTTGGCATCGGCGGTGGCCTGCGCGATCGCGAGCCGAGTGCCATCGCGAAGCACCAACCGGGCGTAGGGACCTTTCGGTTTGCGGGTGCGGGCCAGCGTGGGGCTGAAGGCGAGTGCCGAAACTTCCGCCTGCGGGATGTTGCGATCGTCGCCTGTCTCGGGTTTCAGTTTCACGATGGGCGGGTCTTCGCCGAAGCCGGCGATCGCGCCGCTGGCCGTGTCGCCGTTCCGGAAGAGAAGGATGTCGCGGTTGCGGTTCGCGGGAAGCCAGGGATAACGAGCGAGATCGAACGGCGTCTCGGCGGGTGGCTTCGCGAACCAGACGACGAAGGCCGAGGGCGCAGGCACCTCCCACTCCGCTTCCGCCAGGGCCGTTTGAAGCTTGAGCGTTTGGTCGTTTCCACCGACGAGGCCACCGGCGTTGCGAACGCGAATCGGGATGCGGTCGCCGTTGGTGGTGATGAGCACCGGTCCGCGCGGCAACGGCGGAAGCCGTACGCTCATCCGCCGCAAACTGACGACATCGCGAATCGCGACGTTCCCCTCGGCAGTTGCGAGTTCGACCGACCCATCCGCGGCGAGCTTCACGATGCGGCCAACGAGGGGTTCGCGCTCCGTCCCGCTGGCGACGAAGGCCCTGGCCGGGTCAACGGGTGCGAGGAACGCCACGAGCAGGGGAAGCGCAAACATTTCAGTTGGCCCAATTCTCGACTTTCAAGCCGGGGATGCCGGTGAAGTCTTTGGTGTTCCGCGTGACGAGCGTGCCATCGTGAGCGAATTACTCGCCAACCAGGTTTGCTTTTCGCTTCCGATAGATTTCTTCGACCATCGCATCGACGGTGGGATCGTCTTTCCAGGCTCCTGCCAAATCCAGCATCCTCTGCTTAGAGGATTTTTTCGGCGCGGCTGTTTCAGGTTCATTGAACCAGGCCAGCAGCGTCGCCTTGGTGAAGCGCCATTCCCCGGCGACCAGCCGGCCCGGGACTCGGCCACTCGCTGCATCCGCCTTCAAGCCGTCTTCCGGAACGCGCAGAAATACCGCCGCTTCCGCGAGCGCCATCACTTCAGCCGCCATAGCGAGAGGCTTGTTGCTCAAAGCAGGCTTCGGTTTCTTGATCGTCTTGCTGGCCATCAAGTTTCTCCTCCGGTTCAGTTGGCCCAGTTCTCAACTTTCAAGCCGGGGATGCCGGCGAAGTCCTTGGTATTTCTCGTGACGAGCGTGGCATCGTGAGCGAGCGCGATGCAGGCAATGAGGAGGTCGTTGCGACCCATCTTTTTAGCTTTCTTGTCTTCGCGAACCCGATCGAATTCTCGTATCGCAGCCCCGTTAAATTCAGCGATGCGGAATTCCGCGAGATAAGCTTCCGACGATCGCAAATGTTCTTGAGCACGGGATAGCGCAGCGCCGTCTGCCGCTTTCAATAAAGCTTCAAATCGACCGCGAAGCACTTATATCCTCGCGACAAGTGAGATTGCCACTTCGTGGGTTTGTTGAGCCGTGGCAATCCTTTCGCGCAGGCCATGCGACGCGCGGTGAGCCAGTGTGAACAGATCGGTGTCGAGGTGATAATTCATTCCGGTGCGTACTTCCCACTGCTGGTGGCACGGTCGATTTCATCTCGGTATGCCCGAATGTTGGAGAGGAAGGCCTCGTGTTCCTCGGGCGTTTCATCCGAAGTTGGGGAATCGAGGATCGATTTTTTCGCGGGCTTGCAAAGCCAGGCGATGATCCGCTCGCGGACGAAGCGCCATTGACCGCAGATATTTTGCCCGACGAGTCGGCCCGCGTCCGCTTCTCCTCGCACTGCGTCCTCAGGCAATTGTAAGTAGATCGCTGCCTGCGCCAGCGTCAGCACGTCCAAGGGCGATGGCCCCAACGTGGGAGTTCCGTTCAAACTTGCCGTCGTCGGAAGTTCAGTCGTCATCTTTGCTCTCCTTCAATCCCCGAGCGGTTGCACTTGGCTCGCTGCCGGCGGGTTCAACAAGCTCCGCGTGAGCACGTCCTTCGCGCGGTCGAACTCCGGCTGCCAGTGAATCTCCGGCTCGCCCTTCAGCATACAGTCACGAATCTTTTCGAGCGTGTTCCGCGCCATGTGCGGGCAGTTGTTACAGGCACAGGTGATGCCCGGTACGCCGAGGTAGGTGTGCCGCGGATGCTTCTGCTGAAGTTGCCAGATCATGTTCGGCTCGGTGGCGACCAGGAACTCCGTCGGTGCTGCGATCCCGGCCACGTGCTTGATCATCGCCTCCGTGCCGCCGATGTAATCCGCCAGATCGAGAATGTTCTTCGGGCACTCCGGATGGGCTATCGTCTGCGCGGACGGGTGCTGCTTCTTCATCTTGAGCAAGTCGCCGATGCTGAAGATCTCGTGGACCATGCACGAGCCGTCCCAAAGGATCATCTCGCGGCCCGTCACTTCCTGCAAGTAGCGGCCGAGGTGCTTATCGGGAACGAAGAGAATCTCGAAACCCGGCGGCACCTTGTTCCGCACCACGTCTTCCGCGTTCCCGGAGGTCACGACCCAATCCGAAAGGGCCTTCACCTTGGCGGAGCTGTTGATGTAACAAACCGTCTGAAACTTGCGGTCGTTGATGCGGAGCATTTCCTGGTAGCGTTCGAGTTTGTCCGCGGGGCAGGAATCGACGAGGCTGCATCCGGCCGCGAGATCGGGCAGCAGCACCCGCTTTGAAGGGTTCAGCATCTTGGCCGTCTCGGCCATGAAGAGTACGCCGCAGAATACGATGACGGGCGAATCGACCGTCGTGGCTTCGCGGGCCAGCTTGAGGCTGTCGCCGGTGATGTCCGCGAGCGCCTGGACTTCGCCGTCCTGGTAGTAGTGGGCGAGAATGGTCGCGCCGATTTGCTTCTTGAGGTCGAGAATCTCGGCGGAAATGTCGTCGATGATAGCCGGCATCGCGGCTCCTTGTTTTTTCACGTGGCGGAGGGCCAACCCACGGTGCGGTCCCAGGATTTCAATGGTATGATAGGCGGGAAGTCGCGTAGTGAGAATTGCCAACCGCGTCGCGTTTGTGTTATTCTCGATCCACTCGATCGAACCAACGGAGTTTTCCATGCGATTGTTGTTCACTCTGACGCTGATTGCTCTCGCCTCTGCATCAACGGTCGCTGCCGACCCGCCCAAGTACGGAACCGTTACCTGGGAGAAAGACTACCCAAAGCCCGCCCAAGGTGAGGCCGAGCTGTTCGGCAGCTACAAGTTTAATCCCGGTTGGACGCTCAAGAATGTGCAATACAGTGTGACGCCCAAGGCGGGCGGTATGCTGTCGGCCACCACGGAACTTCAGGCGCTGAACGGAAGGTGGGGTGTCATCGACCCAAAGGATAAGACCAAGATCGTACCTGCTGTCGCCATTCTGCGGAAAGGCGAATGGAGCGTTTGGGTCGTGTTCACGATCGAGGGGAAGGACGAGACTGGCACGTTGGTGGAAGTGCCCTTTCTGGCAACCATCAAGAACGTCGAAGTGAACTGAACGGTTGTCGTAGGCGAACAAAATCGGCTTCCTACTGGGAAGTGGTTCACGAGTGCATCACGTAGCCGCCGTCGACGTTGATGGTTTGGCCGGTCACGTTCGCGGCGCGAGCGGAGGCCAGGAACACGGCCATCGCCGCCACATCCTCGGGTGTCTGCCAGCGGTTGAGCGGCACGAGCTTCGCAATCTTTTCCGCGGTCCAGGCATCGTAATCGAGCCGCGTCTCCTGCGGCTGCCGATCCGCCCACGCCTGCCAAACGGACTTGTTCAACGGCGTCTTCACCATGCCGGGGTTGAGCGCGTTGACGCGCACGCCGAACGGCGCGAGATCCTTGGCGGCACACTGCGCGAAGTTGATTAACCCGGCTTTGGAAGCGCTGTACGGCGGGTCGGTCTGCGAACCGTTCTGCCCGGCCACCGACGCGAGGAACACGAACGTGCCGCTCCTTGCCTCGGCCATGCCCGGCGCGAAGGCGTGCGCCACGTTCACAGCACCGACGAGGTTCACGTTCAACACGCGGGCCCATTCGGAGGGATCGAGTTTCCAGAATGGGAAGCCGAACTTCCCGGAGCCGATCCCAGCCGCAAACGCAACGTGATCGACGCGGCCAATCTTCTCGGCGACTGCTTTTACCGTGGCGAAGTCCGTGACATCCACGACGTAGCCCTGGCCTCCGAGCTTCTCAGCAGCGGTGTGAACGTCCGGTGAAACATCGAGAAGGGCGACTCGGGCACCTTCGGCGGCGAACGCGGTCGCGATGGCGCGACCCAAGCCGCGCGCTCCGCCGACCACGACCGCAACTCGATCCGTTAATTCGAGATTCATCCAAGACTCCCTGCGGCGGCATCGCGAAGCCGCAAGCGGCGAAAATCGCGGAACGTCCGCGCTCTCCGTAGCATAAGGAAATCTTCCAACACCATCATCATTCACGCGGTGGCACGCGATGCCGACACTCTCCAACTTTGCCAGCGGGCTCACGGCCGAGACCGCGTTCGACGTTCTCGCGGTCGCGAAGAAACTCAAGGCCGGCGGCAAGGACGTGATCGAACTTCAAATCGGCGACAGCCCGTATCCGAGTGCGACGTCGGCGATCAAAGCCGGCAAGGCGGCCATCGACGCCGGGCAGACGCGCTACTGCCCCTCGCTCGGGCTGCTCGAATTCCGCGAGACTATCGCGAAGACGGTGAAGGCCGAGTTCGGCATCCCCGCCGCCGCCGAGAACGTGGTCGTCGCTCCCGGTGCGAAGCCCTTCGAGCAATTCTTCTGCGAATTGTTTCTGGAACCGAACGACGCGGTACTCGTGTTTCAGCCGGCGTTCCCGACCTACGATCCGAACATCGCTCGCCGCGGTGCGAAGCCGGTCTACGTGCCCCTGCGGCAAGAGAACGCCTTCCGCCCCGGCCTCGCGGACATCGAGACGTTCATCCGCACCGAGCCGAAGGCCAAGGCCATCTTCCTCAATTCACCCCACAACCCCACCGGTGGCGTCGCCACGAAGGAAGACCTGAAAGGAATCGCCGACCTGGTGCGCGGCACGAACATCGCGGTGTTCAGCGACGAGCCCTATTGCCACATGATCTGGGAAGGCCGGCACCACAGCCTGCTCGCCGAGCCCGGCATGATGGACCACGTCGTGGCGGCGTACACCTTCTCGAAGAGCTACAGCATGAGCGGCTGGCGGTGCGGCTACGCCGTCGCTTCGCCCAAGCACGCCGAACTCATCGGCAAGATGATCAACAGCACGCTCTCGTGCGCCCCGCCGTTCGTCCAACTCGCGGGCAAGGCCGCACTCGAACACGACACCGCCGAGCGAACCGAAGTGATGGCGAAATTCCACGCCAAGGTGAAGCTGCTCGTGGAGGAACTAAGCAAGGTGAAGGACGTGACGGTGTTGATGCCGCTGGGCACCTTTTACGTGTTCCCGAAAGTCGAGCCGATCTGTAAGCGTCTCGGCATCACCTCGCACGGCCTGGCGATGTATCTGTTAGAAGGCGCGGACGAGAAGGCGGGCGTGGCGTGCCTCGGCGGCGAGTGCTTCGGCGCGGCCGGTGCGGGCTTCCTACGCTTCAGTTGCGCGGAACCGGATGAGCGATTGGTCGAGGCCGTGAAGTTCTTCGCCGAGGCGATCACACGCGTGAATCGCGTCAACGCGTATCTGGAAAAGAATCCGAAGTATCGGGCTTGATCAATGCCGCATGCGGCTTCGCGATTGCGAGTACAACGGCAATCGCGAAGCCGCAAGCGGCTGAGGGCTACTTGAACTCGAACGAATCCAGGAACGCGGTCGCCTCTTTGCCCGTCGCGAATTCGCCGGTGCCGACCAGCGCGATCTGGAACAAGCGGTCGTCCTTCACCACGACGCGAAAACGCGTCTGCTGCTTACCTTTATCGACGACCACCTCGCGGCCCTTCTCGTTGCCGATCTCGATTTCCTTCTCAGTCCCCACCACCATCCCATCCTTGCCCTTGATTCCCTTCACGACGCCATCGTAGAGCGTGCCGCGCAGGGCCGGCTTCACGGCTTCCGCCGGGAACTCGGTGAAGCTTACCAAGTAAACGTTGCCGTCCGGAAGAGCGTAGGTCGCGGTGTAAACCTTGAGCGTACCCAGGTCGGTCTTGATGCTTTGCGTATTTTCCTTCGGCTTGCCGGGGACGCGAATGGCAAAGTGGCCGCCCTTCGGCTGAAATACGACCTCGGTTTTCTGGGCCCAGCCGACGTTGGGAAGCAGAAGTATCGCAAGCAAAGCGAATGATCTCATGATGCTCTCCGGTTGCGTTCTTTACTTCACTCTCTCCAGGCCAATGGTGTTCCGCAAGCCCAGGTAGAGGATCATGCCGATGGAGCGGAGGGCTTCTTTGCGGTTCACCTTGCTCGATCCGCCGCGGCGATTCTCGAACAGAATCGGATACTCGCCAATCGTGCAGCCGGCCTTGAAGCAGCGGAAGAGCACCTCTTGCTGAAAGGAATAGCCCCGCGATCGGGTTAGCTCCAAATGAGCCTCGCGGAGCTTGCTCACGCGATAACAGCGATACGCGCCGCTGGCGTCCTTCACCGGCATGCGGAAGAGGAACCGCACGAGTAAGTTCACGGATTGGCTCATCGCGCGCCGGGCGAACGGCCAGTTCTCCGTGGCGCCGCCCTTCACGTAACGCGAGCCGATCATCACGTCGTACTTGCTCATGCCGGCGAGAATGCCCGGCAAATAGCGCGGCGGATGCTGGCCGTCCGCGTCCATGTTTTGCAGGTAATCGTAGTTGCGTTCCATGGCGAAGTTCATTGCCGCGAGCGTGGCCGTGCCCAGCCCGAGCTTGCCGGGCCGATGCAAAACGTGAATCCGCGGGTCGTTCGCCCTCATCTCATCGACGATCTTTCCGGTGCCGTCCGGCGAGTTGTCGTCGATCACGAGGACGTCCGCGGCAGGCACGATCTTGTGAATCTCCCCGATGAGCGAGGCGATGTTGGTGGCCTCGTTATATGTGGCGAGCGAGACGAGAATGCGAGGCTCGGCGGAAGAAGGCACGGGGATTCCCTGCATGAAACCGGTCCGGTATGTAAGCTATTTCTAGAGTATTGATCCCAAACCGTCTGATTTATGCCGTAGGGCGAGTCATTGAGCCCGCCACTTGTGGCGGGTCGTGTCGATCCGACCCCGCCACAAGTGGCGGGCTAATTGTCTGAGAGGTTCCACCATGGCGGCGACGCTGGATGTTTCCTGCCCCAACTGCGGGAAGAAGTTGAAAGTGCCGGTCGAGCTCGCAGGCAAGAAGATCAAGTGCAAGGATTGCCAGGAAGTGTTTCCCATCGTGGTGCCGAAGGCTAAGGCGGCTGCACCGGCGAAGCCGGCCGCCAAGGCACCCGCGCCGCCTCCCAAGCCGGAGCCGAAGGCCGAGGAGAAGCCGAAAAGCCCTTTCCTGGATGAAGACGACGACGAGAATCTTCCCCAGGGCGTCGCGCCGAAGCCGCTCGGCGTCGTCCGCGAGGAAGACGTTCCTCGCTGCCCGCACTGCGCGAAGGAACTCGACCCGCCCACCGCCGCCCTCTGCAAAAGTTGCGGCTTCAACAACCTCACGCGCGTTAAGGCCGAGACCAAGAAGGTGATCGCCTCGGATGCATCCGATTGGATCAGCCACCTCGGGCCCGGCATCCTCGCCGCCGTCATCGTCATCGCACTCATCGTGACGGACATCGTCTGCGCCGTGAACATGCGCGGCTGGATGGAAGGCGGCACGCTCGAATCGGACGACCTCGATCTCACCGGCCGCAAGAAGATGTTCGTCCACCCCGGCGCGTTCATCGCGTTCATCGTGGCCCTCTCGCTCCTCATCATCGTTCCGGGCGTCCGCTTCGCGGTCCGCCGACTGATCCTAAATTCCAAGCCCGTGGAGAAGGTGAAGAAGTAATGCTCGCGAAACTCCGCACCTTCACCTTGCTGGGGATCGACGCACTCCCCGTCGAGGTGGAGGTCGATGCCGCTGCCGGCTCACCCAAGACCGTGCTGGTCGGCTTGCCGGAACTCGCGGTTCGCGAAAGCATCCACCGCATCGAACGCGCACTCGCCAACCTCGGCTACTTCCGCCCGTCCGGCCGCACCATCATCAACCTCGCCCCCGCCGACCTTCCCAAAAGTGCTGGCGCTCTCGATCTACCCATCGCGCTGGGCCTGCTCGTCGCCACCCGGCAACTCACGCCCGATCAACTCGACGCTTACTGTAGCGTGGGCGAACTCGCGCTCGATGGCACCGTGCGCCCAGTTCGCGGCGTGCTCTCCATGGCGATGGAAGCCCGCACCCGCGGCATCCCGAAGATGATCGTACCGGCCGCGAACGCGAAGGAAGCCGCCGTCGTGCGCGAAGTCGAAGTCTACGGCGTCACGTCGCTCGCCGAGGCCGTCGGCATCGTTTCCGGTGCGGTGGAAGTCGATCCCGTGTCGCCGGGCATGGACGAGATCGAGGCGAAACTCAACCGTTACGACGTGGACTTCGGCGACGTCCGCGGCCAGGAGTTCGCCAAGCGAGCGCTCACGGTCGCGGCGGCGGGCGGGCACAACGTCATCATGTTGGGTAGCCCCGGTTCCGGCAAAACGATGCTCGCACGCCGGCTTCCCACTATCCTTCCGCCGCTCACGCCGGACGAGAGCTTGGAAACGACTCGCATCTACTCCGCGGTCGGCAAGATGGCTCCCGGCGAACCCATACTCACGACGCGGCCCTTCCGTTCGCCGCACCATACGATCTCGGATGCTGGCATGGTTGGCGGCGGCAGTGTCCCGCAGCCGGGGGAAATCTCGCTCGCCCATCACGGCGTACTCTTTCTGGACGAACTGCCCGAGTTCAATCGCCGCAGTCTGGAGTCGCTTCGGCAGCCGCTCGAAGAAGGCCGCGTGACCATCAGCCGGGCCTTTCACTCGACCACCTTTCCGGCCGATTTCGTGATGGTTGCCGCGATGAACCCGTGCCCGTGCGGCTACCTCGGCGACCCGAAGCACATGTGTAAATGCAC
>JAYTUG010000437.1:0-19066 GCA_043744695.1 Gemmataceae bacterium
AATCAGGGATGCGTTCTGATCACCGCCTTGAACTTTTCCACCAGGATCTTGGCTCCGTTCCACGGGAAATCCTCGTGTGTCGCCTTCCCCTTACAAACCGTGTACCGCACCCTCGCCCACGTGTGGTCCACGCTCTTCCGCGTCTACCTCGATCCCGAGGAGTTTCGCCGCCGGCCGGGGCTCTATTCGCTGGTGCCGGTTGTCGGCCTCGTGGCCGGCGTCGGGCTTTATTCGCTCGGGCCGGTCGTCTTCTGGCGATGTCTCGCGTACCTCGCCGTCTTCCATTTCGTGAGGCAACAGTACGGCTGGGTCATGCTCTATCGTGCGAAGTGCGGCGAACGAACTGGCTGGTGGATCGATGCCGCCACGATTTACCTCGCCACGTGCTACCCACTCGTCTACTGGCACTCGCACCTGCCGCGGCGATTTTGGTGGTTCCTGCGCGGCGACTTCGAACGCATCCCCACGCTCGCCTCGGACCTGCTCGAACCGTGCTATTGGATCGTACTCGCGGTCTACTTCGTGCGAAGTCTCTGGCGAAGGTCCCAGGGCTTCACCAATCCGGGGAAGGATCTCGTCGTTTTCACCACGGCACTCTGCTGGTACGTCGGCATCGTCGCCATCAACTCGGACTACGCCTTTCTCGTGACGAACGTCGTGATCCACGGCATCCCGTACCTGATACTCGTCTACTGGTACGGTTGGATGCGGGTGAAGGGTGCCACCGCCTTCCAGCGGGTGAAGCTCGCGAGCCGCCTTCGCACGATTGGCCTCTTCATCGCCACGGTCTGGGTGCTGGCGTTCGCGGAGGAGCTGCTCTGGGATCGGCTCGTCTGGCACGAACGCCCTTGGCTCTTCGGAAGTGCGTGGAACCTGCACGATTGGCAGTGGCTCTTCGTTCCGCTGCTCGCGCTGCCGCAGTTCACGCACTACGCACTCGATGGCTTCATCTGGCGACGGCGGAAGAACCCGAATTTCACGCTCATCTCCCGCAACTGACCCGAACGGAATTTTTCGGAACTTCGTAGGCACACTCGCCCGCCGCGATCTGCTACACTGTGTTTATGACAACTCATGCGCAGCTTGCCACCGATTCGCTTTCCGAACACTTCGATACCGAAGGGTTCATCCAGTCGATGATCTCGCACGGCTGGTACTGGAGCGATTCGAGCCCGGACTGCCTCGTGCATCCAGGCGATTGCGATTTGTCGATTCGGTACGATGCCGAGTCCGATCGCCTCACCTGCTCGCCGAAGCTGGATGCGAAGATCAACCTGGTGATCCTCACGCCCGCGGGTAAGAGCAAGAGCTTCTGGCGACGCCCGACTTACTAATGAACGGGCACGGAATAACCTCCCGTTTTGGTAGTCCGCACTCTCCGAGTGCGGTGCGCTGAACGAAAACATTCACGTTTCTCCGAAATTGCTGGCCTTGGGCCGCACTCGGAGAGTGCGGACTACCAACCACTTCCCGCCTCCTGGCCTACCACGATGCCTTCGGCATCTCGGGGTGACTCGTCGTGTTTCGAATCGCACTCGCTTCCATTTTGAGTCTCGCCCCGCTCGGCTGCATGATGGATCCGGACCACCCCGCGGCCCCGCCACCTGCGGCAATGGCCACGACGGGACCGGATCAAGTCGTAATTTTCGTGCCGACGATGGTGTGCGAGTCCTGCCCGCAGAAAGTTGCCGAGGGGTTGGCACTTCTGCCCTGGGTCGATTCGGAATCCGTGCAACCCGACCGCAAGTTGAAGCAGGTTCGCTTCCGCGTCAAGGACCGAAGCGCCTTCAATGCCGAGGCGCTCAAAGACGCGATTTCCCGCAAGGGCTTCAAGGACGTGCAGATCCTCGCCGGGCCCACGGAGTCGTGATGTGAGCGGTCTCAATTTCGTTCGGCCGACACCGATCACCGACAAACTTTACGAATACTCGCTCTACATTGGGCTGCGCGAGCCCGACTCGTTCCGGGAACTGCGCGAAGAGACGAGCCATCTCACCGATGGCGAGATGCAGATCGCGCCGGAACAGGGTCCGCTTCTCGCGATGCTCGTGCAACTGCTCGGGGCGAAGAACTGCCTCGAAATCGGCACCTTCACGGGCTACTCGTCGCTCTGGGTCGCGTCCGCCCTTCCCTCCGATGGCAATCTCATTTGCTGCGATGTGAGCGAAGAGTACACCGCCCTCGCCCGCAAATACTGGGAGAAGACCGGCCTCGCGGAGAAGATCGACCTGCGGATGGGGCCAGCACTGCAAACGCTGGAGCAACTCCAGGGCGGCGGCTGGCTCGGCCTCTTCGACTTCGCCTTCATCGACGCGGACAAGACGGGCTACGACTCTTATTACGAATCCTGCCTCACGCTCCTTCGCCCCGGCGGACTCATCGCCATCGACAACACGCTTTGGGATGGCAAGGTCGCGGACCCGGCGGTGAACGACCTCGACACCGCGGCCATCCGCGCCCTGAATGCCAAGCTCCACGCCGACCCTCGCATCTCGCTGTGCTTCCTCCCGTTCGCGGATGGGCTCACGCTCGCGCGGAAGCGGTAAGGCGCTCATTCGATCCTTTTTTCGCTCAAGTCTCAACCCGATGCCCCCAGTCTGCCGAAGACGATTGTGACGCTTATTCCGCGCCATGTAGGAGTCACGGATGACGACCAAGCGGTTCTCCATGCGGGTACTGGCTACGCTCACCCTGTGGGCCGGGTTCGGGCTGTCGGCGTTCGCTCAGCTTCCCCCGCTCCCGCTGGATAAGGCTTTTGAAACGAAGCCGCGGCAGCCTGGCGTCGGCGTCGCCACGCCCACGACGGAGCAGATGGCTCGCCACAAGGTCGAACCGATCAAGAACAAGGATCAGGTCGTCATCGGCTACGTGATTCGCGATGCCGAGGGGAAGCCCGTCCGCCAGTTCGTGAGCTACGACGGCAAGTCGTTCAACATCGTGGCCTTCTACGTGAACGGTCAGGAAGCGTACCGCGAAACGTACCCGCCCGCCCCGACGGAGCCCTACCAGTTCCGCTGGCTCGGGCCCAACGGCGGCAAGTGGGGCCTCGACAAAGACCGCGACGGCAAGGTCGATGAATGGGTCGTGATTTCGCCGGAAGAAGCGAGCCAGGAAATTCTCCAGGCCGTGCTCACCCGGGATCCGAAGCGGCTCGAAGCGCTGATCCCGACCGAAGAGCACCTCAAGGGAGTCGGCCTTCCGCCTGCGGAGATCGCTCGCATCAAGGAGAAGTCCGCGGGGGCGATCAAGAGGATGGGCGATGCGGCGGTCGTGCTCAAGCTATCGCCCGAAGCGAAGTGGGTTCACCTCGAACTCGGCATCCCGCAGACGACCCCGGCCGACGCGTTCGGTGGCCGCGACGATCAGGTCGTTCACAAGAACGGCACCATCCTCATTCAGGACGGCAAAGAGACGAAGTTCCTCCAGACCGGCGAATTGATCATGATCGGCCGCTCGTGGAAGCTGGTCGAAGGACCGACTGCCGGCCCGGGAAATGTGGATGGGAACAATCTCGCGACTGGCGACGCGCCGCAGGTGATTCCCGAGATCGCGGAACTCGTCACGCAACTCGACGCGCTGGACAAGGGCGCGGGGAACCTGAAGCCTGACGAGATGCCGATCTACTACTCGAAGCGGGCGGGGATCCTCGAACAGATCGTGCAGAAACTCAAGCCCGAGCAGCAGACCGGCTGGGCGAAGTTGCTCATCGACAGCCTCGCGAACGCGGCCGAGGGCGGCACCGAAGGCAATCCGTCGCAGGTGCGGCTCAAGCAGTTGAAGGACGCATTCGTCGCGACGCCGCAAAACCCGCTCGGGCCATACGCGGCGTTCCGACTGATCAGTGCCGAGAACGGCATCCTCATGGCGAAGGCGAAGACCGGCCCCGAGATCAACTCCGCCCAGGACAAGTATCGCACCGCGCTGGAAGCCTTCGCGACGGCCTTCCCCAAGAGCGAGGACGCCTCGGAAGCCGTGATTCGACTGGCGATGTCGTACGAGTTCCTCGGTGGAAAAGAGGGCGAGGCGAAAACGAAATTGTGGTGCGAACACCTGCTGAAGAACTACGCGATGGATACCCGCGCGGCGAAGGCGGCCGGGATCGTGAAGCGGCTCGATTGCGAAGGCAAGCCGCTCGAAATCGCCGGCACGAACATGGCCACGGGCCAGCCGTTCAACGCTCAGCAATTCGCGGGCAAGCCCGTGATCGTGTTCTACTGGGCGAGTTGGAGCCAGACGCTCGCCGAGGATGCGAAGAAGCTGAAGGAACTGGCCGCGACCTACGGGCCGAAGGGGCTCGAGATCATCAGCATCGCCCTGGACGACGAGGCGAAGGCGGCGGGCGATTCGATCCAGCGATTGGGCCTGCCCGGCACGCATCTCCATGCCGGCGGCTTGGACAAGAGCCCGCTAGCGACGAGCTACGGCATCCTCGTGGTGCCGCATCTGTTCGTGGTCGGCAAGGACGGCAAGATCATCAAACGGAACGGCGAAATGACCACGCTCGAAGACGACGTCAAAAAGTTAACCATGCCGTAAAGCGCTGACCGTTTAGCCGCGACGCGAAGTCCTCGGAGCGGAGCGCGGCGGCTAAACGGCCCACACGAATGGCTGTTTCGGAATCGCCTCCATCCGAAACAGCGGCAACAATTCCCGCGCCGAAATCGGTTCCGGTTTCGGTAGCCAACCGCACGACCAGGCGAGTCGCCCGACCAATCGCGAAGCCGCGAGTGGCTCATCGCGAAGCGTGCTCAGCCGCGTGTCGCCGTGTCGCTTCGCGAGTCGCCGACCGTCTTCGCCGACGACCAGCGGCACGTGTGCGAAGCTCGGCGGCTCCCAACCCAACGCGCGATAGAGCAGAATCTGACGCGGTGTGGACGGCACGAGGTCGTCGCCGCGAATCACTTCCGTAATGCCCATCGCAGCATCGTCGACCACGACCGCAAGCTGATAAGCTGGCGTGCCTGCGGCCTTCCACACGACGAAGTCGCCGCCGACCTGCTGCAAGTCGATCCGCACTTCACCTAGAAACCGATCCGCGAACGCAGGCGACTCGCTCACGCGGAAGCGCCAGGCGAACGGAACGCCATTCAACTTGTCGGCATCCTTGGCGGAGCGATGGGCACAGGTGCCCGGATAAATGGGGCCTTCGTGTTCGGCGTGCGGCGCGCTCGCCGCCGCCGCGATGTCCGTTCGGGTGCAGGTGCAGGGATAGACCAGTTCCTGTTGTTTCAATTGTTCGAGGGCCGCTTCGTAGTGAGCGAGCCGGGCAGTTTGCACGATGGGTTCGCCGTCCCAGTCGAGGCCCAACCAGCGGAGGTCGTCCAGGGCTTGTTCTGCGGCACCGGCTTTGACTCGCGGCGAATCGATGTCCTCCATGCGGAGCGCGACCGTGCCGCCCTGCGACCGCGCCGAGAGCCACGCGATGAGGTATGTGCGCGCGTTGCCGACGTGCTGGGCACCGGTGGGCGAAGGAGCAAGTCGGCCGCGTGCGTTCATATTTAGCCCGCCGTTTACGGCGGGTTTGCGAAGACCCGCCGTAAACGGCGGGCTAAATGTCGCTACTTCGCGGGATTGTATCCTTCGGGCGGCACGATCACCTCGAAGTCCGAGCCCTTGAGCTTCCGCAGTTGGTCGTGCAGCACGGGAATGCGCGGGTCCGGGGCGCACGAAATGGCCCAGTCGATGCCGTTGTCCGCGACGAGCATGCCGTACTTCTTGAGCCCCTTCAGGATCGCCTGCACCTCGGGCGTAAACTTCGAGATGTCGACGTCCTTCTTGAGCCGGAGTCGTTCCCCCATTCGCGGCAAGTTCTCGTCCGTGAGGCGGCTGGCGAAGTGCGTGGCCGGATAAACGTAGGCGCGGCGCGTCTTCACCACGGTCACGCGCATGGCGTGTTCCACCATGCCGCGCTCGATTTCATCGTAACGCACGATCGACGGGAAGATCGGCAGCCCGGCCGCATCGGACGAAGTCCAGCCATCGGGCCGCAGCTTGTTCGACTTCAAATCGAAGGTCGCCTCGCAGGCCGCCTGCCAGCCGTTGTCGGTCTTCTTCAATTGGTAGAACTCGTAGAGCATGCGGTTGGTCGGATCGACGACGATGGCATGGCGATCCCCGCCTTCCTTGAGCTTGTCGCGCTGGACGTCGTCGAGCGTGGTGCCCTTCAATTTCGGATTGCGCGAATAGTGCGCGGGCCAGCCCTCGATCGGAATCGCGTCCGGGATCGGGAACGGCCCCTTATCCGATTCATCGGGGTAATCCACGATCTTGAGGTCGAGTTTCGTCTGGCCTGGCGGCACGAAGATGAAGCTCATGTCCGGGTTGTAGCGGAGCGGTTTATTGGCCCCGACGGAGGCGACGATCTTCGCCGAGTTCGGATGGACCGGCCAGTTATCGATGGCGAGGTTCCAGGGATTGTCCGGCGGGAAGATTTCGAGCGCGGCGAGAATCGCATCCGCCTCCGGCGTATCGAACGAGACGGGCCTCGCGATGGCGGGCATCTTGGCGGCGCGAAAGCGCTCGACGCGGCCCGATTCTTGCCCAGAAGCGCTCACCGCGGAGGCACAGAGGCACAGAACCGACAGGAGAGAATTGAAACGGGTCATGGAATCCTCGGAATGCGATCGGGAGTTCGCTGGCAGAATCGCCAAAGGTTCGGAAGACGATCTCGGCCTTTCAATCGGAACACATTCCGCCGAACCTTGCAAGCACCATTCCGGTTGAACGGACCTTCCGCTACGATGTGTTGAGAGTTTTGGGAACGCGAGATGCAAACGGAAGAAACCGTTCACGGGGGACGAAAAGCTCAACCCTGAATAAACTCAAGCTATCCCATTCCCTCGGAGAACTCTCCCATGTCGAAGAAGACCGTGAATCGCCGTTCGTTCCTCGCGGCGAGTGCTGTGGCGGGCAGCGCGATTGCACTTCCCGCGAAGAGCTACGCCGCCATCGAGGGCGCCAACGCCAAACTCAATATCGCTTTCCTCGGCACCGGTGGCCGCTGCCAGCAGCACATCGACGTGATCGTCGACATGCGCGATGAAGGTAAGCCCGTCGTGCCCTACGCCGTCTGCGACGTCTGGGACGGCGACGAAAAACTCGGCAAGCGCACCAACGACAAGAAAGGCCGCTCGGGCCGCGGGCTCTACCCCAGCGCCAAGACCTGCGGCATCGCACTCGATGCCGGCAAGAACCGCATCAACAAGAATTACCAGGCCATCCTCGACAACAAGGACGTGGACGTGGTGTGCATCGCCACGCCGGACCACTGGCACGGCCGCATGGCGCTCGATGCCCTCGATGCCGGCAAGCACGTCTACATGGAGAAGCCGATGACCCGCACGATCGCGGAAGCGATCGCGGTCGTCGATGCCGCCGTAAAGAAGAACAAGGTCGTGACCGTCGGCGTGCAGTCGATGGCCGACCCGACCTGGCGCGCCGCCCACGAGTACATCGCCGCCGGCAACATCGGCCACGTCCTCCAGGGCCAGACCAGCTACTTCCGCAACTACATCGGCGGCCAATGGCGATACTACCCGCTTCAAGCCGACATGACTCCCAAGAACATCGACTGGGACATGTGGCTCGGCCATAAGTTCACCACCGTCGATGGTTCGCCGCTCGGGCCCACCCCGAAGGAACAGCCCTTCGATCGCGCCGTCTGGGCGCAGTGGCGCTGCTACTGGCCGTTCGGCGGCGGCATGTTCACCGACCTCTTCGTGCATCAGACCACGCACATGCTCGCGGCCATGGGCCTCCGCTTCCCGTCCCGCGTGGTCGGGGCTGGCGGCATCTACCTCGAGTACGATGGCCGCGACGTGCCCGACGTAGCCACGGTCATCGCGGACTTTGAAGAAGGTGCCCAGTTCATGGTCTCCGCGACCATGTGCAACGACACCCAACTCGGTGAGATCATCCGCGGCCGGCTCGCCACCATCAAGTTCAACGGCGGCGGCGACTACATCAAGGGCTTCGACGTGTTCGCACAAGGCCTTGCGGGCGGTCCGCAGAAGCCCAAGAGCGACACCGGCACCGAGAAGCCGGTGCATACCTTCACCAACGAGAAGACCGGCAACGCGACCTACGCCCTGTGGGAGAACTTCCTGGGATGCGTGCGCGACAACAAGCGCGAGACGCTCAGCACGCCGGAACTCGGTGCGGCCGCGTTCAGCACCGTGAACATGGGCGTGCAGAGCTACCGCCAGGGTAAGGTGCTCTTCTGGGACAAGGAGAAGCGAGCCCCGAAGGAAGCGGATGCGTCGTGGTCGAGCCAGTGGGAAGCCCGCAGCAAGAAGCGCGGCAAGCCCAACAACATCATCGGCTGGTCCGGTGGCGACAAGGGCAACACCATCACGCCGCCCGATTATCAGAAGCTCGAAGGCCCCTGGGTGAACGGCACCGATCCCGCCGCCGGCGGGCAGTAAATCGCCGCTTGCGGCTTCGTGAGTTTTTCACGAAGCCGCCAGTGCTTCAGACTGTTTCCTATCTGGTGAATGATGCCCGACGACACGCCCCGCCCCCCGCATCGCGACGACCGAGACGAGGACGACGACCGCCCCCGGGCGCGCCGTCGAGACCGCGATGAAGATGAGGACGACGATGATCGCCCGCGGCGAAGTCGCCGCTACCGGGACGACGACGCCGGCGACGAGGGGCTTCAGTACGTCATCCCGATCAACACGTCCGGCCTCGCCATCGCGGCCGGCTACGTCGGGTTGATCTCGGTACTCTGCCTTCCCGCGCCGTTCGCCTTGCTGCTCGGCCTCCTCGCGCTGAGGCACCTCAAGAAGAACCCGAAGCTGCACGGCAAGGGCCGCGCCATCTTCGCCATCGTAATGGGAAGTCTGTTCATGCTCGCGCCCGCCATCGGAATGATGATCCTTGCGCTGTCGGGCAAGTGACCATCTCACTCAGGGAATCTCCGCCACCTCGCCGCCGGCGCGGGTCGCTAGTGCCGGCAGGATCGAATTGGCGGAATAGCTGAGGAAGTGGACCGACCCATCCGCGAATGCGAAGTTTACGCCACCGCCGTGCAGCGACCAATACTGGAACATGGTGCAGTCGGGCTTCGCGTTCAAGTCCGGTTCGCGGTAAGGGAACGGGCCGGGACCGCACGGACCGTTCGAACCGAACCGAATGAGAAACGGGTTCGGGTCGAGAACGCCCATCACCGAGGCAAATTCACCGTTCCCATTCGCCCCGGTCGCCCCCCATCCCACGTACAGCCAGCCGATGTAGAGGTTTGCTGGCGGCGGTCGCTCGCCGAACATCAGCGTGTTCGACGTGCCGTCGGCAATGCTCAGGAACGTCACTTGGCCGTCGGCCACGATGACGCCGTCCTGCAGTTTGGTCAGGGAGCCGCCGTTCCCGAGGTAGGAGTTGAGGGCGAGTAGCACCGTGATCGGAGCGGGCTTGGGCTGCGCGAGCGTGTAGACGAAGGTGTATTCCCAAACCATGCTCGTCCGCGGATCCGATGGGCACGAGAAGGACTTCAGCGGAATCGACACGCCTCGATGGGGCTTGGGGAATAGCGGATCGCGAGACGTGCGGTAGTCCTCCGCTGCCATCCTCGCATTCGCATCCAACTCCAAATAAGGTGCCATCAAGATGGGCCACTGGAGATTCGGTTCGGACGAGTCCGGCGCGCGGTGACGAAACGCCGGCGGCAGTCGCCCCATGGCCGATTCGTAATTGTGTGCGGCGAGGGCGATCTGCCGGAGATTCGACTGGCACGACAGCCGCGCGGCCGCAGCCCGGACCTTCTGGACCGCAGGCAACAGCAGTGCGAGCAGGATCGAACCGACGCTCACGACAACCAGCAGTTCGACCAGACTCACACCTCGTCGGTGCGTTCGGACGTTCCTTGTCATACCGCGTCCCTCCTGCGGCGAATCACCAGTGCGGCGACCGCAGTTCCGACGGCGAGTACGGCGGCGATGATGCCTATGACTAGTGTGTAGTTGCTTTGCGTCGGGTAAGGGGCCGCAGCGGACGGACCGGCAGCGGGGTTGCCCCCAGACGACTTCTGCTTACCGGCCGTTTCCGAATAGTCGACTTGGCCGTTCTTCCAGCGCGGCTGGTCTTTGAATTCGAGTTCCGGGTAGCCGATGACTTGGTTCTCGTTCAGCCCGAAGCTGGCCACCGTAAACACAGCAGGATCGATCGGACTGTCGAAGTCCGCATGGGTGATGGTCACCACCTGTTCGGAAGGTGTCTTCGTGGTCCCGATCGAGACAATCGTGTTGTGCTTTATCATCTTCGGGAAGCGGTGGCCCCCCGCGGTTTGCTGCCAGCTGATCTCAGTGGTTCGGCTTTCGAGTGCGCCTTGGACTTCGCCCTTCTCCTCAAAGAACACCGGGTTGAAATCATCACTCTCACTGAGCCAAACGGACCATTCGGTGTTATTCAGTGCCACTTTCCTGGAGGCGACGAGGCACGAGAGCCCATCCCGTTTTTTGGATTTGATATCAATGCCGGGCAGGCCGAAAAAACTGGTGAAATTGGTGGCGCTGTGCAAACGCTTATACTGACAGGTATCAGCATTGCTTAGTCCGAGGTAACGCCAGTCGAACGCAGTGCAGTAAACTTCCGTGACGAATGAGCCGAAGCGGTGGAATTCCACCAGATGCTGAGCGAAGGGCGAACCGGGCAACACGGTCGTCATGATCCCATAACCCTCCCGTTCACAGTTCTGGCAAGCGATTTGGCGGTTACGAGGGTCCTGGTTCTGCCGGGGCGGAGTGGACTGGGAATCGAACTGATCGACTCGAAGCTTATTTCCATCACGCCAGAGATAAAAGTTCGCACTCCATTCAAGCTCGTGCGGTGGAGGAGGGGTTGGCATCCTAGCCTCGGCCCGGAATTTTAACATGTACCGATTCGGCATCTTCGCCTTTTGCATCACCACGGCGGTCGCCCGATCAGTAACGGATGGTGAGTCTGGCGCGGCCGGCACAAGTGTGAGCAACGCAAGGGGAATCAACATTATCTTTGCTCCTCACAACCAGTACTTCTACAGAATGTTCAGAGCCGGGAGCGGCTCGTGAAGTAGCGAAGAATTCGGCCACGGGCTGCTTTCTTCAGGGAGTCTTGAGAATCGCTTCACAACCCTTGGGATCCGCCCCAAAGCTGCGCGTCATTTTCTTGTATCTCCAGGTGCTGGTTTCCCCGAAGGGGTCAGCTTTGCAGTCAGTATACTGTTTTCCGTCATTGCCCTTGAAGGTGGTGCCGTTGCAATTCTTTCGGATCGTACAGTTTACGACGGTATTCCGGTCAACACAGTAACTCGTGTAGGTAGGCGGTGTCGAGTTCTTATCCGCCTCAGGTGCCGTACAGTAGAAGTCGTCTTGGGCGAATGCGAGAGCGTTTTTGCACACGACGAGACCAGTGACAACTGCTTGGCACTCCTCCGACTCGATGCAGTCCATCGGGATCGAGCCCTTGTTGCACTTGTCTTTCAGGGCCGTCGTCCCGTCGCAGGTGGCGATCGGCGGCCCCGGCGGCGGCGGTGCCACGATTTCTTCTGCCATCGACGTCCCGACCATCATCACGAATAGGCAGAGCAGGCCGAGGATCTTTCGCATGATCTTGCACTCCAGAGGTTGGTGAAGGACACAGTTCACTCTTTGCGGACACGGATGGGTACCCGGATGGTGTCCTCAGCCGGGTTGTTCGTGTAGACGACGCAATCGACGTTCAGGATCGATTCGTCCGGTGTCGTCAGGTCCAACTCGAGTTTCACGACCGGCAGCGCGCTGATGTCCACCTTCACACACCGGTGATTGGATTTGACATCTAAGACATCGTGCCGTTCCGCACCAGGGTCGCCTCGGACGACGAACGAGGCCCGCGGTTCAGCACGGGTGAGAAGCACTTGGAGCGGATCGACTTCGAACACGCCCTTCACTTCGAACAGGACCCGACCGACCACCTGCCGAGCGTTCGACCCGTCGGGTTCCGTGTAGAGCACACTCACCGTCTCGGCCCGTTTCCCGCGTCGAGTTCCGGTTTGTACCGCGACCGTCACGGAACACCGCTCCCCTGGCGCCAGCGATCGCTTCTCCACGCTGGCATCGGTGCAAGCACAACTCTTAAATGGCTCGGCAAGTGATACGGTCCGATCAGTGTCGTTGATGATGGTGAAGGCCCCGCCGATCTGTTGGTTCAACTTGGCGACGCCCAGCTGAAGTTGGGATTCGAGGAAGTGAGCCTCCGCCTGGATTGTGGGGGGGGGGACGGTTTCTTCAACCGCCTGGACGGGAGTACGGAACCACGAAATAAGCGACAAAAGGGCGATTGTCGCGAACAGCCCGGCCAAGGCCAATAGCGATTTCATCAGCGCCTCGGGTCGGGTTCTTCGGATTGCAACACTTCTTACGTCCACACGTTACCCGAAGTCTGGAAACGCGCCGGTGAGGACCCAGTGAGGACCCAGTGAGGCGGCGAAATAAGTCCTTATCCCACAAGTGGTTGCCGCACAAAATAAATTTTGCTTTTCGATGGCCCCCTGCGGAAGTCGCATCACTCCGCTGGGGCAATGCTTTTTTTTCGTGGGCCTTTCTTGTGGGTCGGGGTTACTTCCCAGCCGATTTCGTTGCCTTGGCCGCTGCGGAAGAAGTAGATTTTGCCAGCCTTCTGATTCGAGTTTAAGCCGAGAACCAGATCGTGGATGCGGTCCTGAAGGGGCCGGTCAGAGTTGCCAGGGAGCTGCTTCACGGTGATGATCGGAGGCCAGTTGGCGTACTGGAAGAGGTTCAGGATGACTTCCTGAAGCGGTGCCCGCACGTCGAATTTCTTGACGATCGCGGTAGCCAGCCAAAGGCTGTGAGCGTCCGCATCCCATCGCGGTTGCGGGAGTTGCGGCGGAGTCTTCGGCTTGGTTTTGGCGGTAGGCACGTACATCCCCCTTGATGCGGGCTTGGCGCATAGAGCCAATCGCAAAAAAGGGGAAAAGAGGACACGGAATCCGGCTATTTTCGTCGGATTGTTCAAAATAGTTGAAGTTGATGCCCCCAGACCTGAGCTCAAACCCACTTCACGAGTACGCCCAGGTAGTTGTCCTTGTCGTTGAGCAGGCCTTCATAGGCGTCGCCGAGTTGCTCGGGTGGGATCGTGTGCGTGACCAATCCGGCCAGGCTCAGACGGCCCGCGGCCAACGACCACAGCAGCCACATCTGCGCTTTGTGAATGTCCCAGTTGCCGGCGAGTCGCGTGTGAGCCGGTTCGAAGAGCATGTTCCCGTGCGCCCCGCACACGTCGATGTAGCGGCGATGCAGGTCGTCGTAGAAGTTCACATCCTTCACCCGACGATGAGGCGATTCGGGTTTACCGCAAGACTCGATTCCGGGTAGTGTCCGACGAACATGGACGCATTCAAGCCATCTATGAGCCTGGTTCTGCCAGCGTACAACGAAGCCGTCGTGATCGTGCAGGCGGTCGCGGAAGCGGAGGCGGGCTTGGGGCAACTCTTCGACGATTTCGAGATTCTCGTCGTGGACGATGGAAGCTCGGACGCCACCGCCGCAGTCGTTCGCCGAAACCTGGCCACGTCGCCGCACACTCGCCTACTGAGACACCCCGAGAATCGCGGCTACGGTGCCGCGCTGCGAACCGGCTTCGAAGCCGCCCGCTCCGACCTCATCGCCTTCACCGATGCCGACTGCCAGTTCGACCTGCTCGACCTCGGCAACATGACGAGGCTGGCGGAAGATGTGCCCATCGTCGCGGGGTACCGCCACGACCGCAAGGATTCCTGGCGCAGGCGGTTCTACTCGCGAGGCTACAACGTACTCGCACGGGCTATCCTCGGCACGAGGGTCCGCGATTGCGACTGTGCGCTGAAAGTGTTTCGCCGGGAAGCGCTAGCCAAGTTGCTGCCGGAGTCGCGCGGCTTCTTCGTGAATGCCGAGATGCTGACGCGGGCAAGACTGCTCGGCTTTGAAGTCGCGGAAGTACCCGTGACGCACCGCCCGCGGCTCGGCGGCGAGAGTAAGGTTTCGATTCTCGAAATTCCCCGAACGCTCCGCACAATGCTGAGCTTCTGGTGGCGGAATCTCGTACTCGGCCAGCAGCGCCACATGCTGCCCACCGCCGTGCTGCAAACGCGAATCACTCTGGTGGAAGCGGAGAGTGGCGCAACTCCTCGACCAGTTTCAAACCGTCTTCCCGCGACAGCACGCGGCCTTCCAGTTGAGCCTCCCGAACCGCGTCGAGAAGTCGCTTGAAATCGCGGCCCGGCTTCATGCCTTGTGCAATCAAATCCTCACCCGTGACGGCCGGCAGCGGGTTCAACTCCTCGGCAGACGATTCCCGCAACATCCGCTCGCAGAACTCCACGCTCTCCAGGCTGCGCCCGCTCGCCAGCGCGTCCGCCCGATGAAGTGCAAGCAGTTCGCCGATGCCGGGATGGACGAGCATCGGCTTCAACTTGCTGAGCCGCATCGTCGGTGCGTCCGCCAAATACTGATGCTTCTCGACGAGCCAGGCGATCCGCGACTTCTCGGCCCCCGAAAACTTGAGCCGATCCGCCATCTTCTCGACCATCTGCCGGCCGACCTGTTCGTGCCGGTGGAAGGTATAGCGGTCCGGCGTGCGGGCGAAGACGTGCGGCTTGCCCACATCGTGAAGTAAGGCCGCGAACGCCAGTGGAAACGAAACCTCGTGCGGTTCCAACATCTCCATGACCCGAATCTGGTGATCCCACAACGTGCCGGTCTGAGCCGTGGGCAAACCTTGAGGCAGCGTGAAGGTCGCTAGCAACTCGGGCAGTACGGGCGGAATCAGTTGGAATTCGCGGAGCAATTTCACGCCGCGAGCGAGAGTCGGGTGCGTCAGAAGCTTGCGGAGTTCTTCCGCGATGCGCTCGGCGGAGACGACCTCGATCTGCGCCGCGATCTGCTGAGCCGCGGCGAGGGTGGACGGGTCGATACTCAGTTCGAACCGCGCCGCAATTCGCACGGCCCGGAGTACCCGCAACTTGTCTTCGGTGAAGCGGGCCACCGGGTCGCCGATGGCCCGGAGCACCTTCGCTTCGAGATCGATCTGACCGCCGACGAAGTCGTGGAGTTGCCCCACGATGGGGTCGAAGAACATGCCGTTGATGGTGAAGTCGCGGCGCTGGGCGTCGTGTTCCGGGGAAGAAAACGTGACGCTCTCGGGTCGCCGGCCATCGATGTAGACGCCATCCGATCGAAACGTGGCGACTTCAACCGTGAGGTGCTGGCGATCGTCGCCGCGCGGGCCGATCACTTCGACGACGCCGAACGCGGCACCGATCGCGATGGAACGGCGGAACAGGTCCGCGACCTGCTCCGGCCGCGCGTCGGTGGCGACGTCGTAATCGTTGGGTGTGAGGCCGAGGAGTTCGTCGCGCACGCAGCCGCCGGCCCACAGTGCCCGGAACCCGGCCTGCTGCAGCGTGCGAACTACCTCGGTCGCGAATTCGCGTTCGGTCATGGATTAAGCGAGGGACTGCATGCCTTCATCGAAAGCGGAGAACAGTTCGACCAGTGGCAGCGTGAAGCCGGGAAGGACGACGCCGCCATCGAGCGCCGCAGGCTCTCGGAGGCAAACGCCCGACGTGGCATTCGCGAACACTTCTACGGTGCGAATCCGATGGTCGACGATCCAGACGAGCCGGCAACCCGAGCTAAAATACTCCTCGCGTTTCAGTTCGAGCTCGGCCTTCGAGTTGCTCGGGCTGACGATTTCCACGCAAAGGTCGGGACACCAATTGCCGACCTGACCGCCGGAGTGCCGGCGACGCGCCTTCGCGGTGAACGACACGTCGGGTTCGCGGACGTTCCCGTGAATCATCTTGTACATCCCGTCCGGAGCCGTCGTGATTCCGAGCTTGTTCAACCGAACGAACGGTCCCACGAACTGAAGCATGAGGCTGGCGAGGAACGATTCGGGGACGCCCATCACCTTCTCCACCAAGGTACCGTTTATGAGTTCGCAGGGTCGTTGCGTATTGGTCGCGTGAACCGCATCCGCTTCAGTTGCGGTTCCAGGATAAGGGTGGAGCCGCACGCGGTGCGCGGGGATGTCGCCGAGTTCGTGGAGGAGCTCGCCGAGGGTCTTCCGTGGGTTCGTTGGGTAAGCCGGCGTTGTGGGCGCGGCTGGCGCGGTGAGGATCGACATACGTGCAGTTCCCTGGGAGCGAAGATTGCTCGGCTTCATTCATGATGCTCAAAGTACGAGGCAGGTTCAAGTCGTCAGCGACCGAGGGCGACCACCATCACGAAGGCGAGGATGATGGCGACGGCTCCGAACAGGAGCCAGCGCGGGAAGGCCGATCGCGGCTGCTTCGCGAGTTGCCGGGCGTGTTCTTGTGCTTCCTGCTTGTGGCGCTTACGAGCTTGTTCGTGCTGCTGTCGCTTGACGTTCTGATTCATGGTCGCTCCAAGTTGGAGACACCAAGGGGAGAGGTGAGACGCTGGAGGTGAATTGTAACCGGGATTGGTTGCGAGGTGCGCAAAAAAAAGAGGCCGGGTGTGGCCGTCGATCTGTCGCCCAAATCAGTTCGACTACCATCACCCGACCCACTCAATAATACGCACGCGGAATTCCGGGATCAAGGAGGTGAGGCGGTCCCGCCGTTCCGAGTTGCCGCAAACCTTGAAATCGCAACGGATAGCGGTTCGCGACAATTCTGCAAGATAGTTACGCGGGCTTCGTAACGGCGGTGAGTTTCTCGTGCCGGACGTACTGCCTCATCGGTTCGAGGATGTGTTCGAGTTCCCCATTCATGACCACGTCGAGCTTGTACACCGTGAGGCCGATGCGATGATCGGTCACGCGGTTCTCTTTGAAGTGGTAGGTGCGAACCTTCGCGCCGCGTTCCCCGGAACCGACCTGATTCTTCCGCAGGTCCGCGCGGCCTTGGTGCAGCTTTTCTTGTTGCCGTTCGAAGATGCGCGTCCGCAGAATTCGCATGGCGCGGTCGCGGTTCTTGTGCTGGCTTCGCTCGTCCTGGCACTTCACTTCGATCTCGTCTTCGGTGCCTTTGCGGTACCAGATGCGGACGGCGGACTCGGTCTTGTTCACGTGCTGGCCGCCGGCCCCGCCAGCCCGCATCGTTTCCCACTCGATGTCGCCGTTGTTGATGACGACCTGCACTTCATCCGGTTCCGGAAGCACGGCCACAGTGGCGAGAGACGTGTGAATGCGGCCTTGGGTCTCGGTGGCCGGGACGCGCTGGACGCGGTGCCCGCCCGACTCGTAGCGGAGGAACTGGTAAACGCCTTCGCCGGACATGCCGAACGTCACTTCCTTGAAGCCGCCCGCTTCGCCGGGGCTGTAGGAAATTTCCTCGGCGGACCAGCCTCGGAGCCGGGCGTATCGCTGGTACATTTGGTAGAGGTCGCCGGCGAAGAGAGCCGCTTCGTCGCCGCCTTCACCCGCACGAATTTCCACGATCAGCTTCGAGAAGTCTTCGCTGGGATCGACCAGCAGTTGGTCTTCGATCTTGGCGAAGAGCAACTCGCGCTTCGGGCGCAGCTCCGCGAGTTCCTCCTCGGCGAGTGCCTTCATGTCGGCATCGCCGGTGAGGAGTTCCTCGGCATCGCGAATTGCGGTTTCGAGCCGTTGAAATTCGATGTACGGCTTGACGAGTTTGTTGAAGCCGCTCAGTTCCTTGGCAACAGCCGTGTACTTCGCGTGATCGACGGCGACGGCCGGATCCGCCAGTTGTCCTTCGAGCTCGCGATACCGCGCGAGCTTCTGCTCCATGACGGGCCACATGTCGAAATCCTGATTGCGGAATTACTGAGGCGCTACGGCAGCGGTCTCTGCCGCAGCAGGTTCGCCCGCGGCCTGCTTGCCGATGCCGGTCTTCTGGTACTTCTTCTTGAACTTCTCGACGCGCCCCGTCGTGTCCAAGAACTTCATCTTGCCGGTGAAGAACGGATGGCTAGCGCTCGAAATGTCCAGCTTGTAGAGCGGATACTCGGTGCCATCCGTCCACTGGATCGTGCCGTCGCACTCGACGGTCGATTGCGTGAGGAACGAAAAGTTCGCGTTGCCGTCTTGGAACACGACCGGCCGATAGTTCGGATGAATGCCCTTTTTCATGACGCCCTGCTCCAGAAGTTCCAATTTCAGTTGGCCAGTTATATTAGGAAGTTTGGGGCAACGCGACAACGGAAAGATCGGGTGGCACCGGCTTCCGCCCGGTGCCACCCATGCCTACTTCCAGCGGAACACCGAGTGGTAGGGGATGTGCCAACCAGTCTCGGAGTTTGCTTCCCAAATCAGTTCCCGTCCCGGGAGCCGGAGCCCTGGCTCGCGACCGAGCATGGCCAGATCGCGCTTCCTTTTTCTTGCGGGTCATGTTCATCGTTTTCCCTTGAAATCAAGTGCTTTTCGGGGTCGGGATCGGGCCAGCCTGGCCATGCGCGGCAGGCTCCGCGGCACAAGTCGCATCGACCCCGCCATTTGCGGAATCGCGCGCACGACCAGCCGGGTCGTGCACCGGGAAGCCGTTCGCCGCAGTGAACCCCAGCGACTCGACGAGGTGCGAAAGTTCCAAATCGCTGCGCTGTTGCAGCAGGTGGTAGAGTTGATAGTTCGGGTCCGCGGCAGGATCGTTCGTGAGGCCGGCCGCCGTCCGGGTGGCCAGGAGGCGAAGCCCGAGCTTGCCGAGATCGACGCGCAACCCGACGAGCGTCTTCGCCGCTTGCCAGCGCATCTTGAGATCGTCGGCCCGGAGCATGTTCCGCAGCACGAGAACGGATTCCGCATTGGAATCCAGGCTCAGCCGCCGCTCGGCCCGCTCGACGGCCGCCTCCCACCGTTCCGCATACCGCACCGGCCACTTGCGAACGGTGTTGACGGCCCGCTTCACCTTCTCCGCCACCACCTCCCATTTGAAACCGCCCATCCGCCATTCGACCGCTTCCTGCAACAGATCGTCCGAGGGCGGCTTGTTGAAACGTGGCATGTCAGTTCTCCGAGAGGGGCTTGTTGGCGAGCGCGGGGCGTTACTGATCGTCAGGATGGGAAAGACACCTGATGAGAAGCCGGAGAATGTAGGCCTTGATGACCCTCTCCCCGCCGGGGAGAGGGT
>JAYTUG010000438.1:0-19037 GCA_043744695.1 Gemmataceae bacterium
GACCTCGAGGGTAGCGCCCCTCACCCGCCATACCGATGAATTCGCATCGGCATGGCGACCTCTCCCCGACGGGGAGAGGTGGGGCGTTTCCTGGCTTCCCCGCAGGTGCCTTTGACTTCCCGACCGTCAGTAAGGCTCACTCCAAGGCTGCCAGGAACCCGGTCACACTGGCCCCAATCGTCTCCAGGTTGTAGCCGCCCTCCTGCACCACGAGGGTCGGCAAGTTGAGTTGCTTCACGCGCTGGCCCATCTCCGCGAAAAACTCTGTCGGCAACTCGAACCCGCCAATCGGGTCCGACTCGTGCGCGTCCGTTCCCAACGACACCACCAAAAATTCGGGCCGAAACCGACCGAGCACTTCGAGCGCGGCGTCCAGTGCGGGTCGGTATTCCAGCGTCCCAGTCCCTTGGGGCAAGGCGAAGTTGCGGTTGAAGCCGAGCCCACTGCCGGTTCCAGTTTCGTCCTCGAACCCGGAGAAGTGCGGGAAGAGGTACGCGGGGTCGCCGTGGATCGAAACGACGAGCACGTCCGAACGGTCGTAGAAGAGGTGCTGCGTTCCGTTGCCGTGGTGAACGTCCAGATCGAGGACGGCGACGCGTCCGCGTTTCGCGAGCCGATCCGCCGCGAGGGCGGCGTTGTTCAAGTAACTGTACCCGCCGCAGCGGGCGCGTTCCGCGTGGTGCCCCGGCGGCCGCGTGAGTACGTACAGCGCGTGATCGGTTCCCGCCGCCAGTTGCTCCGCCGCGTGCAGAGTTGCTGCCGCTCCGCCGAGGGCCGCGTCGAACGTGCCGGCCATAATCGGCGTGTACGTGTCGAAGCAGTACAACCCACGGCGTGCCATCGCACCCTTGGCTCGCGGAGTGGGGCCGAACGGGAACACCGACGGAATCGCGAACTTCACCGTGCGTTCTTGGCTGGCTTCCCGCAAATACGTCAGGTAATCCGCATCGTGGAGCGCGAGCAGCGCGGACTCCTCGATGGGGATCGGCTCCTCGAACGTGAATCCGCCGTGCGTTTGAAGTGCCGTACGAATGGCCTCGATCCGCGCGGGCACCTCGCACGGCGTCACCGGTTCCCCGCCTTCGCACTCGAACGGGACGTGCCCCGCGTGCCTGCTGTTCACGATCGATCGCATGGAGCGAGTTTAGCGACGCCTCCCGCGGCTGTCGCTAAGATGTCTCTCGCCCCTGGAGGTTCGCACGCCATGCCGCGCATCTTGATTACCGACGATAGCCAACTCAACGCCGAACTTCTCGAAGCTCACCTCGAAGGGACCGGCTTCGACACGAAGATCGTTTCGAATGGGGACGATGCCCTGAAGGCCGCGAAGGAGTGGAAGCCGGACGTGATTTTGCTGGACGTGATGATGCCGAAGCTCAGCGGCTTCGAGGTCTGCCGACGGCTTCGGGCCGATGCCAACACGCAGGACGTCGGCGTACTCATGATCACGGCCCTCGATCAGCCCACCGACGTAGAGCAGGCCGTTTCATCGGGGACGGACGATTTCATCACCAAGCCGATCAACAAGACGGAACTGCTGCTGCGCGTGCGGGCCATGCTCGACAGCCGTTCGCAAGGCACCGGGGTGGATCGGACGCTGGCGTACCTCGGTCGCGTTCAGCAGGGCGTCTGAGTTGAAAAGCCGGAATTCCTCCACTTCTTCCCCACCCCGCCGGGTGTGCTAGGGTAAGTCTGATGAAGCTTGCGGTGGTGTCGCTGATGACGGGTGTGCCGTGGGGCGGGAGCGAGGAGCTCTGGGCGGCCGCGGCGCGGGAAGCGTTGGCTCGCGGGCTCGCGGTCGAGGCCCACCTTCCTGCTTGGCCGAGCGTGCCGGCGAAGGTCGCGGATCTGGCGAAAATTGGGGCTCGGGTTGCGTACTGGAAGCGACCCGACCCCAGCCTCGCGGCCCGAATTGCCAACCGCGTTTGGACCTCGACCAACCTCGTGAAGCAAGTGGAACGATCGGATGCCGATGCGTTGCTGGTGAGCCTCGGGAGTGCGTTCGACATCGCGGGCTATCCGAAGTTGTGCGACGTGTTGCGGGCCTCGCGCAGGCCGTTCGTTCTCGTGGTTCAGCACAATACCGAGACGCCGCTGCCCGGTTGGGTGAAGGAACGCGTTGAGGGCCTTTACGAACGGGCCGCGTGCGTTGCGTTCGTGTCGGATCGCAATCGACGTTCGGCGGAACGTCAGTTGGCGAGGTCGATCCCGAACGCCGTGGTGCTACAGAACCCGGTGAACCTCGTTTCGTTGGACGCGGTGCCATGGCCCGAAAGTGGTCTTCACGCTCCGGATGAGTTCGGTCTCATGGCCTGCGTGGCGCGGCTCGAAGTGGCGGCCAAGGGGCAAGATGTGCTCTTCGAGGCGCTCGCCGAACCGGTTTGGAAAACGCGCGACTGGCGGCTCACACTCTTCGGCGAGGGGCCGGATTGCGACTACCTGGAACGGCTCGCCAAGATGTACGGCATCGCCGAACGCGTGACCTTCGCGGGACAAGCACGGGACATGCGGGAAGTGTGGGCGGCCCAGCATTTACTCGTGCTCCCCTCGCGTTCCGAAGGCACGCCGCTCGCGCTGGTCGAAGCGCAGATCGCCGGTCGGCCCGCGGTCGTCACCGATGTCGGCGACTCGGCGAGTTGGGTGGCCGAGGGCTTCGTCGCGGAAGCTGCCACGGCAGCTTCGTTCGGCCGGGCGCTGGAGCGAGCCTGGGAACGGCGAGGCGACTGGAAACCGATGGGCGCACGAGCCCACGAAGCGACGATGCGACGCGTGGATCGCAACCCCGGCGCGACGCTTCTCGCGAAACTACTATCGGCTTGCGGCTTCGCGGTGGGACCGTTACATGGAACTGAGCGTCGTCATCCCGGCCTTCAACCGCGAGTGGTCGCTCCGCGGCACGATTGACTCCGTGCTCGCCTGCGGCGTCGAAGCCGAGATCATCGTGGTGGACGACGGCTCGACGGATCGCACGGTGGAAGTCGCACAGTCCTACGGTTCGCGGGTGATCGTGCTGCAACAGGCGAACGGCGGCCCCGCCGGTGCCCGCAACACCGGACTGAAACGTGCTTCCGGTTCGATCATCTCCTTCCTCGATTCGGACGACATTTGGCAACCCGGCCTCGTGCCCGAGTGCCTCCAAGCCTTTCGCGATCACCCCGCCATCGACGTACTCGCCTGCGAGGCGAGTTTCGGGAACGCCACCGACGGCTACCAACCGCTCACCCCCGTCACCGGTCGCGGCGAGTTCGAGAAACTCCTCACGCATTCCATCGGCCCAAAGCTCTTCAAGCTGGATCGCGACCCGTTCGTGCGCCTCATGATCGAACGGATGCAGGTCTTCCTCGGCTCCACCTTCATTCGGCGAACCGCACTCGACGCCATCGGCCCGTTCGACCCCGCGCTGTTCGGCGGCGAGGATTACGAACTCTGCCTGCGGCTCGCCGCCTCGCATCCGTTCGCGTTCCTCGACCGGACTCTCGCCCGATACGAGAAACACCCCGGAGGCATCTCGACGAACCAGGAGCGCATGTCGCGGGAGTTCGCGCTCGCGGTGCGGAGCATCGTGCGGAAGCCCGAAATCTTGACTCCCATCGAGCGCCGACTCGCGCGAACGAAGTTCGCCCAACTCGCATTCTGGTACGGCTACCGCGCCTACGATCGCGGCGACTTCACCGAGGCCCGCACGCGCTTCGCCGCCGGTTTGAAGGAAGGTGCGTTCTCGGCCAAGTCCGCGGCCTACTGGTTGGCTTGCTGCCTGCCCGGCCCCGCGATCCGACTCCTGCGACGCTCGAAGCAGGGGGCGGCGTGATGGCGACCCCGTGCGTCTGGATCGTGCCGGTGAACTTCAACGGACTCGAAGACACCCGCAAGTGCCTTCGCTCCCTGGCCGCCCTTTCTTCCCCCGCCTCCATTGTCGTCGTGGACAACGCCTCCGACGAAGATCCCACGCAGATCTTGAAGCAGGAGTTCCCTGCGGTTCACCTCATTCGCAACCCAGTGAACGCGGGCTGGTCCGGCGGGAACAACGCGGGCATCCGCTTCGCCCTCGCACGCGGTGCGGACTTTATAATCCTTCTCAACAACGACACCACGGTTCACCCGGATCTCGTCGCTCACTTACTCGCCGCCGCCGAAGCCCATCCGGAGTATGGCATCATCGGCCCCGTCATCCGCTACATGGACGAGCCCGAACTCGCGATGACCGATGGCACCCGCTTCAACCGGCCGGGCTATCCCGGCTTCTTCCAACGGCAACCCGTGCCCGAACGCGGAGCCGTCGTCGAAGAAACGGACATCGTGAACGGCTGCTGCATGATGGTGCGGGCCGCGATCTTCGAACGCATCGGCCTCATCGACGACCGCTTCTTCCTGATTCACGAGGAAGCCGATTTCTGCCTGCGGTCGCGCGAAGCGGGCTGGACCTGCGGCATCCTGGCCGAGGGGCTGGTGTGGCACAAGGGTTCGAGTGCATTCAAGCGATCCGGCAAGCGCTGGCAGCGCTACTACGACGCCCGCAACCTCGGACTGCTCCTCGCGAAGCACCGCACCGAACGGAGCAAGCGGAGTTCCTATTCGCACTACCTCCGCTATGCTTATCACCGCTATTGCCACGAACGCGAAGACGGCCAACCTGACGCTGCCATTGCCGTGTTGGAAGGGCTCGCCGACGCCGCGATGCGCCGATACGGTCCTTACGAGAAGCGTTCGCGATGGGCCGTACCCGCCTTGCGTTTCGCCTTCGAGATGGCACGACGGTTGAAGCCGCCGAAGCGAAGCGTGCCGTTTGCTGCGAGGAAAGACCTCGCATGACGCGGCTGCGCCTCCTCTTCGTGAAGCAATCGCAAAGTTGGCCGCGTTCGAGCGGGCACGACGTTCACGGCTACCACCTGATGCAGGCGCTGCTTGCCCGCGGTCACGCGGTGAGCCTGGCCTGCGTGGATCCTCCGTCCGTGGAAGCACTCGCCGGTTTGAATCTGGAGTCGGTTCACACGCTACCGATTAGCCACGACGCGGAGTCCTCGGAGCGGAGCGTGGGGACGCAAGTGTGGTCCGCGTGGCAGCGGCGCTTTACGAATTACTTCGGCGTGAACGAAGGCCTCGCGACATCCCTCGACGCGATCCTCCAGCGCGAATCGTTCGACGCCGTGATCGTGGTCGCCCGGCATCTGCTCCCGCTGCTTGCCGTCGTGAAACACTCGGTTCGCGTCTGGTATCCGGCGGACGACCCCGCCTGGCACCATCTTTCGCGGATCAAACTGAGCCAGCCCAAGACCTGGGGCGACCTGAAGCTCGCCTTAGTGAACGGCCTCTTCGAGCGGGCCTTTCGCAAGAGCGTCGATCGGGTCTGGGTCGTGTCGCCGGCCGATCGGCGAGCGGTGCGGATCATCACCGGTTGCCGTAAGGTCGATGTGATTCCCAACGGCGTGGATGCGGAGCATTATCGTAGCCCTCACGCTCCGCGTGAGGATTCGCTTCCGTTCAGTTGTGCGTTCTGGGGACGGCTCGATTTCGGACCGAACCGCGATGCCCTGGCTTGGTTCCTGCGAACGATTTGGCCCGCGGTTCGAGCCGCGACTCCGGCCGCGAACTTTCACGTCTTCGGATTCAATCCGACGGCGGAAGTGCGGGAACTGGTTCGAACGCCCGGCGTGGAACTGCACCCGGATTTGCCCGATCTTCGCAGTGAGGTGGCACGCCGGCAGGTGGTTGTGCTACCGTTTATCAGCGGCGGCGGGATCAAGAACAAGCTGCTCGAAGCGGCCGCGATGGGGCTGCCGATTGTCTGTACTCGCAAGGCGCTCTCCGGCACGAAGGGGAAGCCTGCCGTGCGAGTGGCTATCGAGCCGCGGGAGTGGGCCGCGGCACTCGGCGAGTTATGGTCGAACCCAACCGCCCGGAGCGAACTCGGCAGCGCCGCCCGGCAGTGGGTGATGGCGAATCATACTTGGGAAGCGGCCGCGATTTCGGCCGAGGCCGCCTGCGGCTTCGCGACAGAGACGTGATATGAAGCAGATGGCGTTCATGATGGTGACGGTGATCTTGGGAACGGCGGGCTCCTTTGCCCTCTCGCCGATCTACGGCCTCGCCGTGTACTACCTCTATGCCGTGATTCGGCCGCAGTTCATCTGGGAATGGAACGAGTTCGCCGGCATCAAGCTCTCGGAACCGCAGTGGTCCCTGTACGTGGCTCTCGCCACCCTCGCTTCCACCGTACTTTGGCGAACGGGTCTCTTCGCTCCGTCCAAGGTTGCGGACCCACCCTGGTACGGCAACCCGCGCTTCACCCGCAGCCACTACCTCTTCCTCGCCTTCACCGCCTGGATCAGTCTCACGTACCTCACCGCAATCAACACCGAGCGGGCGTGGCCGTTCTTCGTGGAGTACGTCAAGATCTTCACGATGTTCATCTGCGCCACGTTCATCCTCCGAACGGTTCGTGATCTCTGGCTCATTTACTTCGTGGTGCTCGGCGGCGCGGTCTACGTCGCCTACGAAATCAACACCTATTACTTGAACGGTGGCTGGCTGCTGCTCGCAAGCCGTGGCTACGGCGGGTTGGACAACAACGGCGCGGCGCTCATCGTCGCCATGGCGATCCCGATGTGCTTCTTCGCGTGGGAAGCGACGCGCGGCTGGTGGCGCTGGGGCTTCTTGCTCGTGATCCCGCCGCTCCTGCACGCGGTGCTGCTCTCCTATTCGCGCGGAGCGATGCTTTCGCTCCTTCCCACCGCCGTGATCCTGTTGATCCGCGCCCGCAACAAGGGATTCGTACTCGTTTGTTATGGAGTCGCGTTCGTCCTCATCCTAATCATGGCCGGACCTGAAATTCGGGAACGTTTTTTCTCCATTGGAAAAGCGGACGTGGATGAAAGCCTGCAGTCGCGGCGCACGACTTGGGGTATCGCGATCCGCATGGCGAACGAACGACCGATTTTCGGATTCGGGATTCGCAACTCGAACCTCTTCACATACGACTACGGGGCGGACATGCCGGGCCGTTCCATTCACAGCCAGTATCTGCAAACCGCTGCGGACAGCGGTTGGGTCGCTCTGGCCCTCTATTTGGCATTCCTCGCGACACTTTTCATCGGGCTGCGGTCATCGCGACGGATCCTTCGCACCTACACCGATCCGGAATCGCTTCGCGTCAAGTCCATCGCGTCCGGCATCGAATGCGCGCTCGTGTTGTTCTGTGTCGGCGCGGCCGCACTCTCGCTCGAACACTTCGAGATGCCGTACATCATGATGATGCTCGCGGTTCAGTTGCACGCGATCACGCGGGCGGTGGCGTCGCGGTTGGCTCCGCCCTCGGTGCCGGTAGCCGCAAACGTCGGGCTCGCGTCATGAGCCACCCGCTGCGAGTCGGGTTCGTTCTGCACGTGATGCAGGTGGCCGGAGCCGAGGTTTTGGTTCGCGAGGTGATTCGCCGCGCTGGCAACCGCATCGTCCCCACCGTCTTCTGCCTGGATTCTGTCGGTCAGATGGGTGAAGAGATGCGGCGGGAAGGGATCGACCTCGTCTGCTTCGACCGCAAGCCCGGTCGCGATTGGGGCGTGAGTTGGCGGATGGCCCGGGCGATTCGCGAACGCCAACTCGACATCGTTCACGCCCATCAGTACACGCCGTTCTTCTATTCGGCACTGGCAAAGTTGCTCTGCCCGAAGCCTCCGAAACTGATCCTCACCGAGCACGGCCGGCACTATCCGGACGCGGTTTCGTCCAAACGGCGAGCCGTGAATCGGCTCGTGCTCGACCGCCTCGCCGACGCAGTGACAGCGTGTTGTCACTTCAGTGCGAAGGGCCTGAGCCGCAACGATGGCTTCGCGGGAAGCCGGATTGAGATCGTCGAGAACGGCATCGAGGTGGACCGGTATGGCCCCACCCTTGCTCGCGCGTCGGGCGCGCGCCGTCACATCATTCATGTGGCACGGCACCATCCGGTGAAGGATCAGGCCACGTTGCTCCGGGGCTTCGCGCTCGCCGCCGATTCCCTTCCCGATGTCGACCTCCTCCTGGTCGGCGACGGACCGTTGCGCGGTGACCTGGAAGCATTAACGCGGGAACTTGGGATCGCGGAACGCGTACGCTTCCTCGGCATCCGCACCGACATTCCCGACCTCATGCGAGCCGCCGATGCCTTCGCGCTCACGTCGCTGAGCGAAGCCGCTTCACTAACATTGCTGGAGGCGATGGCGAGCGGCCTGCCCGCCGTCGTCACCGATGTCGGCGGCAACGGCGAGATCGTGCGGCACGAACGAGAAGGCTTGCTCTTCCCGCGCGGCGATGCCGCCGGTTGTGCCGCCGCCCTCCGCCGATTATTCGACGACCCCGCGTTCGCCAAGAAACTCGGTGAAGCCGGACGCCAACGGACCCACGAACGCTACCGCCTCGAACGCACTGTCGAAGAATACTTTCAGCTCTATGGCCGGGTCACCGGGCGCGAGAAACCATGAGCAATATCGTCCGCGTACCGCCGTCCGCGCCGCCGTCCGCACTCAAGCAAGCGGCCAAAGCGACGGCGCGATTCGCGGCACTGCTCGGCGTCTCGCCGATACTCGCTTCCTACTGGATGAATGCCGCGTTTTTGGGAAGCAACCGCGCCCTCGAATCGCGCTCGCAGTTGCTCTCGCTTTGGCCGGGGCTCACGGGGCAGTACCTTCGCCGGGCCTTCCTCCAGCGGGTACTCGCCCGATGCCACTCGTCGGTGCTGGTCGAGTTCGGCACCACCTTCTCGCAGTGCGGCGCGATGCTCGACGAGAACGTCTACGTCGGCCCGCGCTGCGGGCTCGGGCTCGTTCACCTTCAAAACAATGTGTTGCTCGCAGCCGGCGTGCAGATCCCCTCCGGCGGCGCAACGCACTACTTCGACGACCCCGATACACCGATCCGCGAGCAGGGCGGCGAACGCAAGCTCGTGACCATCGGCGAAGGCGCGTGGATCGGCACCGGCGCGATCGTGCTGGCAGACGTGGGACCGGGAACCATCGTGGCGGCCGGTGCCGTGGTGACCAAGCCGCTTCCGGCCAACGTCATTGCTGGCGGGGTGCCCGCGAAAGTGATCCGCTCGCGATTCGAGGATGCGATTACGTGAGTGACATCGCGATGTCAACGGAGCCGAGGCGGTGCCGCGTTCTCGCGGTGACGAGCGAGTTGCCGTGGCCGCTGAACTCCGGCGGGCACATTCGCACGTTTCATTTGATGAAGGCCCTCGCGGCCGTTACCGACCTGCGAGTCGTCTGCCCCGTGGTTGGGGATCAACGTGCCGCGGTCGAAGCGCTTGCCGCGGCCGGCATCGCGGTCGTGCCCGTGCCGGTGGGCCCGCGAACGAAGTTCGGCGAAGCGCGGAAGTTTCTCGGAGCGGTCGTTCGCCGCGAGCCGTACGTGATGTACCGCCGCCACGCCTGGCCCGCCGTACGCGCGGCCTGGATGAACGAGCATCGCACGCAGCCAGCCGACGTCTGGTACTGCGATCACCTCGACGGTTACCTCTACGCATCTGCGGGCCTTCCGCGGCCGCCCGTCGCGCTCGATCTGCACAACGTCTACTCGCTGCTCGCCCGCCGCACGGCCGACGAACAAACCCACCCGGTGAAGCGCGCGTTCCTCCGGCGGGAAGCGGTCTTGCTCGATCGCATGGAGCGCTCCGCCGCCCGAACGGCTTCGGCGCTGTTCGCGGTTTCGTCGCGTGAAGCCGACCACTTCCGTTCGCTGGGCGGGAAGCACGTTCACACCGTTCCGAATGGCGTGGATTGCGACGGGCTCGCGGACCTTCCCACGGGCCGCATCGGGCGACCGACGACGGTGTTGTTTCTGGGAACGATGTCGTGGGGTCCGAACGCCGCTGCCGCGAAGTTCCTCATCGAGATCTTCCCGCAGGTTCGCGAACGCCTGCCCGATGCCCGGCTCATCATCGTGGGCCGCGACCCGCCGCCCGAATTGAAGAGCCTCGGAAACGCTCCGAACGTGGTGGTTGCGGGCGGAGTTCCGGAGGTGAAGCCGTACTTGGCCGAGGCGAGCATCTTGGCGGTTCCGCTGGACGCGGGCGGCGGTACGCGGCTCAAAATACTGGAAGCGTTCGCGGCCGGCTTGCCCGTCGTGAGTACCGCCGTGGGCGCGGAAGGGATCGATGCGCGGGAAGGGGAACACTTCGTGCAAGCCGAGCGGTCGCATTTTGCAAACGCGATAGTCCAACTGCTCTCCGAACCGGAACGCGGCGCGAAGATGGCGGCGGCGGCTCGGGTGCTGGCTCGCGAGGCGTACGACTGGTCGCGAATCGGGAGACTGGCGGTGAATGCGATTCAGTCGCTCGGCCGCCGGTGATCCGAGTCACGTCACCAAAATGAGGCGAACGTCCATCACGTTGGTGCCGGTGAGGCCGCAGCGGATTAAGTCGCCGGTCGCTTCAAAAAAGGAATGAGCATCGTGACGCCGCAGGTGATCCTCGATCGAGAGCCCGGCGGCGCGCGTCGAAGTCCCGGCATCGGCGATGGCACCGGCCGCGTCCGTCGGGCCATCTTCGCCATCCGTGCCGCCGCTCAGCACCGCGACACCACGCATTCCTTCAAGCCCTAATTTTGCAAGCATCGCCAGGACGAACTCTTGATTGCGGCCGCCCTTCCCCGAACTCTCTTCGAGCGCCACGGTCGTCTCGCCCCCGAGCAGTATGCAGGCCGGCGGCGCGAGTGGGAGCCGATCGCGGCGGATGCTGCGGACGATACCCGCTATTGCCGTTGCGACCTGCCGCGTGTCGCCCTCGATGAACGACCCGAGATCGAGTACGCGATAGCCGCGCGATTCGGCTTCCCGGGTGGCAGCATCGAGTGAGGTGCGATTATTGCCGATCACGCGATTTACGACCTCGGAGGAAATAGTCTTGGGCGTCTCGGGGCGCTCGCCATTCGCTCCGCGGAGCAAGTATTCCCGTACGGTCGAAGGAACGCGGTCGCGGAGCCCGAAGCGTTCGATCGCGGCGACCGCGTCCGCAAAGGTCGTGGGGTCGGGAGCGGTCGGCCCGGAGGCGATCACGTCGAGGGGATCGCCGACCACGTCCGAGATGATGAGCGAGACGAGGAGTTTGCCGCGGAAGGCTTCCGCGAGGCGGCCGCCCTTGATCCGCGAGAGGTGCTTGCGAACGCAGTTCATCTCGTCGATGGTCGCGCCGGAGCGGTGCAGTAGTTTGGTGAGGGCGAGCTTATCCTCGAGCGAGATGCCGGGAACTGGCGCCGGAAGAAGTGCCGACCCGCCGCCCGAGAGCAGGCACACGGCCACGTCGTCCGGACCGGCGGAGGCGAGCAGCCGAAGCATTTCTTCGGCTCCCGCGACGCCGGCTCGTGTCGGCTCGTTGACGCCCTGCGGCCGCGCGGCATGAAGGCGAATCCGTTCGAGCCGCACCTTCGTCCCTTCCGGGACATTGACCAGACCTTCGACGCGATTGGCGAGCGCCCGTTCGACGCCTGCAGCCATGCCGGGCCCGGCTTTGCCTCCACCGACCACGATCACTCGCGGGGCTCGGCGAATCCCCTCGCCGAGCGGATCGTCGGCAAAGAACCTCGCCACGAGCGGTTCCGGCAACGCGGACTGAACCGCGGCATCCCAGATGGCCCGGGCATCGTGTCGCGAACGCATGAGTTCAGCCTGCGGTATGCGATTTCTTAACGTCGCACCTCAAATCAACCCGTGATGGCCGAGGTAGCGTTCCGCATCCAGCGCCGCCATGCAACCGGTTCCGGCGGCGCTGATCGCTTGCTTGTAGTAGTCGTCGGCCACGTCGCCAGCCGCGAAGACGCCCTCCACGCTCGTGAAGGTTCGGGCCAAGGTCGTCCACTTGATGAAGCCGTGCGGCGTCAGTTCCACCTGATCTTCCAGGAAGCCGACGTTCGGCGTGTGGCCGATGGCCAGGAACAACCCAGCGGCAGGCAGTTCCTCGATCGCGTTCGTCTTGTTGTTCTTCACGCGGATCGCGGTCACGCCCTGCTTGTCGTCGCCGAGCACTTCCTCGAGTTCGTGGTTCCAACGAATGTCGATCTTCTCGTTCTTCTTGGCGCGATCGGCCATGATCTTGGAAGCGCGAAGCGAGTCGCGGCGAACCAGCAGATGCACCTGGCTCGAGAATTTCGTGAGGTAGCTGGATTCTTCGACGGCCGAGTCGCCGCCGCCGACCACGACGATCGGCTTGTTGCGGAACCGCGGCAAGAAGCCATCGCACACCGCGCACGCCGAGACGCCCTTGTTCTTGAATCGGTCTTCGCTCGGCAAGCCGAGGTAGTTCGCCCGGGCACCCGTCGCCACGATCAGCGAGAGTGTTTCAACCGTCTGGCCGTCGTGAGCCGTGATGGTGAAGGGCCTCTTCGTGAGATCGACCTTCACCACGTCCTTGGATTCGATGCGGGTGCCGAACTGCTTGGCTTGTTGCCGCATGAGGGCGACGAGTTCGGGGCCGTTGATGCCGTGCGTGGGCTGCGGTTTGTCGTCCGACACCCAGTAGGGGAAGTCGGTGTCGTCGGGCTTGAGGGCGGTCTTGAGGTACTGGCGGGTGTCGCCGGCCGGCCACGAGGGGAAGTTCTCGACCTCGGTGGTGAGGGCGAGTTGGCCCAGTGGCATGGTGCCGTTCTGGCGGTTCTTGTCGTCGAACGGATTGCCCTGGAAGACGAGCGGTTCGAGCGTAGCCCGGGCGGCGTAGATGGCCGCGGTCCAGGCGGCCGGCCCAGAACCGATGATGACGACTTTCTCCGGCATAACACTCTCGGGGATCGGGGAGCGGTGGCGAAACCCTTCGCGGTCGCATGGGTATTCTAGATGTCTACGGAACATCGGGGCGATAGGGATGGCCTGAACTCCGCATCGGCGGAAACTCTGCGAAGCTTCTCGCGTTTGCGTTTTGTCGCGAATTTTGCTTGACACGCTTTTACGGCACGGTATGGTCCCCGACATTCACAGGAAGAGCCGTCGGGGTTGCGCGGGGGTGAGCGGTTCGGGGCCGCTGGCCGGGGCGCGACGTCCGGAAAGGGGGACCGCATGAAGCATCTGGTCTGGGCCGCAACCGCGCTGACGATCGTCGTCGCGGGGCCGGCGAGCGCCGCAGACATCGTGTTCAAGCCGATCGACACGAACCAGTTGGTGGTGAAGCCGAGCCGGGCGGCTGCCGATCTTTCGGCCGCGACGATCAAGCTCGTTGGGAACACGGCGGCCGGTGCCCTCGAGAAAGATGGCTACGTGAAAACGATCAACAATCTGTTCGGAACCCGCAGGACGATTTCGACGCCGGTTCAGCCGGGTCGCAGTGCGCTGCCGCTGCCGAGTTCGTTTTCGTCCACGCAATACCGGAGCTACAACACTCCGGTGATGCCGTCGTCGCAACCCGTGCGGCGTCGCTAAATCGGAATGCGAAGCGAAGCGGCCCGCCGGAACCCCGGCGGGCCGTTGCATTTTCCTGGGAGCGCGGTGGGCACGGCCGCCTCCTCAAGGGATCACTTCTTCACGGCCAGTTCCTGCAACTTCTGCCGCATCGGCGAAGCGTCGGCGTTCGACAAACCGGTTCGCTGAATCAGCAAGATCACGAACAAATCCTGCTTCGGGTCGATCCAGCCCTGCGTGCCGAAGGCCCCGCCGTGGCCGTAAGTGCCAGCATTCATCATCGCGGTCACACCCTTCGGTTCCTTCACCACGGCCCAGCCGTAGCCGAAGCTCATGCCGGGAACGAAGCCGGTCGCGATGTCGCCGGTTTGAGTACGAGTCATCTCGGCGACGGCCTTCTCGCTGAGGATGCGCTTGCCGTTGAGTTCGCCCTTGTTCAGCATCATCCGATAAAGCTCGGCGAGGTCGGAGCCGCACGAAACGAGGCCGCCCGCCGGGATCGGGAACGTCGGCTTCTCGGGTAGCCCGATCAAGTTCATATCGAGGACGAGCTTGCCGTCCTTCTTGTTGTAAGTCTTCGCCAGTCGCTTCATCTGCTCGGGCGACGGGTAGAACGCGGTGTCCTTCATTCGCAGCGGGTCGAAGACGCGCTTCTGGAGAAAGCCCTCGAACGATTCGCCGGAGACGACTTCGACGATGCGGCCGAGCGTGTCGATGCCGGAGTTGCAGTAGGCCCACTTGCTGCCCGGCTCGAATTGCAGCGGTTGAGTTGCGACGGCCTTTGAGGTTTCGGCCAGCGTGCGATCGCGCTTCATATAAATCTCGGAGAACTCCTTGGGATAGTTCGACAAGCCGCCCGTGTGCGTGAGCAGGTCGCGAATCTTGAGCGGCCGGCTCGGCTTCTTATCGCCTGTAAGCGAGACATTCGCGAACTCGGGCAGGTGCTTCGCCACGTCGTCGTCCGGGCTGAGCTTCCCTTCGTCCACGAGAATCATGATGGCGATGGCCGTGATCGGCTTCGTCATCGAGGCAATGCGGAAGAGCGTGCCCTTCTGCATGGGCGATTGGTCGGCGAGGTCGCGCTGACCGACGGCTTCGTGATTCAGGATGCCGTCTTTGTTGCCGACGAGCGTCACGGCACCGGCGAGGTCGCCGTCGTCGACGAACTTCTGCATCGCGGGCTTGATGCCGGCGAACGGAAGATCCTGGGCCGGGGAGAAGGCCGGGATCAGTGCGAAGAACGCGAGCAAGATGAACGAACGGCGTGCGAACATTGTGGTTTCTCTTGGTGTTCGAAATTGCGAGGCCCTTCGGTACGATTCAAAGATCTTCTGCGCTCAATCCGTCCTGCGATGCGTGCCGCACCCGGTGAATCCGTACGACGCTTCCATCGATTCGATACCAGATGCGGTAAACGTGGCGCCAGCGTCGGAAGAGGAACTCGCGCACATCGAGCTCGGCTAGGCCCGGCTCATCGACGTGCGGCCATGCTTCTGGCATCTGCCCCAATTTTACGAGCCGCGCATAAAGGGCATCTCGCCAACTCTCCGCTGCGGCAACTCCGGAACGCTCTTTGACGAATGCAAACAACAGATCGATGTCCGCGTAGGCTCGTCGTGTGAGTTCGAGCGTGCGTTCCACACTTTACTCCTGCGGAAGCGGGCCGAGGCCATGCTTCCTCGAAAGCTCTTCAAACGCTCGGCGAAGAGGAGTGCCAACTTCGCCATTCTTCACGGATTCGATCGACTCGCGCACGATCGCGATTTCCACTTCGCGGTTACAAGGGGCCATCGGATGGCTCGGTGGAAGGGTCGAATCGACGGGATTGGACCAGCCATCCATTTCCGACTCGATTTGTTCCGAATCCACGAACGTCATCTGGATGCGAGCCCCTTCCGGCAGATGCGTTCCCGCATCGGGTACCACCGCACCATTCACCACTGTGCCAGAGATCGTCATGTTCGCCTCCACTTTTCTGACGCGAGCAGGCATTCTTCCCAGCTTACGATTCAACCCATCAATGCTTTGATCGGAGTGCCGGTGCTGGCCACGAACGGGCGGGCTTGCTGATCGGTGATCTCGGTGCGCGGGTCGATGCCGAGCAGGTGGAAGATCGTGGCGGCGAGGTCCGCCGGGCTAACCGGATTCGTGGACGGATAGGCGGCGAGGCGATCGGATGAACCGTACACCTGGCCGCCGCGAATGCCGCCGCCCGCCATCAGAACCGAATAGCAGAACGACCAGTGATCGCGGCCCGCGTCCTTATTAATGCGCGGCGTGCGGCCCATGTCGCCCATCCAGACCACGAGCGTCTCATCGAGCAGCCCGCGCATCTTCAGGTCTTCGAGCAAAGCGGAGACGCCTCGATCGGTCGGCGTGAGGAGCGACCGTTTGAGAATCCTGCAGTTGTCCGCGTGCGTATCCCAGTCGCGGTTGCCGAAGGAGTAGACCGTGACGAGGGGCACGCCGGCTTCGACGAGCCGCCGGGCGAGCAGGCAGTTGCGGGCGAACGGAATCGTTCCATAAGCTTCGCGGACCTTGCTCGGCTCCTTGGAGAGATCGAAGGCATTGCGGGTGGCGGGGGATGCGAGCAGGTCGAAGGCGCGGCGCGAAGCGTTGTCCAGGTCGCGCACCTCGGAGGCGGCGCTGAGCGAGGGAGCGGCGCGGTTCATGTCGTCGAGCAGGCGTCTTCTGCCTCCGAGCTGCGCGCTGTTCACATCGCCCATCACGTCGGCGACGCCGCGCAAATCGAGCGTGCCGTTGAGTGGCCGATTGAACGGAACGTTGAACGAGTCGAAGGCTTTGCCAATGCACCCGGCGTTCGAACCGAGGCTGTCGAAGTTCCCCAAATGCCGAAGCTCGCCGAGCGTGACGTAAGGGAACACGGGCTGCTTCGCGGGCCGCAACTTGCCGACCACGGAGCCGATCGAAGGCATGTCCAGCGGCGTCGCGGGTGGCTCGATCCCAAGAATGGCGTTCTTCGGATGGTGGTGCCCGGTGAGCGCGAGGTAGGCTCCGATCGCGTGGTCGTTGTCGCGGTGCGTCATCGAGCGAACGATGGCGTACTCGTGAGCGAGCTTGCCCAGCCGCGGCAGATGTTCGGAGATCGAGACGCCGGGTACCGAGGTGGCGACCGGTTTGAACTCGCCGCGAACCTCGGTCGGTGCGTCGGGCTTGAGGTCCAGCGTTTCGAGGTGCGACGGCCCGCCGTAGTTGAAGATCACGATGCACGACTTCGCACGGCCGAAATGATCTTGGGTTGTGCGGGTGTCGCGGGCTTGCAGCAAACGCGGGAGCATGAGTCCGGTGAAGCCGAGCCCGCCGATGCGGAGCGATTCGCGGCGGGTGATGCCGTCGCAGAGTCGAACGCCGTCGCCGAGAATGGAGAGCATGAACTGGCCTCGTGTGCGAAACGCTTTTCAAGTGTACTCCAGGTCCGTCGCGATTCCCAGAGTGCGTTTCCCGCCGGGTGCAGTCCCGTAGATGCGAGCTGGAGGCTGGTGTATTCTGAGCTGTAAGCAGGATGGACAGGTTTCCTGCGTCCCTCTGAAGGAATCAGCTATGACGACCCCACTCCCGCCGTCGAACCGCGACGACATCCACCGCGAGTTGCACGAGCACGTCGACGCCATTTTCAACCGCCTGTTTCCCGAAGACACCTCGGTGCCCCTGCCCGCCTTCGACCGCATCGAGGAACAGACCTCGCAACTGACGCGCGATCTGGAGTCGTGGCTTCTGGAACAGCGCGTGCAATCCGCAGCCGACGCCCGCCCCGTCGAAGCCCCTTCGTGCCCCCAGTGTCAGCGACCCGCTCGCCGGGTGAAAAAACCCGGCGACCCGCTCGCCCGGCGGGTCTTGACCACCCGGGCCGGGCCCATCGAACTGGCCCGAGAAAAATGGCGTTGCACGACCTGTCGGGTCGTGTTTTTCCCCCCTCGACGAACAGTTGCAACTGACGCAAGAGGGCTTTAACCCGTCGATTGTCAGGATGGTCGTTCATCGGGCGGGCAAGGCCGCTTCGTTCGCGGAAGCCAGCCACGACCTCAAGGAGTTGGCCGGCATCGCCATCAGTCCCACGCACGTTCGGCGACTGTGCGAGCGCGTCGGCCACGAGTGGGCGGACGCGCGGGATGCCGACGTGCGAGCCTTTCGCGATTCGCGCTTGCCGCCGCCGACAGTTGCGACGGCTCCGAAAGCGGCCGCCGTCATGCTGGACGGAGGCCGACTCCAAGCGCGGGCCGAAGAGGCCGGTCGGGGCGTGACCGGCCGCCACTGGCGCGAAACCAAAGTGGCCTGCTGCCTCACGCTCGATTCGACGGAACGGGCCGTCGATCCGCAACCCGATCCGCCGACGAAGTTCCTGGAAACCGCGACCGTGGCCCGCTTGGCGGCCGAGATCAAGAGCCGGAACAGCTCGGGCAGTCGTCGCGCATCGCCTGCCGCGGCGGAGAAGCCGCCGCGATCGCGTCGCGCTCGGTCGCGTCGCCGCAAGGGGCCCAAGAAATTGGTGCGAACGGTGGTGGCTTCGCTTTCGAACAGCGACACGTTCGGCTACCACGTCGCGGCCGAGGTCCAGCGGCGCCGCTTGAACGAGGCCAGCCGCAAGGCCTGCGTGTGCGACGGTTCGAACTGGAATTGGAGCCTGTTCGCGATGCACCTGCTGCCGTGGGGGTTCGTCGGCATTCTGGATTTCATTCATCTGCTGAGCTACCTCTACGAGACGGCCCAAATCGGCGCGGACGCCGGGGAGACGAGTTGGGCGGTGTACGAGCGTTGGTTGCGATGGGCGTGGGCGGGTCAGGTGGCGTTGCTGCTGGCCGATTTGAAGCGGGTGTCCGCCCGGTTGGGCGAACCGCCGCCCGATGCCAAGGACAACGATCCGCGGAAGGTGGCGGCCGCGACCGTGGGTTATGTGACGAACGCGCAGGGCAAGATGAACTACGCGGAGTATCGGCGGCGGGGGTTGCCGATCAGCAGCGCGCCGGTGGAGAGTGCGATCAAGCAATTGAATCGGCGTGTGAAGGGGACGGAGAAGTTTTGGGTGAGCGGAGGGGCCGAGTCGATGCTTCAGGTTCGCGCGGCGATCTTGAGCGAGGACGGCCGAGCGGAGCGGTACGCCAAACGGGCACGCCCACGAGGCCGTGCCGTGGGTGGTCGCCGGCTCGGACGGAACGGAAAGTAAGGACATCTACGGGACTGCACCCGCTTGGGGTGTGCCTCTCGAAGTAGGCAATTGGTTCTGGGTGGCACCGGCTTCCAGCCGGCGTTCTGGGTGGCACCGGCTTCCAGCCGGTGTTGGTGGGTCTGGCTTCTACCCGGAGCGCGTCAACAGCCCGGGTCTCATGAGAAGCTTCTCCTGTTGCTGCACCGGCTGGAAGCCGGTGCCACCCATGCCTACTTCAAGAGGCACATGGGGGGTGCGGTACATGGTTTGTATTACGCCGCCATTCGGTAGCGGTGCTGTCCGGACTCGTTGACGGCCCGGCGTTCCCAAAATGCCGCCAACGGTTCGTTGCTGCTGAGCAGGTCCGCCCGCAACTGCAGCATCTCCTCCGCGCCCGCCTCCGTCCAAAACTTCTCGCTCCCCTTCACCCGATAATTGAACTGCTTCACCGCCGACTCCACATAACTCGACACCATCGGCAATCCCGACCGGCGATACTCCGCATACTTCATCCGCTCCC
>JAYTUG010000439.1:0-4880 GCA_043744695.1 Gemmataceae bacterium
CGTCGAGATTGCCGAGATTCTCGAACTGCATCCGTCCGAAGTGTTGGACGCGATGTCCTTCTACGAGTTCTTCAAGGGTGAAGGCGAGAGGCTCGGCCAGACGCGGTTGTGGGTATGCCGCGGGTTGGCGTGCATGCTGCGGGGTGCCTACGATCTGATCGATCACTGCGAGGCGAAGCTCGGCGTTTCCTGTGGCCAGACGACGCCGGATGGTCGGATCACGCTGGAGTTCGCCGAGTGCATCGGGGCCTGCGACGGTGCCCCGGCCTGCTTAAAGAATGATGTCCATGTGATGAACGTGACGCACGAGAAGGCTGACGGGCTCATTGTGGAGTTGCAAAAGTGACGCCGCTGGAGGAAGCCGGAGTTTGGGTTTTCGATGGGGAAGGGGCATGCTTCCCTGCGGCCGTATTTAGCACAGTTGAAAAGGCGGAGGAATGGATCGGCAAGCACCAGTTGAGTGGAGTGCTGACTTGGTATCCGATTGATGCGCCGGTTTACGAATGGGTGATTGCGAAGGGATATTGGCAGCCCACGAAGGACTACCAAACAACCTCCACTTTCATTCAGCGATTTAGTTCGGCTTACACCGGTCATCATCATTACCGAAATGGCATACCAGCCGGCGGGCAACCTTTAGCGAATGAGCCTCAACTGTCGGAATGAAACCATGCCTTTTGAACCCGTACTTCTGGCCCGCATCCACAAGCCGAACAGCAATCGGCTCGAGGGCTACCGCGCGGACGGCGGCTACGCCACCTTCGAGCGCGCTCTCAAGGACCTCAAGCCCGATCAGGTCATTGCCCAGGTGAAAGATTCGGGCCTCCGCGGGCGCGGCGGCGCGGGATTCCCTTGCGGCCTGAAGTGGACCTTCTTGCCGAAGGATCATCCGGGGCCGATTTACCTCTGCGTCAATGCCGATGAATCGGAACCGTGTACGTACAACAACCGCATCCTGATGGAGAAGGATCCGCATCAGGTGCTCGAAGGCGTGATGCTCGCCTGCTACGCCATTAAGTCCTCGAAGGCCTTCTTCTACGTTCGCTACGAATACGGCGACGCCTACCGCTGCTTGAACCAGGCGCTCGACGAGCTTTATGCCGCGGGTCGGCTCGGGTCGAACATCCTCGGCAGCGGCTTCAGCCTGGACATCGTGCTGCATCGGGGGGCCGGGGCCTACATCTGCGGTGAAGAGACGGGCCTGATCGAGAGCCTGGAAGGGAAGCGGGCCTGGCCCCGGATCAAGCCGCCGTTCCCCGCAATCGAAGGGGCCTTCCGCAAACCGACCATCGTGAACAACGTCGAGACGCTCGCTTGCGTTACGCAGGTCGTGAAGCGCGGCAGAGAATGGTTCCAATCGCTCGGCGTTCCGCCCGATCCGAAGAACCCGCGCGATGCCGGCAGCTACGGGCCGAAGCTATACACGATTGCTGGTCACGTGAACGAACCGAAGTGCGTCGAGCTTCCGATGGGCGTCACGATTCGCGAACTGGTCGAGAAGCACGGCGGCGGCGTCTGGAAGAATCGCCAGGCGAAGGCCGTGAACCCCGGCGGACTCAGTATGGGCTTCGTGAACGTACACACGAAACTCAAGGACAGCGACCTGACCGAGTACGACATCCCACTCGATTTCAACGGCCCCGCCCGCGTCGGATGCCTCGGGCTCGGCACCGCGGCCATCACGGTCATCGACGATCAGACGAGCATGGTGGACGTGCTGCACAACGTCTGTAGATTCTTCGCGCACGAGAGTTGCGGGCAGTGTACGCCGTGCCGCGAGGGGACCGGCTGGATGTTCAAAATTACGGAACGCTTTCGCCGCGGGCAAGGCCGCCGGGAAGACCTCGATATTCTCATCGATGTGGCGGACCGCATCGGCATCATGCCGGGCACCACGATCTGCGGTTTGGCGGACGGCGCTGGTTGGCCCGTGAAGACCGCCATCCGCAAGTTCCGCGACGAGTTTGAAGCGGCCATCAAGAGCGGCGAGAAGAGCCGCTACGCGAAGGCCCTGCAACTGGTTCACTAGCAGACTCATTCTCCCGAGGTGTCATCGTGAGGAAGCCGCTGTTCGTCTGGGTGCTGATGGTGTTCGTCGCGATCGGTTGTGGGAAAAAGGCAACCGACGAGAAGGCCGGGCCGGGCATCCTGGATTTTGGAATCGGCACGAAGGTCTCCGACGAGAAGGCCCAGCAGGTGAAGCCGGGAATGGCGAAGGCGGAGGTCGAGGCACTGCTGGGCTCCGGACAATCGGTGGGTGGCGGCCAGTACGCCTGGACGACCCCGAAGGGCAAACTCACGGTGACTTTCGCTGGCGATAAAGTTTCCACGTTCATCTTTATGGCTGCTCCTCGCGTCGAGACGGAGGAGGAAAAAGCGAAGGAGAAAGCTCGAACCGACACGATGTGGGCAGAACAGAAGAAGGACTCGGATCGCATCGCGCGGGACCGGGATCGGATCAACGAGTTGAGTACGATCTACACCATCCTGAACTCGGTCGACTCGGGCGATCAGGTGGCCGCGAACGAAGCGGCGGTCGCGGCCAGCCCTCTGGCCAATGTCTATCCGGAAGGTATGGTCGCACTCCGTTCCGGTCGCTACGTGATCCGCTATGGAGCGATGCGGACCGACGCGGTCTGGGCTTACGAGAAAGACGCGCCGACCAAGGGCGGATACGCCTCCGGTGTGAAGTACTACCCGGCCCAGATGCTGTCGGCCGAGCAATTGAAACCGTTCGTGACCCGTTGATCGACACCTGACCGGGAGCAATCATGCGAGCGCATTTGTTCATGGTAATGCTGATGGCGATTGTCGCGCTGGGATGCGGCAAGAAGCCAGCGAAAGAACCCGGCGGGGATAGCACGCCCCCGCCCGCTGCTGGATCGACGACGCCGCCCTCCGGTTCGCCCGCTGGCTCGGATCCGAAGTTCGTGTCGAGCGCGAGCGGTAGCAACCCGGTGAACCCGAACCAGAGCGGGAACCTGACGGTGAAGGGCGGCGAAGGTGCGATTCAGTCGCCGCGAATGGCCGCCGCCCGCACCATCAACAACGCGCAGATGAAGCAGCTCCACCTGAGCATGTTTCAGACGTTCCAACTGGACAACCGCGTTCCCGATGTCAACGAGATCATGCAGGAGGCGAAGCAGAATCGGCAACTCCTCCCGCTGCTCACCGAAGAGGTCGTGATCCTTACGGGCACCAAGAACGGCGACGGCGTCTGGGCCTATTCCCAATACCCGCAGCGCAACGGCAACCACTACGTCGTCACTCAGCAGGGCGTGAACGAAATGAGCCCGGCCGACCTCAAACAGAGCCTCGAACAGCAGATGTCCATGGTGAAGATGTCGAAGTGATTCCCTTTGGTAGTCCGCACTCTCCGAGTGCGGTCCGACCGCAACGATTTTAGTGTGTCGCTATCGGTTCCTGCAGCGCACCGCACTCGGAGAGTGCGGACTACCCAGGGTTTGCTTCATGCCAACTGTTTTCGTGAACGATGCGCCAGTCGAGATCGGTATCGGGAAGCTGAACTGCATCCAGGCCGCGGATCGCGCCGGCGTCTTCATTCCCCACTACTGCTACCACGAGGCGCTATCGGTCGTGGCGTCGTGCCGGATGTGCCTCGTCGAAGTCGGGGAGCGCAAGCCGGACGGCACCGTCGCGATGCAGCCCAAGGTTGTGCCCGGCTGCCAGACGCCCGTGAAGGACGGCTCCGTGATCGTCACCGGCGACTACGACAAGCGCGAAGCCGCGATCCCGCAACTGAACTACCCCGCGGATTACACCAAAGGCGGCCAGCCCGGCGAACGCGCGAAGAAAGCACAAGCCGACACGCTCGAAGGCCTGCTCATCAACCACCCGCTCGATTGCCCCGTGTGCGATAAAGCCGGCGAGTGCAAACTTCAGGACTACAGCTTCAACTACGGCCGCTCCGAATCGCGGATGGTGGACGACAAGAATACGCCTCCGAACAAGCCCGAACTCAGTTCCAAGATCACGCTGTTTACGGATCGCTGCATCATGTGTACGCGGTGCGTGCGTTTCACGCGCGAGATTAGCGGCACGTCGGAACTCGCCGTGGTGGGCCGCGGGCACCACGAGGAAATCGACGTCTTCCCCGGTCGGCCCCTCGATAACAAACTGTCCGGCAACGTGGTCGATCTCTGCCCCGTCGGCGCCCTCGGCAGCAAGGACTTCCTCTACAAGCAGCGCGTCTGGTATTTGAAGACGACCGACGGCGTGTGTGCCGGGTGCAGTACCGGATGTACCACGCACACCGACGCAAACAAGGACATCGTCTATCGCCTGCGGCCGCGGGAGAACGAGAAGTCCGAGGCCAAGGGCTTCTGGATGTGCGACGACGGCCGGTACGGCTACCACTACGCCAACTCCGGCGAGCGCTTCACGCAACCGCTGATCAAGTTCGATGGCCGCTTCCGCCCCGCGACCTGGACGCAGGTCGCGCCGCTCTTGAAGAAGGAACTCGAAGCAGCCGTAAAACTCACGGTCGTGCTCTCGCCGTTCCTCACGGTCGAGGAAGCGTTCCTCTTCGCGCTGGCATTCACGCGCAACGCGAAACCCGCTCGCCTCGTGCTCGGCCCGGTACCCGTCATCGGTGAAGACGACCGCTATCCGAAAGACGTGAAGGGCCACGCGGTCGAACCGACGAAGTTCACGATTCGCGCCGAGAAGTGCCCCAATCGCAAGGGCGTGGAAGCGGTGCTCCAGCACTTCCAAGGTTCGGTGATCCCGTTCGCGGACGTGGTGCGCGAGAACATCCCAGCCATGTGGTTCGTCGGCGGCTACCCCGTGAAGGAACATCTGGAGGCGGCGTTGCACTCGAACTGGAAAGCACCGGCAACGCTCATCGCCCAGGATTTGTT
>JAYTUG010000440.1:0-4876 GCA_043744695.1 Gemmataceae bacterium
CATGTCGCTCGTCGAACCCGACCTCAAGGTTCACCTGATCGACCGCTACATCGCGGCGGCCGAGAAGGGCCAACTTCAGCCGATCCTCTGCTTGAACAAGGCGGACCTCGCGGACTCCATCGAACTGCAACCGCTCATCGGAGCCTACTCGCAACTCGGAATCCCGACGCTGCTCACGAGCGCCCTCACGGGTGTCGGCTTACCGCGATTGCGCGAACTGCTCAAGGGCCGGGCAACCGTCTTCTCGGGCCAGTCCGGCGTGGGCAAGTCGTCGCTGCTCAACGCGATTCAGCCCGAACTCGCGCTCTCCGTGAAGACCGTGAGCGACGTGAACCAGAAGGGCCGGCACACGACGACTTACGCTCAACTCATCCGCCTGGAATTCGGCGGCTGGGTGGTCGATACGCCCGGCGTGAGGCAACTCGCGCTCTGGGACACGCGACCGGAGGAGGTGGAAGGTTACTTCAGCGAATTTCGGCCGTTCGTGCCGCTCTGCACGTTCCCAGACTGCACGCACACGCACGAAACCGGCTGTGCGATCAAGGCGGCCGTGGCTCGCAACCAGATCAGCCCGCGCCGCTACCACAGTTACATCGGCATGTTCCGCGGCGACGAAACGTGAGTCAGGCTGCCACATTGCCACTTCGCCTCACACACACTTTGGCAGCCTGACCCTCCAAACCCTGCAATTTCCAGCAAATCGTGCGAATTCTGTCGCGTATTCCGAGAACCGGACCGATCAGGGCTTTTTCTTCGGGAATTGCCAATTCTCATCGAACAATCCGGCGGCCACGACTTCATAAGCGGCAGGATCCTTCGCGGTCGGTGTGGGCTTGATGACGGCCCAGTCGCCGAGCCGTGGATAGAGCAGCGCATTGGTGCCCTTCAGGTCGGCTTCCTTGAACGTGTGGCCGGAGTTCAGGACGACGTAGCGACCGTTCATGGCATAGGGATTGGGATAAATCAGGACCGGCAGGTGGGTTTTCGGATCGTATTCGACCCCGTTCACAATCAGTTTCTCCTTCGTCCAGGTGATGGGAAGCTTGGGGAGAAAATCGGCGATAAGCGAATTGCTTTCCGGGTCGCCGAAGAGGACGAGATTCACGGCCGTATTGGGCTTGTACTGGTTCGCGGCAATTGCGGGTAGTCGGCCGCGGAAGTACCGGATCCAGGTGTATGCGAATTCGGCCCTCAGGGAGTCGGCAAGTTGTGTGGGAGCAGGGTGCCATCCCTCACCAGTAGGCCGCACGACGCGGAACGCCCCCCGGAAGGCATCGTCGATCGGGCCTGTGCAGTAACCGTCCTTGATCGGTCGCTTGATGATTCGGTCCAGCCCTTCGAGCTTCCGAATGTATCCCCAGTTCCCGTTCTCCTTCTCCAGAATCAAACCCGGGAAGTCTTCTTCGGCAATCAGTCGGCCGAGTTCGAGAGTCTGGCCATCGATCGTCACGCGCGGCACCTTCTTCTCGTCGATGCGTTGGAGGATGAGTCGTCGAACGTTGGTCGTCGTGATCTTGAACTGATCTCCCGTTCGCGTCGCGTCCACGACGGCTTTCGCGTATGTCGCATCGAGTGCGTGAACTGTGAGCCAGTCGCAGATTCCATACTGCGGAGTGAACGTGACGAAACGAACGCGGTCGGGCTGCTGTTTCCGTCCTTGCTCGGCATACTTGCGAAACTCCACCTCGGCCCGGGTCTGCCATTCGGCCGGCATCTTGTGTTCCAGCCCAGGCGCGACCAGGTGAGTAAAGCGGAGGGGCTCCTTGAAACTCTTCAACAGTTTCTCGATGTTGTCCGCGGCGGCTTTCTGGGGATCCTTCTCGCCGGAATAGGCCACGATCGGCACGTTGTATGCATTTTCGGCATAGCCATCGGCATCGTAGATGCGGAGGCACTTCTCTTGGTAGTCGGGCAACTGAGCAGGGAGGTTCGCGATGTAGCCATGCGTGGTGGTGAACCCGGCACCGGGGCCGATCGCGCAGAAGAGATCCGGGGAATGCAACCCGAGGTGCCAGGTGCCGGCACCTCCCATCGAGAAGCCGCGGAGTACCGTCCGCGTCCGGTCCACCGTTGCCAAGCCAAAGTCGCCGGCAGCATCGAGTACATCCGTTTCTCCGGCCCATCGGTAAGCGTTGTTTCCCCTCCCGTAGGGCTCCAATTGCACGTAGTCCAGGTTCTTCGGAGCTGTCCCGGTGTGCGTCGCGATGAACTTCGCTTCCGTCAACGAAGAATCGCGGCCGTGCAACACGACATCCAGTCGCCACTTCTTCTTCGGATCTTTACCGTATTCTTGCGGTAGCAGCACGGCGTAGGGCTGAATCGACCCATCGACGTTCGACCGATACGCCCTAAGAACCCACTTGCCGGGCGCGTCCCGCCAGACTGCCTCACCGCCCCCCGCTTGCTTCGCCCGTTCCAGTCCGCGATCCAACGTCGTCAGCGCCCAATTGCCGCTGTCCTTGTGGAACCACTCCTCGAATAAATCGATGTACTCGGCCGCCTTGAGATAGATCTCAACTTCGATCACCACGTCGTCGCGCAGTTTCTTTTCCTTCAACTCGGCCACCGCCTTCCTCAGCAATTCCGTCTTCTCCGCGATCAGCTTCAGAGTCGCCTCGTCGGGCTTCATTGATGCCGGCGGGTCGAACTTCCCCTTGGGCGGTTGCTGGCCAGTCGCCCCACTCATCGCGATGACGAACAGCGTACCCACGAACAGGTTCGCGGCGAAGAACGTACGGATCACGGCGGCACCCGGGAAAGCGGAAGCGAAGCGACTCGCCTGCTATCCTAATCGTTGGCGGCCCGAGTGCATCCCAATTTTCTCGTGAAACGGACTCCCTTCCCCGGAGTCGAAGACTCATCGCGACGATTTCGCGAAACGGGGACGAACATGTCGACCACGCAACAACCCCGCGTCTTCCGGCAACTGCGACTTCGGCTGGCGAAGAACGCCTTCCGCGTCGCGCTCGACTCGGGCCGCATTCGCTTCTTCTCGATGATTCTCACGAGTGCGATCGTGGCCGCGTTCACCTTTGCCGTCGGCTGGTATCTGTTCAATCAGTTGGCCGCGAACAAGATTCCGTTTAAGGGCGCGATCGTCTCCACGCTTTTCGACCTGCTCTTCTTCACGCTCGGCGGCATGCTCGTCTTCTCGACCGGTATCATCCTCTACGCCAGCCTGTTCACCGCTCCGGAAGCGCGGTTCCTGCTCAGTTCGCCGGCGCGGGCCGATCACATCTTCACCACGAAGTTTCAGGGCGCGGTCGCGTTCAGCTCCTGGGCGTTCGTCGTGCTCGGCGTGCCGATCTTCCTCGCCTACGGCCTCACCGCCGGCGTGCCCTGGTACTTCTTCGCGCTGCTGCCCGCGTACCTGCTCGGCTACGTCCTCCTGCCCAGTTCCGTCTCCGCGATCCTCTGCTTGCTGCTGGTTCGGTTCATGCCGCGGAATCGCCGACAGTTCCTGCTGTTGCTCTCGCTCGGGCTTCTCGCGATCGGCGGCATCTGGCTCGCCCGCATCGGCTACGCCGCCCGACACGCACTCCTGAACAACGGCCAAGAACTGGACGAACTCATCGGCCAGTTCGACCTCATCCGCAGCGGCTTCGCCCCCAGCCACTGGATGACGCGCGGGCTCATGGCTGCTGCCCGAGGCGACATCGTGGAAGCCCTCGTGCCGCTCGCGCTCGTCTGGAGCAACGGGCTCATCGCGTTCGTACTTGCGACGTGGGTGGCCAATCGCGTCTACCGCACGGCGTTCGATCGCCAGGCTGGCGGCGGACGCGGGAAGAAAATCTTCCGACCCAGCGTCCTCGACCGCATCATGGAATTGCTCGTCTGCTACCTCGACCGGCCCACTCGGATTCTCGTGGTGAAGGACTTCCGCACGTTTCGCCGCGACCCCACTCAATGGGCACTCTTGATACTCTTTGGAACCTTGATGTTGCTCGGTGCCACGAACTTTCGTCAGTACTACAAATCGGACTTGGCGATCATGGACAAGTATGCGTTGAGCCTGATGAATCTCAGCGGCACGGCGGTGCTGTTGTGCGCGGGGCTGTCGCGGTTCATTTATCCGCTCATCAGTTTGGAGGGGCGTAAGTTCTGGATTCTGGGGCTGATGCCGGTGAGCCGCGATCAGATTCTGCGGGGGAAGTTCGCCTTCGCGGCCACGGGTTCGCTGATCATCGCCGAGACGTTGATTCTGGCCAGCGATCTACTGATTGGTTTGCCGCTGGAGGGGGTCGCACTTCATGCGTTGGCCGTGGCGGTCATTGCGTTGGGGCTCAGTGCCATTAACGTGGGGCTCGGTGCGTATTTGCCGAACTTCAAGGAAACGGACCCGTCGAAGATCGTGGTCGGCTTTGGCGGCACCGTAAACATGGTGGTCGGGTTGATGTATTTGGTGTGCATTGTCGGGCTCATGGTGGTGCCATTTCACGTGACGCAACTGGCCCAGGGAGTTCGCAATGTGTCGGAGGCTCCAACATCGATTTGGGTGTTCGCGGGGGTTCCGATCGGGCTGCTGCTCGGCTCGATCGCGGTGGTGTTGCCGTTGCGTGCGGGAGCGCGCAGCTTGCGCGAAATTGAGTTTTAACTCGCCGCGTGCAATCGAAACCCTGCGACTATTCGTGCGGCGAGGTTTTCACGAGGCATCGAAGCACTTCCGCGACGCTCCAGGCCTGCGCGATGCAGCCGCGCGGCGTATAAGGTGCCTCGGCATCGAAGACCTCGCTGATCGATCCGATGCACGCCTCGCTCATGTGCTGGCGGAAGCCGTCGAGCATCTGCGCCGCTCCAGTTCGATCTTCCGGATTCGCACGCAACCAGGCGTCGATGAACGGGCCGATGAGCCAAGCCCAGACGGTTCCCTGATGGT
>JAYTUG010000441.1:0-4869 GCA_043744695.1 Gemmataceae bacterium
TGCGGCTTCGCATCACCTCCCTGCCACTTTGCCGAGTCCTAACAGCTTGTAATAGCTGCAAGTCTGAGAGATGATGGCAAATGATGACGATCACATTCATCGAATTATAACCTCCAAGGGTACATTGATGTCGCCGATGCTCGATTTAGCTATGACGGAGGCACGTAAGCTTCCAGACGAATCGCAGGATGCTATTGCGGCGCTTATCCTGGAAGAAATTGAGGACGACCGTAAATGGGAGGTCTCATTCGCTGGCTCGCCTGGAAAGTTGACGGCGCTCGCTGCCCGCGCCAATGAACAAGTTCGTTCAGGCCGCTGCCGGGCCGCAGGGTTTGATGACCTATAATTCCGTTGTCACCGAAGACTTCATCGCGTGCTTCTCACGCCTCCCCGAGGAGGTGCGGGAGCAGGCGCGGCGTGGATACCGGATCTGGCGGGCGAATCCATCTCACCCTGGACTGCGGTTCAAAACGATTCGAGGACACGAGGGGCTCTACTCGGTACGGGTCGGTCGAGGCTGGCGTGCGTTGGGGCGGTTGCAAGACGAGACCGTCACCTGGTTTTGGATCGGTTCACACGCAGACTACGACGGATTGATCGGTTGAGCCCATCCACTCGCGCACAGATCCTACTTCAAGTACTTCCGAAACGATTCGATGGTTTGCTTCGCGGCGGAGTGCGAATCGGGTAGCGGCAGGATTTCCGCCGAGAGGTAGCCCGTAAAGCCAATGTCCTTCAGAGCCCCGATGATTGGCGCGAAGTCGCTGTGCCCCATCCCCGCGGCGCGGCGATTCGAATCCGCATAGTGAACGTGACCGATGAACGAACCCGCGGCACGAATCGCGGCCGGTAGATTCACTTCCTCAATGTTCATGTGATAAAGATCGGCCAGTAACTTCACGTTGGTCGCGGTCAAGCGCTGGAGTAGTGCCACGCCGTCGTCGAGCCTGTTGATCAGGTTCGTCTCGTAGCGGTTGATCGGCTCGTAGAGCAGCGGCAGGTGGTGCTTCGCGGCTGCGCTGCCGAGACGATCGAGCGATTCCGCGAGGTAATCGAGTGCGGTTTCGCGCGAGGTGCCTTCGCCCCATCGTCCTTGCATCGAGCCGAGGATGACGGGAGCGTTGAAGCCGGCCGCGAAGTCGATCATCGATTGCACGAAGGCGAGCGCCTGAGCGCGGATGGCGGCGTCCGGGCTCGTGAGCGTGAGTTTGTGCTTCACCCATCCCGCACCGGTGCCCACCGCCGCGACTGACAACCCGGTGTCACTCAGGAGCTTTCGCAGGGCTTTCGCATCGATGGCGTCCGGGCCGGGCGGGAAGATTTCGACGGCATCGAACCCGAGTGCCTGCGCGCTGCGGCACCCGGCGGCGAGATCGTCCCAGAAGACGAACGGCCCCCCGCGGGCTTCCGGCACGAGCGAAATGGTGACCGCGGATTTCATGCGCGCACCAGCGCCGCGTAATCCGATTGCAGTTGCAGGGTGATCGGGCCGAGCGGGTACTCGCGCGCGTCGATCGAACCCACGGCTTGAACCTCGACGGCGGTACCGGTGAGGAACACTTCCGTGGCCTCGGTGAGTTCGTCGGGCCAGATCTCGCGTTCGATCACCCGGATGCCGCGTTTGCGTGCGAGTTCCATGACGGTTTGCCGCGTGATCCCGTTCAAGATGCACTCGGTCGTCGGCGTGTGGAGTGCGCCGTCGATCAGCAGGAAGAGGTTGGCGCCGCTGGCTTCCGCGAGCCGGCCTTTGTAATCGTGCATGAGCGCGTCTTGGCACCCGGCGGCGAGCGCCTCGTCTTTGGCGAGCGTGCAGATGATGTAGAGCCCGGCAGCCTTGCTGCCGGCCGGGGCGCACTCGGGGCTCGGCCGCTTCCATCGGCTCGTAGCGAGCTTGATAGCCTTCTGCTCGTAGTAGGCCCCCCAGGGGAAGGCCGCGATCGCGACGTGAATTTTGGTGCCGATTGCCGAGACGCCAATGACCTCGGAGCCGCGCCAGGCGAGCGGCCGCACGTATCCCGACTCGAGCCCGTTCTCGGCCACGACCTGCTTCGTTGCCGCGTCCAGTTCTTCCACCGAATAGGGCAGGTCGTAGGCGAGCATCTTCGCGGAGTGGATCAGGCGAGCCGAGTGCTGCGCGAGTTTGAAGACCTTGCCGTTGTAGATGCGAGCCCCTTCGAACACGGAGTTCCCGTAGTGCAGGCTGTGCGCGAGCACGTGAACCTTGGCATCGCGCCACGGGACGAGTTTGCCGTTGAACCAGATCGTGCCGTCGCGATCGTCGAGGGGTAAAGTCGCACTGCTCACTGGTAGCTCCGGAAGAGTTCGATTCGCGGTTCATCTTACCGGGCGAGACGGCATCCGGTAGCGGAACAAACTGGTATACTGAGGGCAGAGGTGCCGCCATGCCAATGCACGACTGGACTCGGGTTGAAGACGGAATCTATCATGCGTTCCACTCTCGTTGGATCGCATCACTTACCGACTCGCTTAACTCGGGCCTACTTCCGGAAGATTACTACGCTCTACCGGAGCAGGTGGCAGCCGGGTATCGCCCGGATGCCCTCGCACTTCAGATCGATACTCCCGATGATTTGGATAGCGGTGGCGGCACGGCGGTCGCTCTTCAGACTCGACCGAAATCCACGATCTTCGTCGAGACCGAGGGGGAACTCTATCGCCGCAAGAAAAGTTCGGTCGCAATCCGGCACGTGAGCGGCGATCGGATGGTTGCGTTGATCGAACTCGTTTCGCCGGGGAACAAGTCGAGCCGCTTCGCTATCCGCACGTTCGTGGACAAAGCCAGCGACTTCCTCGAACGACGCATCCATCTGTTGATCGTCGATCCGTTCCCACCGGGTCCGCGCGATCCCGAGGGGATTCACGACCTGATATGGTCCGAAATCGCGGACGATTCGTTCCAATTGCCTCCGAACAAGCCGCTCACGGTCGTGGCCTACGAGTGCGACCGCCTGACGCGGGCGTACCTCGAACCTCTCGCTGTCGGCGATCCACTCCCCGACATGCCCTTGTTCCTGGAACCCGACGGCTGCGTGATGGTCCCGCTCGAAGCGACCTACAACACGGCATTCGCGGTGCAGCCCCGCCGCTGGCGCAGTGTTCTCGACGCGAAGTAACTCCTTCCCTTGCCCTTCTCACGGAACGCTGCTAAACTCACATTCGGTTTTACGAAGTTATTCCTCTTCCGAGTTGCCACCATGTCGACTTCGCGAAGCACGCGCTGGCTTGTCGTTCTTGTCGGGTCGCTCGCCTTCCTCGGCCTCGGCTGCGGCGGAGGCCGCGACGGAACCTGGGAATCGCGATCCGGCCCCAAAGTCGTCGTCTCGTTCGCGCCGATCTACTGCTTCGCGGCGAACGTGGCCGGGGACGATGCCCAGGTCAAAAACGTGATGACCACGACGGGGCCGCACGAGTTCAACCCCACCGACAGCGAAGCCCGCTTGCTCAGCAAAGCGAACCTCTTCTTCATTAACGGGCTCGATCTGGACAACGCGCTTGCCGAGACCATGAAGCGCGGCAGCGGCAACAAGGGGCTCAACCTCGTCGACCTCGGCAGCCGCATCCCGGACGATAAACTCCTGCAGGGCGAATGCCACCACGCGGGCCACGCCCACGATCACGACCACGGCCACGATCCGCACATCTGGCTCAGCCCCGACATGGCCATCATCATGACCGAGGGCATTCGCGACGAACTCAAGGCGGCCGATTCGGGCAACGCCGCCAACTACGACAAGCGGGCCGCGGAGTACGTGGCGAAGTTGAACGCGATCAAGTCCAACGGGAAGGCCTCACTCAAGGACAAGAAGGACCGCAAGATCGTGACCTTCCACGAGTCGCTGAATTACTTCGCCAAGAGCTACGATTTGGAGATCGCGGGCGTCGTGCAGAAGAAGCCGGGCGTGGAACCGAACAGCGACGAGTTGAATGCACTCGTGAAACTCTGCGTCGAGAAGAAGGTGCGGCTCATCGCGGTCGAGCCGCAGTACGGCTCGTCCGGTTCCGCGGCGACGATCCTAAAGGAACTCCAACGCAACGGCCTGACCGATGCCGCCATCGTCGAACTCGATCCGTTGGAAACCGTGACGCCAGACGCCCTCACGAAAGACTGGTACGAGAAGAAGATGAAGGCGAACCTCGAGGCCCTGCGGGACGCGATGAAATGAAGTCGCTTCCCGTGCTCGATGCACCGCCCGATTCGCTCGTCACCATCCGCGATTTGCAGGTGGTGCTCGGCGGGCGGGCCGTGCTCAACGGCATCACCACGTCGATCGCCCGCGGCAAAATCACCGCACTCATCGGCCTCAACGGGTCGGGCAAGACCACGCTCCTCCGCGCTCTCGTTCGCGAGCACCCCTATCGCGGCGAGGTACGCTTCCACTGCGGACACGATCACACCAAGCCCACACCCGAGCACATCGGCTACGTGCCGCAAAAGCTCACGCTCGACGCCCGACTCCCGCTCACCGTCCGGGATTTGCTCGCGCTCGCCCTCTCACGGCGACCGCTCTTCCTCGGCATCTCGAAGGCAACGAACGACACGATTCACAAGTTGCTCGGTCGCGTCGACATGATCGACCACATCGACAAGCCGGTAGAGGTACTTTCGGGCGGGCAGTTGCAGCGCGTTCTCTTGGCGCTCGCGCTGGAGCCGCAGCCCGAGTTGTTGCTGTTGGACGAACCGGCGGCGGGCATCGACTTCAAGAGCCAGCAAAAGTTCTACGACCTGATCGCGGACCTGAACCGCAACTCGGGCGTCACGGTGCTGCTCGTTTCGCACGAACTGAGCATGGTCAGCCGGCACTCGCACCACGTCTTGTGTCTGACCGATGGGAAGATTTCGTGCGAAGG
>JAYTUG010000442.1:0-4865 GCA_043744695.1 Gemmataceae bacterium
AACCGGGTTTCTTGGGGCGGTCAGAAACCCGGTTTCCAAAGCAGAAACCGGGTTTCGCGATCCTCAGCGTACGGGCGGGGCGACAGGTGCCGCCGCGGCAGGTCCACCCATTGGAGGAAGCGTTGTGCCTGGCGCACCGGGCGTTGCGGGCTTCTTCGAGTTGTGGTACATCTGCGTCAGAAGGTCATCCGCGATGTGGCCCACGTCCATCGTTACCTTGGTGATGCGGTTGCGGAAGAAAGCGTTGAAGAAAATGGCGGGCACCGAGACCGCAATCCCGACCAGCGTCACGGCCAGTGCGTGCGAGATGTTCTCGGCAAGGGCGCTGGCGTTCGGCGTCGAGGTCGATTGACCCAGCACCATGAACGCTCCGATCATACCGTACACCGTACCGACCAGCCCGAGCATGGGCCCGAGGCTCGCGATCACGGCCGTGTAGTTGTTCTTTTGATCCTTGTCGCTCTTGATGGCTTCGAGCGTGTTCATGGCGGCATCGCGGGCGTCTTCGATTCCGTACTGCAGCCGGCCCATGCCAGCCGTGAGAACGCGACCGAGGAACGACGGATCGTTTCGGGCCATGTCGAACGCTTCCTTAAACTTTCGCTTGTTCACCGTGTCCGTAAATTCGTCCACGAACCCGGCGGGAATCGCCGCGGACATGCGCAGGTCCAAAACGAGCAGCACGATCAGAGCCACGAGGGCGACCGAGACGCTGAGCAGGATGGGTCCGAAGATCCAGCCCAGCGACTCGATCATGTGAACGAGTTTATTTTTGGACGCGGCGGGGGCGGGTGCTTCGTCTTGGGCCGAGGCCAGTTCGGGGAAGAAGACGATGGCCGCGAGCGCCGCGACGGCCAGGATCGAGAATCGGCCGGGCGGGAGAAACCGCGAAAGCGAGATCGTCATCGGCTCATCCTGAAGGACTCGGGTGTCTGATTGGGTAGCCACCGCTCCGAACGGCACGGACGTGAATCCCGGTTGGACGCAGGAACCGGTCCGAAAGTTCCGGCAAACGCAATCCGTTCGGAAGGACTCCACAACCTATTAAGATGGGTGGCACCGGGGAACGTCAAGGACATTTCTTCGCGAATCGGTCAATCGTTCGCCGCTTGCGGCTTCGCAATGAGCGCCGGAAGTGGAGTCGCGAAGCCGCAAGCGGCCAGATTCGTTTGCTTCTACCCATCCGGCGTCCATCGCACTAAATCAACTTCTCACACCCATCCACCTCCCACCCCGAGGCGTCTGTGTCTCGCATCCTCTGCCTACCACTCTTTGCCTTGGCGGCCGCACTCTTGCTCGGCTCCACTGGGCCCAGCCCGCTCGCCGCCCAGCCCAAGAAAAAAGAGCCCCCCAAGAAACAGGCCGTTGCCCAGCCCGAAGACCTCCTCGTGGCTCCCGGCTTCAAAGTCGAACTGCTCTACGTCGCCGATCCCGCCACCGAGGGATCGTGGATCAACATGTGTACCGAGAAGCCCGGCAAGCTCATTATCTCCGGCCAGCAAGGCCAACCCCTGCTCCGGCTCACGATCAAGGAGGGAAAGGTCGATGGCGTCGAGAAGCTCGACCTGCCCATCTCGCAGGCCATGGGTTTGCTTTACGCTTACGAGAGCCTCTACATCAACGGGGCCGGGCCGCAGGGCTTCGGGCTCTACCGCTGCACCGAGAGCGCCGGCGGCAAGTTCGACGTCAAGTTCCTCAAGAAGTTCGACGGCAACGGCGAACACGGCCCTCACGGCATCGCGTTGGGCAAGGACGGCAAGCTCTACATCATGAACGGGAACCACACCCGCCTGCCCGAAGCACTCGCCGCCAACCCGCCCTATTCGAATTACCAGGAAGACCACGTCGTGCCGCGGCAGTGGGACGGCAACGGCCACGCCGCTGGCATCTACGCACCCGGCGGCTACGTCGTTCGACTCGACCCCGAAGGTAAGTCCACCGAACTCCTCCTCGGCGGCTTCCGCAACGCCTACGATCACGCCTTCAACGGGGACGGCGAACTCTTCACCTTCGACAGCGACATGGAATGGGACTGGGGCATGCCCTGGTATCGGCCCACGCGCGTGAACCATTGTACCATCGGCTCCGAACACGGCTGGCGCAGCGGCACCGGCGTTTGGCCCGACTACTACCCCGATAATCTGCCGCCCACCGCGAACATCGGCCTCGGCTCGCCGACCGGCGTCAGCAACGGCATCGGGGCCAAGTTCCCCGCCAAGTACCAGAAGGCCATATTCATCTGCGACTGGACCTACGGTCGCCTCATGGCCGTTCACCTGACGCCGAAGGGTTCTACCTACTCCGCGACGTTCGAGAACTTCGTCTGCCCGCTCGGGCTGGTGAAGAAGGACGCCCCGAAGAAGCCGTTGAACCTCACGGATGTCGTGATCGGTTCGGATGGCGCGATGTACTTCACCATCGGCGGACGCAACGCCCAGGCGGCCCTCTACCGCGTGACCTACACCGGCACCGAGAGCACCGAACCGGCGGAACTGACCAACAAGGACGGTGCCGAGGCCCGCACCCTGCGGCACACCCTCGAATCGTTCCACGGCAAGAAGGACGCCAAGGCCATCGAGACGGCCTGGCCGCTGCTCGGAAGCGAGGATCGCTCCATCCGCTTCGCCGCCCGCGTGGCCCTCGAGAGCCAGCCCGTTGTGGAATGGAAGACGCTCGTGCTCCAAGAGAAAAACCCGGCCGCGGCTCTGACCGGACTGCTCGCTCTGGCCCGCACCGGCGACGCCAAGGCGCAGCCCGAACTGCTCGCCGCACTGGACGCGATTCCGTTCGCGAAGCTCACCGATGCTCAGAAGTTCGAAAAGCTCCGCGTCCTTCAAGTGAGTTTCGTGCGCCAGGGCCCGCCGGCCGGCGGCGCGAAGAAGCTCATCGGCGAACTCGACGCCCTGTTCCCCGGTTCCAACGAGTCCATCAACCGCGAAGCCTTCGAACTGCTCGTCTACCTCAACGCCCCAGGCATCGTGGCGAAGGGGCTCAAACAGATGGCCGAGGCGAAGACGCAGCCAGATCTCTTCCATTACTTGTTCCACCTTCGCACCGCACCGATCGGCTCTTGGACCATCGACCAACGCAAGGAGTACCTCGGTTACTGGACCAACCGCAAGAAGTTACCGCAGCCGCCTGAAGTGAACCTCTGGTTCGAGCAGGCCGGTCGCCCGTACGACAACGGTTCGAGCTTCAACAACTTCCTCAAAAACTTCCTCCGAGAAGCCGTTGCAAACATGTCGAGCGCCGAGCAGAAGGAACTCGCTCCGATGATCGTCGCGATCAACAAGGACATCACGCCGAGCTTCGACGTGAAGCCGCGAGCCGTCGTCAAGAAATGGTCGATGGACGAGGTTCTACCGTTGTTGGAGAAGGTCGAGAGGGGCCGCAACTTCGAGAAGGGAAAGGAAGCCTACGCCGCGGCTCAGTGCATCAAATGCCATCGCTTCGGCGAGTCCGGCGGTGCCATCGGCCCCGACCTCACGGCCATCGGCAGCCGCTTCGGAGCCAAGGACATCCTCGAATCGATCCTCGATCCCTCGAAGACGCTCTCGGATCAGTACCAGAACGAGACTTTCCGCACCGTGTCCGGCAAGACGGTGACGGGCCGCGTGGTGGAAGACACGAAGGAGGCGATTTCCGTTCAGCCGGACCCGCTTTCTTCGGACCGCGTGGTCATCAAGAAGGACGACATCGAGAGCCGCACGCCATCGAAGGTTTCGCCGATGCCGGCAAACCTGGCGGACGTGTTGACGGAAGACGAAATCCTCGACTTGATCGCCTACATGCAGTCTCAGGGCAAGCGCGGCAAAGCCTTCCAGAAGTGAGTGGAAAATTGCGGAGGCTCGCCGCTTGCGGCGAGCCTGACCACTCAGGCTGAAGAATTTATTTCCGGTCACGACGCTCGAATCGCCTGTAAAACAAGCACTTTTCGCGACCTTCGACCGGTCGCACAGGTCGTGTTCGATTTCGTTTCGGCCGTAAGTCGCCTCGCATCCGGTACCTCGGACGACACCCCGCATGACCAGACCGGCCATGCTCCGCGACTCGCCATCCTTCAGGCAACGACCGACCGACCAACCGCGACTCCGGATAGAACGAAAGGCGCGGAAAGCGTAACTTCTGTTTGTGCAATGTCAAGCGGTGCATCCGTTCGCAGCGTTCAGTAGAATATCGAAGCGCACAACTTCGAATGCTGGCGGCTCGATGACGACAACCGCTCGACTCTTGGGCAAACGCCCCCGCAGGACATCGGCGTGGACGGCGACGCTCTCGCTCGTCGCCGACCGCTTGTTGGCAGCGTACGGCGTACCCGACTTGGGAAACTTCCGAGACCCGGTGAAGGAGATTTTCTACATCCTGCTCTCGGCCAAGACGACGGATGCCCAATATCGTGCGACTCACCGAAATCTGTGGACGACCTTTCCGAAGCTCTCCGATCTTGCGAATGCTCCTGTGCGCGACATTCGCGCCTGCATCAGGGCCGGTGGCCTCGCGGGAAAGCGCGCTCCTCAAATCCGTAAAACGGCTCGCGCGTTGATCGCAGCCGGAGGAACGCGCCCCGCGAAATTTCTCAGATCGCTCGAAGAGCAAAGCGCGTTCGACTTCGTCAGCGGACTACCGGGAATGGGTCCGAAATCGGCCTTGTGCGTCCTCATGTACAGTTTGAACGTCGATGCGTTTCCCGTAGACGTAAACGTGCAGCGGATCGCCGAGAGAATGGGGACGATTCCGGCCGGATTGAAGCACTATCGAGCGCAGCGGCTCCTCTCCGATTTGGTACCCCCGGGAAGGTCCAAGGAACTGCATATTGGCATGGTAGTCCACGGACGTACAATTTGCCTGCCCCGAACACCTCGATG
>JAYTUG010000443.1:0-18949 GCA_043744695.1 Gemmataceae bacterium
AGCCGTGCCGAGCAACTCATGAGCGGTGCGACCAGGATGGTCGCCAGCCGATCGCGGCGATTCTCAATCACGCGGGCCGCCATGATCCCCGGCACGGCACACGCCACGGAAGACAGCATCGGGATGAACGACTTGCCGCTGAGTCCGCACTTCGACATGAGGCGGTCCATCAGGAACGCGGCCCGAGCCATGTATCCGCAGTCTTCCAGCACGGCGATGAACCCGAATAGGATCAGGATTTGCGGCAGGAAGACGAGCACGCTGCCGACGCCCTTGATGATGCCGTCGGCAATCAACGCCCGCAGCGGGCCGGCCGCCATCGCACCTTCCACGCCCTTGGCCGCGTAATCGCGCGCTTCGCTAATCGCATCCATCAACGGCTTCGCCAGCACGAAAATCGACTCGAAGACCGCGAACATCACGAGCAGGAAAACGAGCGTGCCCCAGACCCGATGCGTGAGTACCGAGTCCAGTCGGTCGGTCCACATCACGGCACGAACCGCGGGCTTGGTCACGGCGACCGCGACGATCGGCCGAATCCAACCGAATCGGGTGCGGGCCTCCACCGCGGGGACAGAATGGCCGGAAGCGGCGAGGTGCTGCCGCGTGGAATCGAGATGCTGTCTCAGTTGGGAACCGTGCTTCGCGACGAGCCACTGCTCCACATAGCCGCCGATGTCGAGGAGCAATCGGCGGGTGAGGAACGCGGGTACCTCGTCGCCGAGTTCCGTCTGAATCGCCGCGACCGCCTTCTCGAACTCCACGGGGAAGGCAGGGCCACGCGGAGCCGTTCCCGATTCCGCCGCTTCGATCAGTGTTTTCGTGAGAACGTCGAGGCCGAGGCCCTTGTTCGCCTGAATGGGAACGACCGGGATGCCGAGTTCGGCACTCAACTTCGCGCAGTCGATGGTGATGCCCTGCGCCTTCGCGGCATCGATCATGTTCACGGCGAGCACGACCGGTTCGCCCAGATCGAGAAGCTGGCTCGTGAGGTAGAGATGCCGATCGAGGTTGGTCGCATCGACGATCGAGAGCACGACATCGGGTCGCGGTTCTTCAGGCCGGCGGCCGAGGAGTAGATCGACGGCGACCATTTCATCGGGACTTCGCGCGGCGAGGCTGTAGGTGCCGGGTAGGTCGATGAGATCGACGGGTACGCTGCCGGCGGTGAAGTGCCCCTTCTTCATTTCGACGGTGACGCCTGGGTAGTTGCCGATGCGTTGGCGCAGCCCGGAAAGGGCGTTGAAGAGCGTCGTCTTCCCGGCGTTCGGGTTGCCGACGAGTGCCACGGTAAGAGTCTTGGTCAGCATGGAGGCTCAGACGAGTTGAACGCCGATGCCGGCGGCTTCGGCTTTGCGGAGGCTGAGGCGGGAATTCCCAAGGCGGATTTCAATCGGGTCGCCGAGCGGGGCGAGGGCCAACACTTCGATCATTTCACCTTCAAACAAGCCCAATTCGTAGAGGCGCTGCACGAGGCCGGGCTCACCCGCGAGCGAAAGCACCGTGGCTTGCTGTCCGGGGCGCAGTTGATCGAGGGTAGTCATCCCGCCACCGGCCGCACCATGATCTGCGAAGAGTCCGCCGGTCGCAGGCAGAGACGGCAACCCGAGACATTCAGCAAGCACGGCGAGCCCGGCTGCACCACCTGAAGCAGGCAACCTTGGCGAATGCCGAGTTCCGCGAGGCGACCGACCCATCCGGGCTGGCCGCTCACTTCCTCGACTTCGGCCCATTCGCCGGCCCGCAACATGTCCAGGGGCAACATCACCGCCCTCAGCCTGAATTCTAAATGAGATTGCGTCTCAAGATGAATTCAGTATCGGGCATCGAAGCACGCGAGTCAAGAAGTGAATCGCAAGAATGTCCGGCTCATCGTCGTTCGTCGCCGCGTAGCAAGCGCCAGCCGCACCAGGCCCAGAGGGCGAGAATGAGCACGGTGTCCCAGGGATATGAGATCGAAGAATCGGCGCGAACGCGTGGGCTCGACATCGCCGTCGAGCCATCGAGCGAAGTCGTCGGGCGGCCCCAGCCGAGCACGCCAAAGGTCGCCTCGACCGCCAATTTCGTGAGCAGGTTGTCCAGAATGAAGAGGCCGAGGATCGCAGTGAGTGGGAACGAGTTGACGTAACCGAGCGTGCGCGGTCCGAAGGGCCGTGCCGGTGCGGCCACGGGAAGAATCGCGGTTCCCGCTAGCGCCGACTGCGCCTCGAAGTTCAACCCGAAGACGCGGGTGCGGAAGAGCCTCCACGGTTCCGCGAACAAGCACACGACCCCCCCGATCGAGAGCAGCACATCGTAATACATGAAGCGGTAGCACGTGAGCCACGCGCCGAGGAACAGGAACGCGACGCCGAGCCCGAGCGTCTTGCTCCGATCCGCGCGAAGCCGATAGATGAGGACGGTCGGTACGAAGACGAGCCCCCAGAGCGACCACGCCACGCACTTCGCCAGCGGCGTCTCGCGTTCCGATAGCGGCAACGTGAAGTCGTGGAGGAATCGGCGCGGAATGCCCTGTAAGTCGCGGCTCAGGTTGATCCAGTTCTGGCTGCGGTTGTAAACATCCGCGGCCTCCGCGCCCACCTTCAACCAGTCGAACCACGTTTGCAAGCCGACAATGGGAAGCGTGATCGCCGCGAGTCCGGCTCCGGTTCCCACCATCGCCAGGCAGACGCGCCAGCGACCCATCAGAAGCGGAACCAGGAAGAAGGCCAGACCCCAGACCGGCTTGAAAGCGAAAAGGCCCCAGACCGCGCCGCCGAGACACTCGCGCCGGCGCGTCACCAGGATCCAGCCCCACACGACGATGCACAGCGAGAGCGTTGGGTTTTGGCCGAGGTCGATGCTCACGCGGCAACCCGGATAAAGCAACACGCCCACAGTTGCCGCGGACCACCAGATTCGATCGCCGGTCAGGATCGCAAGACCGCGTCCGGCGAGAACGGCGAAGCCGACCGCCAAGAATTGGAACAACGAGAAGGCATCTTGGGGACGCTCGAAGAGCCCGAAGGGAGCGTAGAGGAACGCGTGGATCGGGGGATAGAGCGGCCCGCCGACCTCGGGCTTTTCCACCTCCGCCACAATCGCTGGCGTCGCATGGCTCGCGGCTGCTTCGCAGGCTACGATGGTCGTGAAGGGATTGCCCGAGAGGTCCGCGATCAGCGGAGCCGCCGCGGCCCCGCCCACCGTTTTCCAACTCGGCGAATCCTTCCCCATAAACCAATACATCATGTGGTCCGCGTCGTGCCCGAGTTCTTCATCGGTTTGCGGAAACTTCCGTTGATGCCGGGGCAGGATCGATTCTTCTCGTTGAACGGGCGTCTCGGCGGAAACGGGGTACCCAGCCCGCACGACTTCCCATTGGCGTTGGCGGTGGTACAACTCGCGGCCGTGGCCGAGCACCAACATGCGGCCCATCACCCATTGCCCGCCGAAGTCGATCTGCGTGTGTCCGTGCCCGCCGGGGGAGGGTCGAAGAAGGTGTTCGGGAGTGTCCGGCTGGTTGGCGAGCCACTCGCGGCCGCTGCGGAGGTGATGCACTGCGGTGCCGAACGCGATGAGCCAAAAGACTGCGTTGAGCACGCGCCGGTCTGCGGCCCAAGCCCAGAACCGCGGCGGGATCACGTATCGACGCTCGTGCTTGCTACCCAAAACGGGATCCCCAGGGCTGTGAGGTTCGTTGTACGGGTTGAATCACGACGCGAGCTTGAGAGGTTTGGCGGAAGGAGCCGCGGGAAGCTTCAACCGGCCCGTGCGGGCCCATTCTTCGGCCGCGATATTGAGCCGATCCATTTCGGCCTGCACGCGCTGCCGATACTCCTCGAGGCCCGCAGTCCGCAGGCTCGGAAGCACGGCAATCGGTTCGCCCAAAATGCAGCGGGCGCGCGAACAGGGCTTCGGCACCGCGAAGCGATCCCAACTATTCAAACGCCACGACGAACTGTAGCCGATGCCCACGGGAACGAGTTTCATACCGGTGCGGGACGCGATGTAGATCGCTCCAGGCTGCACGATGCGGCGCGGACCGCGCGGGCCGTCGGTCGTGATCGCGAGGTTCTTCCACCTCACGTCGGGCCGAATGAGTTGGCGAACGGCTTCCACGCCGCCGCGGGTCGAGGAGCCGAGAACCATCTCCATTCCCATCGCCTCAATGAGCCCGCCGAGAATCTGGCCGTCGGCATGAGAACTGATGAGGACGGCCAGATCCGGGCCGCCGTACAGCGCTGCCGGCAGGAGCAGGTTCTCGTGCCAAATCGAGTAGATGAAGCGATCCGCGTGCTGGGTGCGTCCGAGACCAACGTCGGGTCCGATGCTGTGAATGCGGCTCGAAAGGCTGCGAATGAGGATGCGTGCGAAGGTGGCTCCGAGCCAGCCGGCCGCTCGAACGAGATGTCGATTGCGAATCTTCACGCCGGCCTCCACGCCCGTGCTGCAATGGTCGCGGCACTATAAGCTCCGAACCGACCCGTTGTGAAGTTCGGTTTACTGCTCGCGTTCGGTTGAAGGAAGTCGGCAGACACTCCCACGAGGTCGACAGGCGTAGCCGCTCGAGTTCGATACAACAGCGGTTCGAGCAACTTTCGCCCGCCGGCGCGAACGACCGGCGGACTTCAAACGTACAGGTATTCAGGGAACGTGCCGGAACCATCCTCACCACCGGATTCCGACGAGCAGCTTCTCGCCCGGCTCCGCGAAGGGGACCGCGAGGTGTTCGGCCCGCTCGTTCGCCGCTACGAACGCGAACTCTACGGCTACCTCCGCCGTTATCTGGGCGACGACGACCTCGCGGACGACGTGTTCCAGACCACGTTTTTGGCCGTGTTTCGCAAGATTAAGCATTATGAACCCGGGCGGCCGGCGCGGCCCTGGCTTTACGCGATCGCCACGAACCAGGCCATCGACGCCCTGCGGAAGCAGAATCGCCGAGCCGACCGGCGAGCGGACCTGATGACCGCCCCGGACGACGACGGAGAGCCGAGGCCGCTGTTCGAACTGCTGCCGTCTTCGCACGAGAGCCCGCCGGATCATGCGGAGCGGGCCGAACAGCGGGAACGGGTACGGGACGTCGTTGCGAGGCTGCCGGACCTCTTGCGGGAAGTGATCCTCCTGGCGTATTTTCAAGGGATGAAGTACCGGGACATCGCGGACGCGCTGGAGATTCCGCTCGGCACGGTGAAGTCGCGGCTCCACGCGGCACTGGTCAAACTGACCGAGGAATGGGAGAAGGCCGAACTGGCGAGTTCCACCCGCACGCCGACGCCAACGGCAAGTTCCTGAACGAGGCGACCATGACGCACGAAGACTGCATCGGCTACGTGCTGAACCTGCTCGAAGCCGACGAGCGCGTCGCGGTGGAAGCCCACCTCTCGGCCAACCCGGACGCACTGATTGAAGTCGAGCGCGTGCGGGCCGCGTTCGCGCCGCTGGAAGTGGATCGCGAAGCGCCGTTGCCGCCGCGAAGCCTCGCCACTCGCACCATTTCCCGCCTCGCCTGCGAACTCGTCGAGAGTGAGCCGCAGCTACCAATCGATAAGAACACGCCCTCGACAATCGAGATGGCCGTGCGGTATTACTCGGCGGATCGTGCCGAAACGCGTTCGGTCGGCGGTCGATTTCGGTTCGAGTTCCTCGTCGCTCTTGGCATCGGGTTTCTGGCCATTGGCCTCGGCCTCTCGTTCGTGGGCCGGGTTCGCCAGGCCAACGAAGTCGCCTCGTGTCAGAACAACCTCCGCACCTTGCACCAGGGGCTCTCGGGCTACGCGGACACTCACGATGGCCGCTTCCCGCAAGTCGGCACTGAAGCCTACCCTACGGCAGGAACCTTCGTGCAAGCGCTCACCGATGCCGGGCAGTGCCCGCCGGGCTTCCACGCCAACTGCCCCGCGGCAGCGACCCGCCCCGATTCCCACAACCCCGTCTCGCAAGTGTCGTACACCTACGCCCTCGGCCACCGCACGCCCGGCAACGTCGTCCTCGGCCAGTGGCGTTCCAACAATTCCCACTCCGAAAACGACCTAATCCCCATCGCGGCCGACTACCCCTGCACCTCCGCGGCCCCGGGCGGCGGACCCACTTCCGGCCATCGCCTCGGGCACAACGTCCTCTTCCTCGGCGGCAACGTTCGCTATGCCACCACGGCCAACGTGGGCGTGAACGGCGACGACATTTACCGCAATCAACTGGGTGAAGTCGCGGCCGGCGTGAACCGCGTCGATGCAGTCCTCGGTCGCAACGGCGACGTGCCCTGATCCCGATTCCCTAATCTGTAGGCATCGAGGAGTCGCAGCGCGCGCAGTTGTCCTTTCTGCTCCACTCCCATCTGGGTACAATGCGAGTAATCGCCGACTGCCGACTCGTGAAGGGAACGGGAGATGAAGTGCCAGCGCTGCCCGAAACAGGCCACTCTGCACATAACCGAAGTGCTCGGCGACGATCGCTTCGAGGAAGTTCACCTCTGCGAGGAATGCGCCAAGAAGTACCTTTACGAACCGCAAGTGGGTAAGAAATCCGCGCCGGCGAAGGGAGGCGAAGGAGCCGCGGAATCCGATGAGCCCGACTCGCTCGGCGAAAAGCAGTGCGCGGCGTGCGGGCTGAAGTTCGTCGAATTCCGCAACAACGGTCGGCTCGGGTGCCCGTTCGACTACGATGCCTTCAAGGCGGACTTGATCCCTCTTTTGGAAAGCGTCCACGGCGAGACGAAGCACACGGGGAAATCCCCACAGCGCCCCCAGAAGGCCGCGGGCTCTCAGATCGAAATCCAAAACCTCCGCAAACTGCTTCAGCAGGTCGTGGGCGACGAGAAATACGAAGACGCCGCCCGACTCCGCGACAAGATTCGAGAAATGGAAGGTTAGACCCGAGGCCGCTCTCATTTGTTTCGCGATGCCGCAACCGGCAGGGAATTCAGACCCTTATGAAGTGTCAATTTTGCGAGAACCTGGCGACCGTTCACCTCACCAAGATCGTGAAGGCGAGCAAGTCGAAGCAGGAAATTCACCTGTGCGAGAAGTGTGCCCGGCAGCACAACCTGATCCCGGATCAGACGACGCCGCACGTGGATTTGAAGGCGCTGTTGGGCCTCTTGATCGGCCCGCTTCAGAATCAGCCGCAGTCGGGGGCGGAGGCACTCGCGTTGACCTGCCCCTCGTGCGGACTAAAGTATGAACAGTTCCGCGCGGAAGGTCGGCTCGGTTGCCCAGACGATTACGAAGCGTTCCGCACGGCTCTGGAGCCGTTATTGGAGCGGATTCACCGGGCTCAATCGCACATGGGCAAATTGCCGGCGGCGGTTCGCCGTCGGAATTGGGATGGGGAATTGAAGGATCTTCGCCGCAAGATGAAGGCCGCCGCCAAGGGTGAGAAGTACGAAGAAGCCGCACGCCTGCGCGATTTGATTCGCCAGAAGGAAGCCACGGATGAACCTCGATAGCCTGCTCCCGAACCTGGGCGAGTGGCTCCGCGGCACCGGCCCCGAGTCGGATGTGGTCGTCTCCACGCGCATTCGCCTCGCCCGAAATGCCGTCAATTTTCCGTTCACGAATCGGGCCACGCACCAGCAGAAGGCCGAGATCGCGGCCAAGGCCAAGGAAGCCCTCACGAAGGCGGAACTGCCCTACCCGCTCGAATATCTGGACATTTCGAATCTCTCCGCGCTCGATCGGCAGTTCCTCGTCGAACGGCAACTCATCAGCCGCGAACTCGCCACCGTACTCGACGGCCCCCGAGCCGTCGCCTTCGACGGCCAAGAATCCGTCAGCATCATGGTGAACGAGGAAGACCACCTTCGGCTTCAGGTTCTCCGCAGCGGCTTCGCCCTCGATGAAGCCTGGCAAGACATCGACCGCGTGGACGACGCCATCGAGGCCCGCTTCACCTACGCCTTCCACCAACAGTTCGGGTACCTCACCGCCTGCCCCACGAACGTCGGCACGGGCATGCGCGCCAGCGTGATGCTGCACCTTCCCGCACTCGGGCTCACCAAGCAGATCGACAAAGTGTTCCGCGCCTTGCAGAAGATCAACCTCGCGGTTCGCGGGTTGCACGGGGAAGGAAGCCGCGCCTTCGGCGACCTGTATCAGATTTCCAACCAGGTGACGCTCGGCAAAAGCGAGCCGAAAATTCTCAACGAAATCCGCGAGGTGATCCAGACGATTCTGCAGTACGAGCGACAAGCCCGAGGAGCCTTACTCAAGGAACGCCGACAGGACGAGCAGAACCGCGTGGCTCGCGCCATCGGCACTCTCAGCAGTGCGACCATGATCACGTCCGAGGAGACGATGGAACTTCTCTCGGCCGTGCGCCTCGGCATTCACTTGAACCTGATCGACGACCTCCCGCATACGACCGTGAACCAGTTGTTCATCCACACGCAGGCGGCCCACTTGCAGAAGCTGATGGGCCAACCTCTCGATGGTGAGGAGCGCAACGCGGCGCGGGCGAAGTATCTGAAGTCGAAGCTGCGCGAATTGGGCACGACTCAGCGATAAAGCTTGGCCGCTTGCGGCTTCGCGATGGCACCCGATAGGAGCAACGATGGCCGTTCCGACCTTGATCACTGCGGTATTGTTGATTGTGGTGGGCGTGGTTGGCTTCGCGGGACAGGATCCCGACAAAGCGAGCAATACGGCGCTGATCCCGGCGGCGGTGGGTGCGGTTCTCGCCGTTTGTGGCTTGCTCGCCTTCAAAGACAACTTGCGAAAGCACGCCATGCACCTCGCGGCAATCGTCGGACTGGTCGGCGCGATCGGCGGCTTTATGCCGCTCCAAAAGCAATTGAAAGAAACGGGCACGATTGATCCGCTCAAGCCCTCGGCCGTCGCCGCCGAGTTGATGATTCTGATCTGCTTCGTATTCGTGGGCTTGTGCGTACGGTCGTTCATTCAGGCCAAGAAGGCGCGGAAAGCAGCGGCATTGTAGCCCGTGCGCAAGCCCACCCCTGGCAAGGGGTGGAGCGTCACGCCGACTTCGGTCTAAACGCCTTCACCACGGATTCGTTGGTCGTGAGAAACGGCCCCTCGATCAGATCGACGCAATACGGCACGGCGGGGAACACGGCGAGCAAGCACTCGCGGATCGCGGCCGGTTTGCCGGGCAAGTTGATGATGAGCGTGTGGCCGCGGATCCCGGCCGTTTGCCGAGAGAGGATCGCCGTCGGCACGCTTTTGAGCGAGACTTGCCGCATCAGTTCGCCGAACCCCGGCATCATCTTGTCGCACACGGCCTCGGTCGCCTCGGGCGTGACATCGCGTTTGGATGGCCCCGTGCCGCCGGTCGTCACGACGAGGCAACAGCCTTCCTGATCGCAAAGTTCTTGCAGGTTCAACTCGATGATGCCCTTCTCGTCGGGGATCAGCCGGAGCACGGGCTCCCATTCGCACGTAAGCATTTCTTGCAGGCAGGCGAGTATCGCAGGCCCACTACGGTCTTCGTAGACGCCCTGGCTGGCGCGATCCGAGATGGTGACGATGCCGATTTTCATGGGAACCCCCGTATCGCCTCGTAGCGCTTCGCTCCGAAGACTCCGCGTCGCGGCTAATCTCGTTGGCTATATTACTCCGCACGAACTGACCCGATTCCCGAATCGCGAAACTCCCCATGCGAACTTGGACCTTCCAATCGGCCGGCAGCCTCATCTTCGGCCGCAATTCCATCGACCAGCTTCCCGATGCGGCGCTCGGCCTCGGGGCGAAGCGCATCTTCATCGTCACCGACGCGATTCTGGTGAAAGCCGGCGTCGTCGAGAAAGTTTCCGCCAAACTCACTGCCGCCGGGATCGCGCTGGAGAGCTTCCTGGTCGATAAGCCCGAGCCGTCGATCGAGATCATCCGCAATGCCACCGCGAAGGCGAAGGCCTTCGCACCTGACGCGGTTCTCGGCCTCGGCGGCGGCAGCAACATGGACTGCGCCAAGCTCGTTGCACTCGTGCTCGCTCACGGTAAGGACGCGACCGATTACACCGGCGATTGCCGAGTGCCCGGCCCGGTGACGCCGCTGATTTGCGTGCCGACCACCGCGGGCACCGGGTCCGAAGTCTCGGCGGCGGCCGTGTTCACCGATACTGAGAAGCGGATCAAAGTCTCGTGCCTGAGCCCGTTCTTGCGGCCCGATGTGGCGATGGTCGATGCGTTGCTCACGGTGTCGTGCCCGCCGAAGGTGACGGCGGATAGCGGCATCGACGCCCTCACGCACGCCATCGAGGCGTTCACGGCCTGCGACAACGATTCGTTCCCGCTGCCGAGCGGTGAGAGGAGCGTTTATCAGGGGAAAAACCCGATGGCAGACGCGATGGCCGAGAAGGCGATCGGCCTCGTCGGGAAGTTTCTGAAGCGCGCCGTGAAGGACGGCAACGACCTCGAGGCCCGCGACGGCATGGCTCTCGCCGCGACGCTGGGCGGCCTCGCATTCTCGAACGCTGGCGTGGCGCTGGTTCATGCGATGGAGTATCCGGTGGGCGGCGCGGTTCACGTGTCGCACGGCGCGGGCAACGGGCTGCTGTTGCCTTATGTGATGGCGTTCAATCTGCCGGCGGCAAAAGCGAACCTCGCGAAGATTCCCGCGCTGCTCGGCAACCCGTCTGGTGATGCTATCGACCTCGTGACGAAACTGCGCGAGGACATCGGCATTCCGCTGCGATTGCGCGACCTCGGGGTGAAGGAAGAGATGCTGCCCGGCTTCGCGGCGAAGGCCTTCGCGATCAAGCGCCTCATGCGCGTGAACCCGCGGATGCCGCAAAACGAAGGTGAGATTCTCGGCATCTACAAAGCGGCATTCTGAGGTTGGCTGGAGTTGCCGTTGAGCAATGCGCCGTTAAAATAGTGGTAAGTCGCATCGAGGAGAACTCATGACTGCTGATGCCATCCGCCACTACATTACAGCCGTGCCATTTAGACCATTCACACTTCATACGGCCGATGGCCGTGCGATCCCGGTTCACGCCCGGGATTTCGCGCTCGTTTCGCCACTCGGCCTGACCGTACACGTCTTTCAACCGGACGATTCGCAAGACCTGCTCGACACTTCATTGATCACGAATGTCAGTTCGGCGGCAGCTGTCAGTCCGCAATCTCTATCGAACCAGCCAGCCTCGCCGTGAAGCCACTTGCGACTTCGCGATGGGAAATCCAGCGACACATTCACAGTTCCAAGTCCCAGACCAGCACTTCGCCGTTGTCGCCACCGGCTGCGGCGAGCGTTCCATCAGGGGATACTGCAACCGAGCGTAGGCGGCCGAGCTTCCAGGTGAAGCGAGCCACGCGTTCCCAATACTGCGTGTCGTAAATGTGAACCGTCGTGTCGTTGCTCGTGGCGAAGAGGTAGCGGCCAGTAGGGTGGAACGTGGCGGCGGTGAAATGCTGACGGCTATCGTTGCGGAGCAAGCGCGGTTCGAGCAGATCGGGGACCGGCCAGACGATGATCGTCATGTCGTGGACGCCGACGAGCCGTTCGCCGTCCGGCGAGAAGAGTAGCTGACCCGGATAGTTACTGTGGGCGTACGGACACGAGGCTTCGACGCGGCCCGAGATGCCGGAGCGGAGTTGCAAGCGGAACGGCGTTTCCCATTTCACCTTGCCCGTGGCACTACGAGCAACCGTCGCCACGCGGCGGCCCGTCGGGCAGACGGTCGTGCTGTGGAAGCCGAGGTCGGCTTTGGAGACGGACCATTCTTGTTCCCAACCGCCGCCGTCCACCGATCGCCAAGCGATGAGCGACGACTCGGGGAAGCTGTGGTCGGAGACGACCCGCGAACCGTCGGGCGTCTGCGTGATCCAGGTGAGGTTGCCGCCGGCTTCGAGGCTGAGTTGGGCCACGCGTTTGCGGGAGCGATCGAACACTTTCCAGCCGGTGCTGCCGGCCCAACCCACGGCGCGGTTATCCGGGGTGAAGTAGAGCGTTTGCGTTTTGCGGCGAGCGGAAGGGTCGAGTTGCAGCGGTTCGTCGTCGGTGTCGAGGTTCCAGAGGAAGACGCCTTGGTCTTCGACGGCCGCGGCGAGGGCCCGACCATCCGGGCTGAAAGCCAGCCCCGTCACTTCGCCGAGTTCCGCGTTGAGTACCCGCATTTCATCTCCCTTGGCGGCATCATAGTTCGCGAGAATGGCGAACGTGATTCCGTTTGTTCCGGGAGGCGGGATTCTTGCTCGGCGAGCGGTCGAGTGGAACGGTTACGACGAGTGGACGGGCGCGATCAGCGTTCGGGAAGTTCCTCGGCCGTGGCGTCGTCGGTGCCGAGCCGCATCCAGACTTTCCCGGGCCGGGTTTGGCGGAACTGAAAGTCGGTCGCGGGGCTCTTCAACCAGCCGTCCGAATCCGCCGCGAGTGGAACGTAAATCGCGCTCGAACCGAGCCTGTGGACCTCGGGCACTTTCGTATCGCGGTCGAACACCCAGACCTCCGGCACGCCGAGCCCAGCGTAGAACGGAAACTTCTCGTACGTCTCGTCGCGAGGCGAGCGAATCTCGACCACCACGAGCGGTGCCCCGACCATGTACTCGTTCTTATCGATGTGGAGCCCATCCGGGCCGACGAGCACGATGTCCGGGATGCGGTAGTTGAGCGTCCACTGCTCTTCGTCCTCCGGCGTGGTCAGGTTCACTTCCTGGCGAACGAGACCGCCGAGAGGGCGAGCCCAGCGCCACTTGATGATGGTGCTCAGAGCAAGGGAAAAGTCCTGGTGCGATCCATTGGCCATCGGCGGCATGTGCAGTACTCCGTTCCACATTTCGTCCCATTGGGCGGCTTCGGAGTTCTTTCTCTCCGCGACCCACTTGGGCGGCATGTTCGCGATCACGGCTTGCATGGTGAAGTCTCCTTTTACATGTCCCCGAGTTCTTTGGCGGTCGCGTCGTCGCCGGCAATGCGGACCCAGACTTTTCCAGGAAGTGCTTGCCGAAATTCGACGCCCGAGGCCGGGCTGCGAATCCAGCCATCCGCGCTCGGCCCCATGATCTGGTAGGAAGCCTGGCCGAGAGCGTAGAGCTCGGGTTCGCGCGTTTCGCGGTCGAAGACCCAGACCTCCGGAACGCCGAGCCCGGCATAGAACGAGAACTTCTCGTACGTCTCGTCGCGCGGCGAACGCACCTCGACCACGACGAGCGGAGCCCCGACCATGTACTCGCCTTTATCGATGTGGAAGCGATCCGGCGTCGTCAGGACGAGATCGGGGATGCGGTAATTCTTCGTCCACTGCCATTCGTCTTCCGGCGTGGTCAGGTTCACTTCTTGATCGACTTGGCAACCCTGCGGCTCGGCCCAATGCGTTTGAAGGTGGATGAGAAGATTGCGTCCAAAACGCTGGTGCATTCGGTTCGGCATCGGCGGCATGTGCCGCACTCCGTTCCACATTTCATCCCACTGGGCGGCTTCGGAGTTCTTTCGCTCCTCCAGCCACTGCGGTGGCATGTTCGCGATCACGGCCTGCATGAAGGTTCCTCTCGGCCAAGTTCCCATTATCTTACCGGAAGTCGCGAAGCCGTAAGCGGCCGACCGTTGAAACGCACGACGCCCCCGGTTTTCACCGGAGGCGCCGTTGGTTGTTCTCGAACGCGAACCTTACCGGCCGGGGCCGCCCGAGCCGAGCGGGCCGCCTTCCGTCTGGTTGATCTCTTCTTCCGAGTTGATGATGATCCGCGGCGTCACCATGATCATGATGTGCTGCGTTTCGCGTCCGATGCCGACGTTCTTGAACAGCCGGTTCAGGTACGGGATCTTGCTCAAGAACGGAGGGCCGAACTCGTTTCGCCCTTCGGAGAGCTTCTTCAACCCGCCGAGCAGCACTGTGCCGCCGTCCGGGCAGACCACCGTGGTCTGAATGTTCAACGTCGTGAACGCGGGCTGTTGCAGGAACTGCGTAAATGGGATCGGCACGCCCTGGCTACCGCCCTCGAACACCGGCGTGATGAACGTCGTGATCGGGAACAGCGGAACCGTGGCACCCGTCTGCGCGGCCAACGTGACCGGCAAGTTGATGCGGACGAACCGGCGATCCGCGGACACCACCGCTTGCAGCGAGATGTTGATCGCACCGCCGGTGCCGCCCAAGGGGTCGCCGGGGCCGGGCAATGGCGTGACCTGCGGAATGAACACGATCTGCCCGTTCACCGAGTACACCTGCACGTCCGTCACGAAGAACTGAAGTTCGTTGATCGTGATCGTCGCGGTCTGGCCGTTGAACAGGGTCAGCTTCGGAGCCTGCATCACGTTCACGCGGCGGTCGCCCTGGGCGGCCTCCATGAACATGTACACCTGAATGTCGTTGAGGAACGCGAGACCCAGCGACACACCGCCATTGGCGCCCGGAGTATTCGGGAAGCCACCGAAGCCCGGTATGGCGTAGTTGAAGCTCGTCGCCCTGATCGGCACGTCCAGGTCTGGGGTGAAGTTGCCCGCAGGCGAAATCCCGGCCACGACACCCTTGTTGTTGATGTCGTTGATGAACGGTTCCGGTCGGAACTGGCCCGAGGTCAGGGCCGGTTCGAACTTCGTAGTGTGGGTCTTCACGTTTACCGAGAAGTCCACGCCCATGCGCTCGAACCACGTTTCCGACAGCGAGATGATCCGGACTTCGACCGCGACGGCGAGGTCTTGAAGCCGGCGAAGGGCTTCGAGCAAGTCCTGCACTTCGCGGATCACGTCCGCGGTCTGGTTGACGACGAGTGCCATACCGATGTTGAAGTACTCGATCCGCCCCGGTCCGCCCTGGCCATCCCACGAGAAGGGCCGGACCATTCCGGTCACGAGCTTCATGAGTTGCTCGTGCTTGGTGCCGCTGTCGGAGGCGAGGTTGGACGACGGGTTGAGCGGGTTGTTCTGCAACGAACCGCTTCCGCCACCGACGCCGACGCCGGAGGTGCCGAGTTGAGCACCGCCGAGCGGGCCGGCCGGGGTGCCGCCACCGAGGCCGCCGTTCGTCGGCAGCAGAGCCCCGCCGCCGGGATAGAACCCGCTCGGCGCCTTGCCCGTCTTCGAGATCAGCTTGTCGAAGTTCGCATAGTCCGGCAGTGCGAAATTCGGGATCGGCGTCACCAGATCCGCCACCGAGAACACCTTCGTCACGAGCCGGCCCTTGGCCTTCTTTAGCGTCGTGATGCGGATCGTGTCGTACTCGATCACGAAGCTGAGCCCCGCCTTATCCAGGATCAGGTGCAGGGCGTTGCGAGCCGAGACCGATCCGAGTTTCTCGGTGATCGGCAGAGCAGTGCTGACCTGCTCGGCCGTGAGGGACGCGGTGTCCCACGAGAATGGAAGCTGCGTCTTCTCGCGGAGGCTTTCGACGACCTCGGAGAGCGGCGTCTGGTTGAACTCGACCGTGATCGGCTTGTCGAGGTTCAACTCGATCTGGAACTCCGCCGGCGTCCGGCTGCGGAGGTAGGCGTCGTCGCCGCGGCCGCGAAGCCGAGACTGCATCGTCCGCTTGATCTCGAAGGCAACCGGGTCTTGTGTATCGACCGTGGGGCCTTCCCTCTCGGCATTGTTGAGCCCGCGGACGAAGAAGTCTTCCTTGTCGCTCTTGATCTTCTCGACGTCCTGCTGGCGACGCTTGACCTTGGCCATGTAGGCCAGAGTGCCGATGGCGGCGTCGTCGGGTTCGAGTTGCTTCGCTTGCATAGCCACGCGTTCGGCCGCAGCGAAGTCGGACTTCTTCACGAGGTCCTGATACTGGCGAACGAGTTTGACGACTTCGGCCTTGCGCTGTTCGTCGGCCGCGCCGCCGCGACTGGCGACGAGTTCCTTCGAATCGCGGTTCTCGCGGTTAATGCGGGACATCGCGTCCGCCTGCCCCTTCATGACCTTGAACATTTCCATGCGGCTATCGATGGGCCGCAGCAGCATCGCGACGCTGGCGGTATCGAGCCCCGCCCCGCGAACCTTGTTCGTGTAGTCGATGAGCATCTGAATCGCGACGTCGGTTTCGCCCCGGCCGAAGGCGGCCTGCGAATCCGTCTGCACCTTCAAGCCGTCGCCGCGAAGCTTCTGGAAGGTGACCTTCCGCATCGCGTCGGCCTGATTCGCCAGGCTGTCCGGGTTGGTGTTCTTGCCCTCACCCACGCGAGCGGTGCCAGGCAGATTGACTCCCGGAATCGGTTGGAGAGCGCCTTCCATCGGAGGCTGGGTGCCACCCGTGGCGACCAGCGGCATGTCGGGCTTCACGCTCAACTTGTCCACTTCCGCCTTGCAACTCACGATCAGTTCGTCCCGCTTCGACTTCAGCTCGGTCGTGAGCAGGTTGGGGTCGATGATGATGAGCACGCTGAGGGCGTGGCCGTGGTCGTGGCTCTTGCACGCGGCCTCGGCGGCCTCGAACGACTTCACGGCGTTGCGTTGCTTCGTGGCGAAGACCTCGGCATCGATCTGGTTCAGGAGCCCGGTGGCTTCCTTTTGAACGCCGCCGAGGTTGTAGGCTTGGCGGGCGAGCCGCGAGGCCATCTCGAAGTCGCCCTTGCGGAATTCGAGGCTCGCTTGATCGAGCATTTCCTGGCCGCTGATCTTGCCCGTGCTTGCGGTGCCGGTCTTGCCGACGGTCGGCATGGCGATCGGCGGCACGTCGGTCAGTTGCTTGTCCGGCGGCAGCGGTGCCATCGGGTTGCCGATGCTGGCGAGGCCCGGCGGCGCGACCGGCGCAACCGGAGGCGGAACGCTGGCCACGAGCCTCTCGGAACCCAGTACCGGGCCGGTGCTGGCCGAGGCTCCGCCGAACTTGCCGTCCGTGGCCATGCGAAGGGCGGTTTTCGCTTCTTCGATCGGGCGCGGGAACAGGTTCAACGCCGTGGCGATTTCATACGCGGCGTTCAGAGCCGCGTCCGCCTTCGCGTAGTCCTTCTTGCCCATCATGGACTGGGCGTCCTTGATGAGGCCGTCGATGGCGGAGGCACCGCGAGCATTGAGTTCTTGCAGGGCGAAGCCGGGACCGGTTTCGTTCGCCGCGAACGTGGCGTTCAGCTTCTGCGCTTCGGTGAACTTGGCGTGCGCGCCGCCGAAGTCGCCCTTGTTCGAGAGTTGCTTCCCCTCGGCGACCAACTTGACGGCGGCGATTTTCTTGGCGTCGCCGCTGGCGGCAGGCTTCACATTGGCGGAAGTTGGCGAGAGCGGCCCCGACGTGATCGGTGGCTTGATTCCGCCAGCGGGTACCACGCCGCTCGGGGCGTTGGGCATACTCGTATCCACGGCAGGGCGAACGCCCGAGCCACCGGGAACGCCAGCAACCATCATCGGCGCGGCGGCCACCTTCAGTCTGGTTCGAGCCGCCTCGATGTCCTTCACCATTTTGTCCGGGCGGTCGCTCAGGTCCCACGCCGAGTAGGAACCGTGGAGCGAATCGGCCCGGCGCGCCATCTTCAACGCCGTGTCGAGGTTCGCGGCCTTCTCGGCATCGCTAGATGTCGGCTTCGCGAAGAGCGCCTTGGCTTGCTTCGCGAGTTGATCGGCCTCGGCCTTCTGAGCCTTGAGTACCGCCGCCTGCACGTCCTTCAGAAGTGCGTTCGGCGTGTCGTCGAAGAGGCCCCACTTGCCCGTCACGTTGCTGGCCTCGGCCCGTCGGGCGAGGTCCTGAGCATCGTTGTAGCGGCCCTCGGTAAGGGCCTTGCGGCCTTCCTTGAGCATGGCTTTCGGTTCGCCGCCCGAGGCCGCGGTCATCACCGGGCCGGCTGCGGTTTTGGTCGGTGCGGCTCCGAGCGCCGATTTCTGTTGAGCGGTGGCGGCCGACCCCCCGGCCAGCACGGGGACCAGCAGCAATCGAGCCGCGATCCGCTTCCAACTCCACTTATTCGCCTGAAACACCATGGCCTCCTTCCTCCCTGCTAGGAACTCGCTTTGAAGACCCCTCGCGCGGCCCGAATATCCCCCGACATTCGTCCGTGCGGCAACCGGATCGCAGGCGGCCACGGAGGAACCGGGGCGGTTGCGTCGTCCGGGGCCGCGAGCCCCCGCGTAGAGAGTATGTGAGAAAGCGGGGTGGCTATAACTCGACGTCCGAGGCGGGTCAAGCAGATTTGCTCAAGACTTGCGACAACTTCTGCCGCACAATTCGGAAATGAGAGAAGGTGCGCAAGGTGGGGGAGGGTGCGTTCCTCCTTCGGCACTCGCATTCCACCCGAACTTGAACTATAAGACACTCTACCCCGACGATTGCCCCGGGCGATTCCCGGTCCGAGACCTGCGTCCATGAGCCCGGACATCCTCGATCAACCAACCCAGCTCGGCAACTACGACGTGCTGGCGAAGATCGCCGAGGGCGGGATGGGCACGGTTTACAAAGCCCAAAGCCGCATCACGGGCGAGATCGTCGCCGTGAAGGTCGTCTCGCCTGGGCCTGCGCGCAATCCCGTCGTCCTCCAGCGCTTCGAGCGCGAATTCGCGGCCGCCAAGGGGCTCGACCATCCGAATGTGGTCCGCGCCATCGAGTTCAGCGCCGCGGGCCCGCATCCGTTTCTCGTGATGGAATTCGTGGATGGCGAATCGATGGGCCAGCGCATCGAGCGCACCGGGGCCGTGCCGGAAGCCGAGGCCATCGGCCTCATCGCGCAGGTCTGCGAAGGCCTGCAGCGGGCCCACAAGCAAGGACTCGTTCACCGCGACGTGAAGCCCGACAACGTGATGGTGAACCTCGACGGCGTCGCGAAGCTCACCGACTTGGGGCTCGTGAAAGAAGTCGACAACGACCTGAACCTCACGAAGACCGGCCGCGGCCTCGGCACGCCGCACTACATGGCCCCCGAACAATTTCGCAACGCCAAGACCGTGGACATTCGGGGCGACGTCTACAGCCTGGGAGCCACGCTCTACGCACTCATCACCGGTGTCGTTCCCTTCGCGAACTCCAACCCGCTCGATTGTTGGATGAAGAAGATTCGCAACGAGTTTCCGGCTCCGAAGGAATTGAACCGGGCGATATCCGATCGCGTGGACTGGGCGATTCGGCGTGCGATGAGCGCGGAGCCGAACCAGCGGCCCTCGAGTTGCC
>JAYTUG010000444.1:0-4841 GCA_043744695.1 Gemmataceae bacterium
CACGTGGCTCCGTCCATGACCTGATGCTAGCGACTCGGGCCGCGTTCAGCTGCGCCAGTTTCGCAACGCGGGACGGAGTGGGGGCGCTAAACAAGTACCGCGAGTTTCTCCACCACACCGGATTTGAGATCGAGTTTCGGCGTAACGGACGCGACTGCCTCGGAGGCGAGCCCCGACGCGAGCGCCAGGGAACCCGACTTGAGAAAGACCCGGCGATCAATGCGATTGGAGAGAATGTCGTTCATGATGGACCCGGTTTACGAGTGTGGGCAAATCGAACCGACAAATTGAAGCACAGGGCACAGGACACCTTGCATCACCGAGGGACTCATCGGACGCTACAATAAAACTAGGCCTCACTTCTTCGGCGATGAGTTCCATACGTTCGACATCAGTTCGAAAATCTCCGGTTCCGAGTCCTTCAACTCGCCCCGGTTGAACGGGAAGAAATCGTTCGCCCCGAAGTACGCCTCGGTCATCTCCGCGAAGAACTCCATCGGATTCGTGAGGCCGTAGTGCTTCACGCGCCGCCCGTCGAAGAGCAGCGCCTTTTCGCCGCGGCCGCTCTTCTTGAACTTCTCGTAAGCCTCCTGAATCCGCGGTTCGTCGAAGCCGAGTACTTGGTCGTGGTAGGCGTGCGCGAGTTCGTGCAGGATCACCCAGGGTTGCTCGCTGATGTTGCGTTTGGTGGCGACATCCGCGGCTCGCGGGAGGTGGACGCACTTGGCGAGGTCCGTCGCATATCCGTTCGATTTGAGCCAACCCTCGCTCGGGTGGTATTGCATCGGCCCGAGCTTGCCGTGCGTCAGGTCGAGAACGATCGGCACCGCTTGCAGCTTCTTCAATTTGTCTGCGGGCACGACCACCTTGATGTCGCTGAGCTTGGCTTCGAGGAAGCGCAAGGCACGGGTGCCGAGTTCAACATTCGGCGCTTCGAAGAGTCGATCGTCGACGCGAACCGTCCAGCCCTCGATCTTCTTTGCGGTGCGCGAGGTCGGCTTTGCGGGCTCCGCCACGAGATCGCGAAACGCTTCGCACAGAATCGGCGCGGCTTCGGGTCCGACGCTGTTTCCTTCGCCATATTGGGCCTTCTTCAAGCCGTAGCAGAAGGGGGCTTTTTCGTCCCACTGCCGCTTGGGAATGATGTATCCAATCTCGTCGTTGCCGAGGCCGACGATCATTTTGTGCTTGCCCTTCAACTGGCCGTAGAGAGCGGGTTCGATCGCGGCCGTGGGGAAGTCCGCGCCGGGATCGGCGGGGTCTTGCACTTTCCCGAGTACGAGTTCGGGGTAAATTTCGCCGGGGATCACGGCAATTTCCAAGTTCCCGAGCTTGAGGTAACCCACTTCGGTTTTCACGGCCACGGGCTTGGCAAACTCCTTGGTCTGCTTGAATTCTTTGGGCGTCGGTGTGCCGGTCCATTCGTAGGCGGCGCGGTCGAGGATGCCGAACTGCCAGGCGAGCCGATAGATGTTGTTGTCGATCGGGATGAGCAACTCGCGGGTGCGGGTGTCGAAGGGCGTGAGCGCGAGCGGCTTCGCGTGAGCGAGTGCCTTCTCGCCGAGCTTGCCGACGAGCCGGCCGTAGCGCTCGGACTTCTCGAACGTGCCGTCCTGCAGTTCCTTCCCGTCTTCATCCTTGATGGGTAACCGGATCGTAGTCATGAGGCCGCCGACCGTGCCGGTGAAGTACGCAACCGGGCACTTCTGCGACTCGCGGAGTTGCTTCACCGTGTAGTACACGAAGTCCGCGGTGATCTCGGTGTTCTTGCTGTCGAGCACTTCGGGATGGCAGTTCCACTGCACGAGTACGCCGAGCGGCGCGTCCGTTTTCGGATCGTGGAAGCGGATGGCGACGATCTCGTCGTGCTTGACAATCGGCTGGCGGGTGTCGCGGATGAGGTCCGGGTCGCTCGCGGTTCCGATCTTCGCGATGGCGGGTGTGCGCGCCGCATCGGCGGCCTTCGCCGCCGCCACGCAGCCGGCCTCCACCTTCTTCAAATACTCGGGATCGACGCCCGATTGCAGCGGGTTTGCGCCCCACAGCCCGAGCGTGTCAGGCCCCTCGTGATTGTGCGTCGTGGAGACGAGTACGTATTTGAAGCCGGGCAGTTCCTTGCGAACGCGCTCGGTACTCGGGTTGAAGAGCCCGACCACATCCACGGAGAGGAGCGCGATGCGACGGTCGCCATCGGCCAGCACTACCGCGCGAACCATGATGGGATCGTGAACTTTTTTAGCCTGCCGACCCTGTCCGAATCCGGCCATGTAGACGGGCTTCTTCCCGAGTTCGGGCGTAATGTCCACCTCGGCGAATCCAACGGTGAGGTCGCCCGCCTGGAGAAAGGTGCAACTGAAGGCGAGTAGCCCGCACGCGAAAAAGCGAATCATGGGCAGCACCTGGGTATCGGAACCGAATGTCCGTCGATGAAATTGACGAGATGCGCTTCGCACGGGTTACGTTACGCCTCGACACTCGCCGCCGGCACGGTTACGCCCGCGTGGCCGTTCTTCACCCATCGCGCCAAGAAAGCACCGCCCCGATAGATATCGGCCAGCATCTGCTTCGCGGTCGGGTGAATGTCGCTGGCCTGAACCGCCCGCACGGTCTCGTCTACCGGATATTCGATCCGCTTCATCTCGACTTTGCCGTCCTCGACGATGGCATATCCAACGCGGGGATCGCCATCGCGCGAGAGCCCGACGCTCCCCGGATTGATGACCGTGATCCCTTTCACGTCCAGCGTGTACGGCTGATGAGTGTGCCCGACGCAAACGAAATCGACCTTGAGCCCGGCGAGCCGCGGAGCCCAGAACGCCGCGTCGGCCGCAGCGTATTCATCCATCGGATCGCGGGGCGTGGCGTGAACCAGCAGAAATCGCTTCCCGCCGATGGTCAAGAGTTTCGAGGTAGGAAGTTCGGCGAGGTATTGGCGCTGACAGGGATTGATCGCGGCCACGGTCGCGGGGCGAGTACACGCGGTGAGGAAGCGGAACCCGCCGACGCCTTGCACTTCGACGTTCTGCGCGACCCCGTGATCGTGGTTGCCGCGAACGGCATGGTGGGCGTGCTTCTTCACCCACTCGATACAGGCACCGGGCTCGGGGCCGTAATCGACGAGATCGCCCAGGAAGAGGCAGACATCGTGCGGTTCCTGGATGGCCTCGAGGGCCGCCCGATTCCCGTGAACGTCGGCGATGAGCAATACGCGCATGAACCCTCCCTGACCCGATTCTAGAGCCATATCGGCCGCAGGGCAGGGAGAAGCACATTTTTTCGGTCGGGAAAGCGAGGCGGGTTGTAGTGATCGTGTGCCTACTTCTTGCGCGGCTTCGCCATGTGCGTCGCGGCACCGTAGGCCATCTCCGCGGACTCCATCACCGTTTCGCTCAGCGTCGGGTGCGGATGAATGCTTTCCAAAATGTCTCGCGCCACGGCCCCCATCTCGATCGCCAGCACCGCCTCGGCAATCAGTTCGCCGGCACCCGCGCCGCAGATTCCGACGCCGAGCACGCGCTTGCTCTCGGGATCGACCAGCATCTTGGTCAGGCCTTCGGTTCGCGCGATACTCACGGCCCGACCGCTTGCCGCCCACGGGAACCTCAGCACCTCGTGCGGCACGTTCTGCGTCTCGGCCTCTTTCTGCGTCAGACCGGCCCAGGCGATCTCGGGATCGGTGAAGATCACGGCCGGGATAGCTCGCGGGCTCCACTCGGCCGGTTCCCCGAGCAGCACTTCCACCGCGACGCGGGCCTCGGCCGTGGCCTTGTGCGCGAGGCCGGGTTCGCCCGCGATGTCGCCGATGGCCTGGATGTGCAACACGTTCGATTGGCGCTTCTTGTTCACCGTGATGAAGCCGCGTTCGTCCTGCTTCACGCCGGCTTTATCGAGGCCGAGGTTCGAGAAGTTGGGCCGCCGACCCACCGAGACCAGCACGCGATCGAAGGTGATGGACGCGGGCACATCCCTGCCTTCGAGCGAAGCGACGATGCCTTCGGGCTTCGCTTCAAGTTTCGCGACCTTCGTGCTGGTGTAGATGGCTTCGAACTCCCCGCGAAGTTTCTTTTCCAACGGCACGACGAGGTCGCGATCCGCGGCGGCGAGGAGGGTGTCGAGTGCTTCGACGACGGTAACTTTCGAGCCGAGGGCGGCGTAGATGCTGCCGAGTTCGAGGCCGATGTACCCGCCGCCGATCACGAGCAGTTTCTTGGGAACGTCGGGAAGCAGCAGGGCACTGGTGCTGTCGAGGATGCGGGGATCGTCGAGTTGCCAGGGCTTCGGGATCGCGGGCACGGAACCCGTGGCGATGATGCAGTTCTTGAACTTGATCGTCTCGGTTGAATCGCCCGTGATTTCGACCGTGTTCGCATCCGTGAATGTGGCGTGGCCCCTGAGGACATCGACGCCGCGGCCCTTGGTGAGTTGGGCGATGCCGCCGGTGAGCTTGCCCACGACTTTCTGTTGGACGAAGTTACGGAGCTTCTCGAGGTCGAGGTTCGGTTCGCCGAAGGTGAGCCCCCACTCGGCGGCTTCCCGCGCTTCGCGAATCAACTTCGCGACGTGGAGGAGAGCCTTCGACGGGATGCAGCCTCGATTGAGGCAGACGCCGCCAAGTTTGGGGTCTTCGTCGACGAGCGTGACCTTGAGGCCGTGATCGGCGGCGTGGAGCGCCGCGGGATATCCGCCGGGTCCGCCGCCGATGACGAGCAATTGCACTTCGCGCATATCGAGGAGCTCCGAGCTAACCACAGAGGCACAGCGCGGCTGAGCCGCCGTCAGGAGTCTTGAAAGTCGGTGCCCCAAGAACAGAAAGGAAGTTACCACACCTCAATCTGAACTCG
>JAYTUG010000445.1:0-4840 GCA_043744695.1 Gemmataceae bacterium
ATGTCGTCGCCGGGGGCGTACTCGCGGTGCTGGGCGAACTCGACGGCGAAGCCGTGCCGCGGGCTGCGGTGCCGGCCGGCGAGGAAGCCTTCGACGAACTGCCTGGCCTCGAGTTCGAGGCGATCGACGCGGGCCAGAACCTGGGGATCGAGGAGCGGCATGTCGCGATTCGTGGGATGAAGCCAAGGAACGAAAAGACCGCGGGGATACCCCCGCGGCTCATCGCCTTCAGGAGCGGAATCAATCGCCCATCTTGAGCAATTCGCCGATCGCGCTGCCGGCCATCTTGCCGGTGATGTTCACGGTGCGATCCTTGACGGTGCTCTTGAGCGTCTTGACGACGTCCACGAGCGGCTTCAATTGCTGGTTCATCGCGGCCAAGAAGGGCACGGCACCTTTGATCTGCTGCAGGCCGTCTTCGATGGTCTTGCCGAGTTCCTCGGCCGAGTCGCCGTCCTTCATGCCGAGGGTCACCTCGAGCGAGATATCGGTGCCAACGTGGACGACGATGGCCATCGTCTCCACCTTTTCGAGCTGGCCCTGGATGTTGGCCGGGGCACCGCCGCCCTTGGGCAGCTTCAGGTTGTTCAGCTTGTCCTTGAGTACGCCGACAACCCACAGCGAGGCTTTGTCGTCTTGCTTGGAGATGAGAGCACTGAGGTCTTTGCTGAGGGTGGGCTTGCCGCTGACGGCGAGGGCAGTGGTGATGGCCTTCTTCTCGTTGCTGGCGATCACGGTGGATTCGTCCACCACGGTGCCGTAAACCGGATTGCCGTTATCCGGCTGGTACTTGAACATCTTGTCGTTGCCGTCCTTCACCAGGGTGAAGTGATCGGGGTCTTTTTTGGTCTGGGCCTCGGCGGCTTTGAACAGTTTCTCGGGGTCGAACTTCCCGTGAATAATCGCGAGGCCCTTGGTGTCGGTTTGATCCTTGCCGGAGCCTCCGACGACCACGCGATCCACGTCTTTCAATGGGTCGAGGCCCAGCTCGGTGAGGAACTTCTTGGCGTCCGCGCCCTGAAGCGCCTGCTTGAGTTGTTCGAGGGCGAATTTCTTGATGATGTCCGATTCGACGACTTGCTTCATGTTGAGCGAGAGCACGAATTCGGAGTCGGCGGGGAGCAATTTATCGGGCTCGGACGCGCGGACGGTCGGCTGGAAAGTGAGTACCACGGCAAGGGCGGCGCTCAAGCCAAAACGGGACGAACGATTCATGAGGAAGTGGTCCTTTCTCGGTGGTTGGGGGCCGGTCGCCGCGGCAAACTCGAGGCGCGGAGTGGCCACGGCGTATTGTACCCCCGAAATTGTATCGAGGTTTCAGATTCCGCGCAGTGCCTACCTCAGCGTCGTCAAGTATTCGATCAGATCGCGCACTTCATTGGGAGTGAGCGTCTTGTCCACGGCGGGCATGGGCGAGGCGGCCGCGGTGCGGCGCTCCACATCGGCCAGCGGGATCGTCTCCTTTTTGCCGTCGGAATACTGGATCGTGAGGTTCTTCTTATCCTCGGCGAGGAGCACGCCCGAGACGGTGCGGCCATCGCTGACCACGAGCGTGACCGTACCGAAGCCGGGGGCGATTTTCGCGCTCGGGGACAGCAGCGATTCGAGAAAGAACTCGCGGGTTTTGTCCGGGTAGCGTTCGGCGACCTTGGAGAGGTCGGGACCGGCCGCGCCGCCGTTGCCGTTCACGATGTGGCAGCGGGAACATTGTGCGGCCGCGTGGCCGTAAAAGATTTGCTGGCCGCGCTCGGCGTTGCCGCCGGTCAGGCTCACCGCGAACTTCGACGACAGCGACGATTCGAACTTCGTGCGCAGCTTGTCGCGGGTCGGGCTCGGGGCGGCTTTCAAGGCATCGAGCAGATCGAGGCGCAGTTCGGCGGGCACGTCGCCGGCCGCGAGCTTGTTGGCCCAGGTGTCGAGTGCCTTCCCGGCATCGGGTGCCTTCACGCGCGGGAGAGCGGCGAAGGCACGCTGCCGTTCCAACATCGTCGCCTTCTCGGAGTCGAGCACGCCGGCGAGCAATTCCGCAGCCTTCATCGGATCGGTGGACACGAGCAGATCGCGGGCTTCTGCCTTCAACAGAGGCGATGTCGCTTTGAGCGCGGTCGTCAGCGACTTGGGAAGCGCAGCGGCCTTGCGATCGGAGAGTACGCGAAGCGCCGCCACGCGAATCGGGTCGGCCTTCGCGTTATCCGCGACCCACCCGACGAGCGTGGTATCGCTCACATCGAGTTTTAAGGGCCCGATGAGGCCGACGACATCGTTGAGCAGCGGCCCGGTCGCGCTGCCGAGCAGTTTCTCGAAGCCGGGGCTGACGACGCCACGAACGAGGCTCGGGTCGCGCTTCGCCACCGGTCGCCACGGGCCGGTCACGCGATCGCGCTGCGGCGGGTCGGACCAGTCCTTCAAACAGGAAACGGCCTCGGCCCGAACGGCGGTCGAGAGATTCGGATTCGAAGCGGCGGCGAGAACGAGCTTCACGTGATCGGCGGTTCCGAGCACGAACGCGGCATCGAGTGCCCGGCGTACCGTGGCGTCCAGATCGACGGCAGACGTAAGCGAAGGCAGCGTCTTTGCCAGGTCCGGGTAGAGGTCGATCATCGGCAGATCGTGAATCGCGCGAGCCGCCTCGGCTTTCACCAGCGGATCGGCGTCCGTCAGGAACTTGACGAGCGCCGCACCACTAGCCCGATGCGCAAGCGAGGGTTCCCGTTCACCCTCGCTGGCGCGTCGGGCTAGTGAAATTTGCATCCGATTGACCAGCACCACTGCGAGCCGTACCGAGGCGTTCGCATCGGCGGCCTTCGCGTTCACGGCGTCGGCGTCGCCGATCTTGGCCAGTGCCGCGACGCACGCATGGCGCAGCCACGGGTCTTCGTCTTTGTTGGAGGCAATCACCTGGTAGAGGCCTTCCACCGCTGGTTTGTACTTGAGCTTGCCGAGGGATTGTGCGGCGAAGAACTTCACTCTCGGGTTGGAGTCGGCGAGCAGAGTCTTAAGCTTTTCTGCCGCAGGTTCATGTTTTGCGTCGCCGAGCACCTTCGCGACTTGGGCACGGACTTCAGCGTCAGCATCGGCCAGTAGCGGCATGAGATCAGTTGCCGCGTTCGGCGTTGTTCTCGCAACTTGGCCGATACCCCAGATGGCGTGAAGCCGGGCGAGACTGCTTTCGGATTTTGTAGCCACACTCAAGAGGAAGCTCCAATTCGCGCGCCTGGTAATTTCACCGCGTCCGTACTTCACCAACTCAATTTGGGCTCGCAGGCGCACCTTCTGATCGGCGTGCCCGAGGAGCTTGCCGAGCTCATCGGGCTTCAAGTTCTGGAACCCCTCCGCGAACAGCTTCTTCACCTTCATCGCAGCCTCACTGTTCACCTTCTGCTGATCGAAGACCGTATAGATGCGTCCGCCGAGGCTCTTGCCGCCCCAGTCGAGGTTCACGAAGTCCGACACGTACAGTTTGCCGTCGGGGCCGAACTCGGCATCCGTCGCCATGATTGGCGTCAGGAAATCGTGGTAGTCGTCGATCTCGAACCCGGCCCCCTTGGGCTTCACTTTGAACGCTTCCAGCCCCCGACCGCCGGCATAGTTGCACATGATGAAGCTGTTCTCGTAGCGCTTCGGCAGCGTCGTGCCGCTCGTGAACAGGAAGCCGCTCGGCCCGGTGCCGATCTTGCCGACCGGCGGCACGATCCACGCCGGTTGACCCGCGTGCGGCAGGTGCCACATCTTCTCCGCGAACCACGGACCACCCATTGCAGGCGACGTCATCGGCATCGTCTGGTAGGCCATGTTCCAGCCGCTATCGCCGTCTTCGACCACGTAGACGAGGCGAGCGTGGTCGCCCTTGTCGCAGTTGTTGTCGTCGGCGAACAGGTTGCCGTACTGATCGAAGGCGAGTTCCTGGGGGTTGCGCAAGCCGCGCATCACGACTTCGAAATTGGAGCCGTCCGGATCGCAGCGGAAGACGCCACCGGTGCGTTGGCCTTCGAACGTCTTGCCTTCCTGAGACGTGACGTTGAAGCCGCGGTCGCCGATGGAGAAGTAGAGTTTGCCGTCCGGGCCGAAGATGAGCCCGTGGAGGTCGTGGCCGTAGAAGGCGCAGTTCACGCCGAAGCCTTCGAGCAGTTTCTTACGCTGGTCGGCGACACCCGTGCCCTTCGTGTCCTTGAGCTTCCACAAGTTCGGAATGCAGGTGAGGTAGACGTCGCCGTTGTGGGCGAGCACGCCGGCTGCGAGGCCATCGAGCGGGTCGTTGAACCCGCTAGCGAACACAGTGCTCTTGTTCGCCTTGCCGGAACCGGTCGTGTCTTCGAGGAGCCGCACCTGATCGGCGGTGTTCGTGAAGTAGTCCATGCCTTGCGGGAACTTGCCGGCCCACTTCTTGTACATCTTCAAGCGGTCGGCGTTGCTGCGAAGTTGCAGTTCGTCGTCGAGCCAGAAGCTGAAGTTGAACGCGGGATTGCTGCGGTTCTCCGCGGCTCCGCGGCCGAGGCGATACTCTTCGGCCACATAGACGCGGCCCTTCTCGTCGACGCTGATCGCCACCGGGCTCGCGAGCATCGGCTCGGCCGCGAACAGTTCCACCTTCATGCCCGGAGGAAGACGGAACCCGGCCATGTGCTGCTTGGCCTTCGCGGTTCCGTCCGGCAAATCCGGGTTCGGAACCGGCGGCTTCACCGGATCGTCCGCGAGGGTGGCCAGTGGGAGGAGCAACGACAGGAGTGCGGAAGCCGCGAGCCAGCGCATGAGAAACCCTCGGAAAGATTAAGGTGGTTATACCGCCCGGAGGGACGGCATTCGAGAGGGAAGGGGTGCCAGAGGAAATGACACGGATGGT
>JAYTUG010000446.1:0-18900 GCA_043744695.1 Gemmataceae bacterium
GATCCGCTGACGATTCCGAGCGAGCCGGACTATCGCAGTGCGATCGTGGGCTTCGCCAAGTCCGCGGAGCAGAACCCGATTGTGCAGACGGTCGGCAAGATCATGCCGGTAACGAAGTGGCCGCTGCCCCGCGAGGTAACGGCGTTGAAGTCGAACCCCGCCTATCAGGCGCTGCCGCTCATGATCACGCACCCGGCCCGCGAGACGTGGCTCGAGGACGAAGAGATCAAGAACCCGCAGCAGACCATCACCGACTTGTTGAACAACCAGGCGGTGCGGGTACGCAAGCTCTACAGCGACGTGCCGCGACAGGTGGCCGTGATCGTTTCCGAGAGCGGCGGTGCGGGAAATCCACACGGTGGGCCGCCCACGGCCGGCGCGGCCCGCATCGCGGTCTACGGCAACGCCTTCGTCTTCTCGGACGAATACGCCTCGCGCCGCCGGAGTACCGGGCCTTCACCCATGTACGAACTCGTGGCCGTGACCATCGAGTGGCTCCGCGATCGCCCGCCGCTCGCCACCGAGGCCGAGTCGAAGAAGTACAAGGAATACCAGCCGCCGGAACCCTCGACCGTGGACACGACGCGGCTCGTCTACCTGCCCCTGGGCCTGGCCCTGTTGCTGGTCGCGGGCGTGGGCACCGGCGTTTGGGTCATTCGTCGCAAGTAAACCCTTTCGATTCAAAGACTTAACGGGTCAGGCTGCCAAAGTCGGTGTGTGGGCAAGTGGCAATGTGGCAGCCTGACTCGACCGTCGGCTTAACTTGAGGTTCGCGATGAGCTTCCGCACGACCGCCATCCTGTTCGGCCTCGTCTTCGTTCTCGGCATCGGCCTGCTCATCCTCTCGTTTTCCGAAGACGACACCAAGCCGACTCAGGAGCTGCTGCTCGCCACCCTCGCCGGCGCAAAGACCGAGGAAATCGACACCGTGGAGTTGGAAAAGGGCAGCACCCGGCTCGTGTTCAAGCGCAAGGACAAAGACAACTGGACGATCGTGGAACCGGTGACCGCGAAGGCCGAGACCGGTAGCATCGATCGGCTCATCGAGTCGGTTCTGAAAGTGCGAGCGACGACCTACCCCGAACTGAGTTCGAACCCCGCCGTTCACGGCCTCGAAACGCCGAGCCTCCGCATCACCCTGCGTTCCGGCGACAAGTCGGACACGTTGAACGTCGGCGACGTGACCATCGGCGGCTCCAAGGCCGTCGGTTTCGTGACGACCTCGACGCGAAAGCGGCCCATGGCCGTGGCCCGGACCGAACTCGAGCCGCTGTTCAAGGAGAACCGCGCGGGCTCGGCCGGCGACCTCGCCAAGTGGGCCAACGACTACCGCGTCAAGCAAGTCTTCGCCGTCGATACCCGCACCGGCGGCGACGACGTGGCCGCGATCAAGTTGACCTCGAAGGGCAAGGAACTGGCGCTGGCCAAGTCCGCCGGCGGAGTCTGGCAGTTCACCAACCCCGCGGGCTGGGGCGATGCGGCGGCCACCGGCGAACTCAGCGGCACCAACCCCTCCGCCATCAACGGGGTGAAGGCACTCCTGAATACGGTCGTGAACCTGCAAGCGAGCACCGCGGACGACTTCATCGACAAGCCCGCGGACCTCAAGGAATACGGCCTGAACGCGGACAACCCCGACCTCCTCCGCGTCGAGTTGAAGGACAAGGCCGGCACCACCGAAGTCGCATTCCTCGGCAAGAAGCAGGACGCACCTGCCGCCCCGGCCACGCCGGGTGGGCCGATTCCACCCGCGCCGCCCGCCAAGTTCTACGTCAAGCTCGAAGGCTCGAACACCGTGGTCCGCGTGAACCCGCCGCCAACGATGGACGGCCTCGTCGCGGCCATCGCGAACCCCGATCCGCTCCGCGATCGCGACCTCGTGAAGGACTCGGATAAGAACCGGTTCGACGCCATCGACATCACGGTGGGCGGCCAGGTGACTAAGCTCCGCAAGAGTGGCGGCCAGTTCGGCGGCTGGAAACTCTACGGTGGCCCAAACGACCCGCAAGACGCGAACCCCGAAGTGGTTCGCAAGCTGCTCGATCTCGTGACCCATTCGAACGTGGTGAAGGACTTCCCCGCAACAAACGACGCGAACTTCACCCCGGCCGAGACGCGGGCCGAGATCAAGCTCTGGGCCGACGGGATCAAACCGAACGCCGATCCGAAGGCCGACCCGAAAGCCGAGCCGAAGGTGGAAGGCCCGCCGCTCGTGCTGCAGTTCGGCAAGAAAGACGCAGATGGAATCTTCGTGCGTCGAACGCTGCCGAGCGGCGCGAAGAGCGATGTGCGATTGCCCGAGAAGGCGAAGATCGGTGGAGGTGCACCACCGCCGCCCCCATCGCCGTTTGGAGCACCGCCTCCGCCGCCCTCGATGGCCGAAGATGTCGATGTGATCGCGAGCGTCGCGAAGTCGCGGCTCGACTTCCTCGATACTTCGCTCAAGGGCTTCTCGCAGTTCCAGGCGAACAAGCTGACCATCCAGAACGGTGCGGCCCTCACCGAGATCGTGAAAGAAAAGGCGGACGCATCGCCGCTCGGCGAGGCGAAGTGGAAGTACCTCAAACCCGATCCGCAGAAGGACCGCCCCGCCGATAGCGGCACGGCGAGCGACCTGTTCACGATGCTCTCGACCGAAACCGTGGTGCGCTTCGTGTCCGAAGCACCGAGCGAAGCGGACCTAGTGAAGTGGGGCCTCGATCCCAAGAGCCCGAAGCTGAAGGTGACGGTCGGCCTCGACGTCGGCCCGCCACCGATCGCCGGCACCCCGCCCGACAAGGACAAAGAGAAGGACAAGGAACGCGTCTACTACTTCGGCACCGAGACTGACGACAAGCAGTTCGTCTATGCCCGACAAGATGGCAAGACGGCGGTGTTCACGGTTCGCAAGTTGACGGCTGAGAAGTTCGCGACCGCGGACCTCCGCGACAAGACCGTGGTCCGGTTCGACCGCGCCAAGGCCAAGAAACTGACCGTTCGCGGCTGGAAGGAGAAGTCCGGCTTCGAAGTGGAACTGGTCTTTGAACGGAAGGACGGCACGTGGGTCGTGGTGAAGTCGCCGGGCAAATACGATGTCGATCCCGCGAAGGTGGACAAGTTCCTCGATGCGATCAACGGGCTTCGCGCGAAGGCCTTCCTCGCGGGGCCGCTCAAGCCGGAGTACAAGCTCGTGCCCGAAGCGAACGGCTTGGAGGTGAAGCTCGAACTGGACGGCGCGCCGGGTATCGTGTTGTTCGTCGGAGCGCCGACGGATGCCGATGCAAGTTACTTCGTTCAGACGAGCACGCTGCCCGCGAACGAGAGTGTGATCACGGTGCTCAGCGACGTGTTCAAGCTGTACAAGGACAACTCCGGCGCGTTTGCGAAGTGATGGCACATACCACGCGAAACGTGGCGTGTACCATCTGCGGATGCGTCTGCGACGATCTGGCGATTACGGTTGAGGATGGCCGCGTGACGCACGCGGAAGGTGCGTGCGGTCTGGCCGAGCCTTGGTTTCGCGCTCTGAATTCGACGCATCCGCCCGTGGCCTCGATCGACGGTCGGCCCGCTGAACTGGAGTTCGCCTACGCCCGCGCCGCCGAGTTGCTCCTCGCTTCGCATTCCCCTCTCATCTACGGCCTGTCGCGCAGTACCACCGATGGGCAGCGAGCCGCGACCGCACTCGCCGAGTGCCTCGGTGCGACCATCGACACCACGGCAAGCACGGGCCACGCGCCCTCCCTGCTCGCCCTCCAGGAAGTTGGCGAATCGACCTGTACTTTGGGCGAGATCCGCAACCGCGCCGACCTCGTGATCTTTTGGGGCAGCGACCCCGTCGTCACGCACCCCCGCCACCTCGAACGCTACTCGCTGCACCCCACCGGCCGGTTCATTCCCAACGGCCGGCGCGACCGCTTTCTCGTGGTCGTGGACGACCGCGAAACGGAAACGGCGAAGCTCGCGGACCTATTCATCCGAATTCCGCCGGGCCAAAGTTGCGAGGCGTTCGAAGCGATGCGGATGCTGGTGAAAGGTTTGGCGAACGTGCCGGCACCGATGGTGGAACTCTTCGCAGACCTCGTTCGCCGGATGAAGGCGTGCCGGTGCGGCGTGGTCTTTTTCGGCGTCAGCCTCACGCGCGAAGCGGCGGCCCACCGCACGATCGCGTCGCTCTTGCAACTGGTGACGGACCTGAACCTGCACACGCGGTTCTACGCGCGGCGGATGCGGCGCTTCGGAGATGTGGCCGGTGCGGATGCCGTACTTAGCTGGCAGACGTGTTATCCGTTCGGGGTGAACTTTTTTCGCGGCTACCCGCGCTACAACCCCGGCGAGTTCACCGGGCCCGAGATGCTGGCCCGAGGCGAGGTCGATCTCTGCGTGATCGTGGGGGGTGAAACCGCGGCCGATTTGCCGGAGGAGTCGATGGCGCGGTTGAAGCGGATTCCGGTGATCCTGCTCGATCCGCCGGGCGTCGATCCGCTAGTGCCGGCGGCGGTGCGCTTCATCACTGCCGTGTACGGAGTTCACCGACCCGGCACGGCTTACCGAATGGACAACGTACCAATCCCGCTTCGCGTGATCCTGCCGACCGATTATCCCAGCGACGACGAGGTGCTGGGCGAACTCTTGAAGCGAGCCGAGCGGCGTGGGCCGCCGGGTGATGACCAACCCTGCGGCTCACGCCGCTCGGCTCGCCATCAAGCGACCGCGACCGGTTGATCCTTCCCGGCCATCACACCCGGTGGCGGAAGTTTCACATCCCACACGAGCCCGAGCAGAGCCATCGTGCGGATCACCGTGTAGGTCAGGTCGAACTCGTACCAGGCGAAGCCGTGCCGCGCCGAACTCGGGGCGCGGTGGTGGTTGTTGTGCCACCCCTCGCCCATGGCCAGGAAGCCGAGCAAGAGGTTGTTCCGGCTTCCATCGCCGGTATTGAACCGCTGCGGCCCGAAGAGGTGGCCCACCGAGTTCACGGCGAACGTGATCTGGAAGACGGCGGCCACGCTCAAGCAGTAGCCGTACACGAGCAAGCCCCAGCCGCCGATCGCGAAGCACGCGCCGGCGATCAGGAGCCCGGGCACCATCCAGAGCCGATCGAGCCAGACCAGTTCCGGGTACTTCTTCAAGTCGTGAACCACGCTTTCATCCGGATGCATGAGGTCGTTGGCGAACAGCCAGCCCACGTGCCCGTAGAGAAATCCATCGACCACCGGCGAATGCGGATCGCCCGGTTCATCCGAATGGCGATGGTGCAAGCGATGGTGGACGGACCACCAGAGCGGTCCCTTTTGCAGCGCGCAGCACCCCGCGGCAGCGAGCAGGAAGTGCACGATGCGAGATGTCTTGAACGCCCGGTGCGAGCAGTAGCGGTGCAACCCGATGCTCACGCCCAACCCGGCGATCCGCGTGAGTACGAAGATCGCCAGCAGATACCACCACGAGAACTCGAGGAACGGGATGGCGATCAGGGCGAGGTGAACCGCGATGAGCGGCGAGAGCGAGAGCCCAATCCGGGTGGCGCGAAACCACGCGGAAAGGAACCTCACGGTCGCGGCGGGTGCGACGGCCGGAGCAATAGACATTGTTGATGACCGGTCCGAGTGAGCCCGGCCATCCGGGGAGGAAAGCGAGTCGTCCGATGACTCGCGTCGGAAGGGAAGTTTAACCGAATGGCCTCGCGGAGGCGACACCGAACCGCAAGCAATCGGCATTTGGTAAAACGCGGGGTTTGCGTGGAATGAGCGTACGGCGAATCGTTCACGGCATCAGCGTGCGTTCGATCGAGCGCGTCATTCGTACCAGTCGCTCCTTCGCAGCGGCATGCCGCTGACACCGTTTTCCGGTTTCACGAACAACACCTGGAAGAGGTTGCCTCGCGAAGTGCGGACGCCATCGGCCGCGCCCGCCATGTACAGCCGCCAAACGCGATAGGTCGGCTCGTCGGTGAGTCGCTTCGCTTCGGTGGCGTTTTCTTCGAGTCGCCGCACCCAGCTTCGCAAGGTCAGGTCGTAGTGTTCGCGAAGGCTCTCGACATCGCGGACTTCGAGTCGTGCCTCCTCGGCCGTTTTCAGGGTATAGCCGATCGGGGCGAGTTCGCCGTCGGGGAAGACGTAGCGTTCGGAGAACGGCTGCCCGCGCGGCTTCTTCTCCCAGCCCGAGATCGCGATGCCCTGATTCAAGAACAACCCGCCCGGCCGCAGCAGTTCGTAAGCCTTGCGGAAGTAGGTCGGGAACAGCGGCGCCCCGACCGCCTCGAACATCTCGATCGATGTGATCTTGTCGTAGGTGCCCGTCGCGTCGCGGTAGTCGAGATATTCGGCCCGGCAGCGATCTTCGACACCGGCCTGGCGGATGCGGTCTTGGGCGATCTCCAATTGCGCCTTGCTGAGAGTGATGCCGACGGCCTGGGCTCCGTATTCCTGCGCGGCGTGGACGATGAGTCCGCCCCAGCCGCAGCCGATGTCCAGCAACCGATCGCCGCGTTTTAGGCGAAGTTTGCGGCAGACGATGTCGAGCTTGTCGCGTTGGGCGGAGTCGAGATCTTGATCGGGCCGCGAGAAGTACGCGCAGGTATAGATCATGCGCGAATCGAGCCAAAGTCGGTAGAACGCCGCCGGCACGTCGTAGTGGTAGCTGATCGCCTGGGCGTCGCGTTCCTTGGAATGCACGGCTCCGGTGAGCTTCGCGGCCTGACGCCCTTCGCGCGACTTGCCCCCCTTCGGCATCCCGAGCAATGCCTTCGCCAACTTCAATCGTTGCCAGAGCCCGAGCGCGAGCATGTGATTGGCGAGCCGGAAGAATGCATTGATGTCGCCGAGGATGTCGATGTCGTCGTAGACGTACGCTTCGGGAAGCGAGTAGCCATTCGGCGGCCAGAACATTTTGCGGATCGCGCCGCGGTGCTGGAGCACGATGGTGAAGCGCGTCGGTTGCCCGGCATCGGCGTCGAGCATGCTGCCGTCCCAGGCGCGGACGGCGAAGTCGCGCGGGCCGTATCCCGCGATGAGGGTTCGAAGGAACTGGAAACTCGCCGCAACGTCGGCGTCGGTCGAAGGGTTTGCAACAGTGGCCATGGAGCCTCGCAGCGGATTGTTCGAGGGCGAATCGAGAAGGTGATTTTAGTGATGGGAGAGAAGAGGCGCGAGGAATAAGCCACACGCGAAGCGCGTGGCCCGCGAACGACTGTGGAGGAATCAATGCATCGCGGCGGAACCACCCACGAGGGCGCCGCTGGCATTCTTCGCGGCGACCTTCTTCAGGCCTTGCGCGCGGTCGCGGGCTTTCGTCTTGTTCGCGCGCTCGACGGCATTCGTATAGGGGAGTGCTTCCGCTTCGGTCGCCGCCTTCTCGGCAACGGACGACGTCACCTCTTCCGCCTTCTGGGCCTTCGCCGTGAGTACCGAGATGATGTTGTCGCGAACCTGCACGAAGCCGGGTTCGATGAAGTAGCGAGTCACGTTCGTGCCGGTCTTCAGGCGGAGTTCGCCGGCACCGAGGCGGCCGATGAGCGGGGCCATACCCGGCAACACGCCCAGTTCGCCATCGAACATCGGGAGGATCACCATCTCGGCAATCGCATCGAGTACGGCCTTCTCGGGCGTCACGACCACGCAGCGCACCTTGCCTTTCACTGCATCCTGCATCTCCGTGACGATGCTCGGCATCAGGGTATGTTCCATGGCGCTTTGCAAGGTCGGCACCGTGACGGGGGAATTAGCCATTGTTGGTTCCTGGCCGCTTGCGGCTTCGCGATTGAGAACGTGACGCAATCGCAAAGCCGCGAGCGGCTGATTACTTCGCCGATGCCATCGTCTCGGCCTGGGCCACGGCCTGGTCGATGCCGCCCACGTACATGAAGGCACCTTCCGGCAGGTGGTCCCACTTGCCGTCGCAGATTTCCTCGAAGCTGCGAATCGTGTCTTCGAGCTTCGTGAACTCGCCCTTCTTTCCGGTGAACGGCTCGGCCACGAAGAACGGCTGGCTCAAGAATCGCTCGATGCGTCGCGCCCGGCCTACCACCGCCTTATCGTCTTCCGAAAGCTCCTCGACGCCGAGGATGGCGATGATGTCTTGCAGTTCGCGGTAGCGCTGGAGGATCCGCTTCACGCGGTCGGCCACCGTAAAGTGCCGCTCGCCGACGTACTGCGGATCGAGCAACCGGCTGTTCGAAGCCAGCGGATCGATCGCAGGATAAATGCCCTTTTCCGAGATCGAACGCTCCAGGTAGATGAACGCATCCAGGTGCTGGAAGGTGTTGGCGGGGGCGGGGTCGGTGGGATCGTCGGCCGGCACGTACACGGCCTGCACGGAGGTGATCGCCCCCTTCGCGGTCGAGGTGATGCGCTCCTGGAGTTCGCCCATCTCCGTGGCCAGCGTCGGCTGGTAACCCACGGCGCTCGGCATGCGGCCCAGAAGCGCGGACACCTCCGAACCGGCCTGCGAGAAGCGGAACACGTTGTCCACGAACAGCAGCGTTTCCGAACCCGTGCTGTCGCGGAACCACTCGGCCATGGTGAGTGCCGAGAGGGCCACGCGGAGGCGGGCACCCGGCGGTTCGTTCATCTGGCCGAAGACCATCGCACAGCTTTCGAGCACGCTCGGAGCGCCCTCGGCGGCGCTCGTCTTCGTCTCCTGCATTTCGAGCCAGAGATCGTTCCCTTCGCGGGTGCGCTCGCCGACGCCGGCGAACACCGAATAACCCTTGTAGATCTGGGCGATGCGGTTGATCAACTCGGTGAGAATGACGGTCTTGCCGAGTCCGGCACCGCCGAACAGCCCGGCCTTGCCGCCGCGAACCAGCGGCGTGAGCAAGTCGATGACCTTGATGCCCGTGACGAGCACTTCGGATTTGGGCGTGAGGTCGGCGAACTTCGGCGGCTCGCGGTGGATGCTGCGATATTCCTTGGCTTCGATCGGCTTGCCGCCGTCGATCGGTTGGCCGAGCAAGTTGAAGACGCGGCCCAGCGTTTCGAGGCCGACGGGCACGGTCACCGGGGCACCGGTGTCGACCGCATCCATGCCGCGAACGAGGCCGTCGGTGCTACCCAAGGCGACGCAGCGAACGCGGCTGCCACCGAGGTGCTGCTGCACTTCGGCCGTGAGGTTGATCGGTACTGAAGCGGTCGGCTTCGAGTTGATCTTCAGGGCGTTGTAAATCTGCGGCAGGTGCCCTTCCTCGAACTCCACGTCGAACGTGGACCCGATGATCTGGACGATCTTGCCGGACTTCGTTGCAGTGGCAACCATCGAAAAAGCTCCGTTACTCGTGTTCTCAAAATGCTGGTTGGCTTCGCGCCCACCCGTGGCCCCGGGTGGGCTTGCGTGTTACTTCAACGCCTCGGAGCCAGCGATGAGTTCGCTGATTTCCTTGGTGATGTTCGCCTGGCGGGTACGGTTGTAGAGCCGCGTGATTTCCTTGATCAGATCGCCGGCGTTCTCGGTCGCGGACTTCATCGCCACCCGGCGAGCGATCTGCTCGCTCACGGCCGCATCGAGGAAGCACTTGAACAATCGCGCCTTGAACGCCGCCGGAATCAGTTCTTCGAGAATGCCCGTCGCCCCGGGGATGAATTCGTAATCGACTTTCTTGCTCGTAACGGGAACAGCCGGCTCACGCCGGCCGCTCGCCGGAGCCATCGAGGAGAGCGGCAACAAGGTCTCGACGACCGCGATCTGCCGGGAGGCCGTGATGAACTTCGTATACGCCACCTGCACCTGATCGATCTGCCCCGAAATGAACAGCTCGATGTACCGGCTCGCGACTTCGTCCACCTGGGCGAACGAAGGCTTGTCTTCGAACTGCGTGTATTCCTGGGCGCGGGGCACGCGCTGGAACTTGAAGAAGGCGATGCCGCGCTTGCCGGAGGCTTCGAGATCGAAGGGCGTGCCGGCAGCGGTCATTGTGCGAACGGCGAGGTTCGCTTCGCGGAGGATGCTGCCGTTGTACCCGCCGCAGAGGCCGCGATTCGAGGTGATCACGAGCAGCAGCGACTTCTTCACGGGGCGCTGAGCCAGCAACGGATGGCTGACTTCGCCGGCATTTTGGCTCAGGTCCGCGGCGAGTTCGGCGATCTTGCGGGTGTACGCTTCCGCTTCGGTCGCCCGGTCGAGCGCCTTCTTGAACCGCGCCGTCGCGATCAGTTCCATCGTCTTCGTGATCTTCCGGATGTTCCGGACCGCCTTGCGGCGTTTCACGAGCATGCGGAGGTTGGCCATGTGAGCGAACTACCCTTGGTACCGTGCGTAATCTTCCGGGAAACAGGTGAAGCCGCACCCCTGGAAGAAGGTCAACGCGTGAAGCCGATCCGCTTCGATCCGCTTTTTCAACTCGCTCTCGAACTCCGAATCCGACGGCGCGACTTCAACGTCGGCCTGTCCGTGATCGTAGACCGCACGCAGGATTCGAAATGGCCGGCCCTTCCAAATGAAAGGAAGTTCCTTGAGCCCGAAGAGTAATCCGCCGACGGAATCCACGGTTCCATTCGCAGTGGGCACCTTCTTCCTTGCAGCCAGAATCGCGAGTGCCGCTTCCTGCGTCATGATCTCGACTCGAGACGTACATTGAGACCAATCGCCGTTGGCGATCCGCTCATCCGCCTCGATTTGTTCCGGGTTTCGAAACTCGGGTTTAATGATCGCGTTCATGTTGGGTGGGCCGTTATGACGAAGACTTTTTCCTCACCGTCCCAGTCGATATTGTATCGCCAGATGATCTGAACCGGCTTTCCCGACGGACATTCGCCGATACTCGTGCAGAATGGTCCATTGGGATGCTCCGTCCAGAATAAATCGATCCGCGAGCGCCACGCAAACTCCACTTCATCGGTTGAATACGCATGGAAGTCGATCTTTGCGCGATTCCAATCGAGCCAGAGGAAGTCCTTCACGTGCGCTCCCAGTCCTCTACACCCGCGACCTGACGGTCGTCGGCTCGCCAGTTACGCCTTAAATTGCGGTCCGAACGCCTCCAGCGCGCCGTCCAGTTTCTTGATTACCTCGTCCGTCATCTTCTTTTCCTTGGCCAAGAGCGCACGCACCTCGGGCATCTGTTCCTTCATGAACTTCGTGAACTGGTCTTCCCACACCTTAACTTTGCGCTTGTCGACCTTGTCCAGCGCGCCGCTGTTGCCGGCGTAGATGATCATGATCTGGTCGATCACGTTCATCGGCTTGTACTGGCCCTGCTTCAGGATTTCGACCATGCGGGTGCCGCGATCCAACTGCTTCTGGGTGGCCGGGTCGAGTTCCGTTCCGAGTTGTGCGAAAGCCTCCAGTTCGCGGAATTGGGCGAGGGTCAGCTTCAAGCCACCGGCAACGCTCTTGTGCTTCATCGCACCGATCTGGGCGTTGCCGCCGACGCGGCTCACGGAAATACCCACGTCCACGGCAGGCAGCACGCCGGCGTTCTTGAGATCGGGCTGGAGGTAAATCTGGCCGTCGGTGATCGAGATCACGTTGGTCGGGATGTACGCCGAGACTTCGCCTTCGAGGGTCTCGATGATGGGCAGCGCGGTGAGCGAGCCGCCGCTGCCGGGCACTTTGGCGATCTTGGTGCCGGGGAAGCCCTTGATGTCGTGCTTGGCCTGATCGTAGCCGCCCTTTTCGCCAGGGCCGACATAGACGCGGCCTGCTTCGCCGGCGTTGCGAAGCCGCTTGGTATCGGTCGCCGAGTTCACGCCCCAGTCGGCCTTCACCTGATCGGCAACGGCATCGTCCTTCACGATCACCCACTTCTCGGCGAGCTTGGCGGATCGCTCGAGCAAGCGGCTGTGGCAGTAGAACACGTCGCCGGGGTAGGCCTCGCGACCCGGAGGGCGGCGAACCAACAGCGAAAGCTGGCGGTAGGCAGCGGCCTGCTTTGAAAGATCGTCGTAGACGCAGAGCGTATCGCGGCCTTCTTCGTACATGAAGTATTCGGCCATCGAAGTGCCCGCGTACGGGGCGATGTACTGAACCGGGGCCGAGTCGGCGGCCGACGCCACGACCACGATCGTGTACTCCATCGCGCCGAGTTCGCGGAGGCGTTCCACGACGCCGGCGACCTTGGATTCCATCTGCCCGCACGCCACGTACACGCAGATGACGTTCTCTTCCTTTTGATTCACGATGGTGTCGATGGCGATGGCGGTCTTGCCGGTCTTGCGGTCGCCGATGATGAGTTCGCGTTGGCCGCGACCGACGGGCGTCATCGAGTCGATGGCCTTGATGCCGGTTTGGAGCGGCTGCTTCACGGGCTGACGATCGACGATGCCGGGCGCGGGCGATTCCACCGCACGACGCCGCGTGGTGAGAATCGGACCCTTACCATCCACGGGGTTGCCGAGCGGATCGACGACGCGGCCGATCATCTCGGGGCCGACCGGCACCGAGAGAAGTTGACCCGTGGTCCGCACTTCCATGCCTTCGGTGACCTTCAGATAGTCGCCGAGGATGATGACGGAGACGGAGTTCTCTTCGAGGTTGAAGGCGAGGCCTTTGACGTCGGCCGTGGGGAAGTCGACGAGTTCGCCGGCCATGACCTCGGAGAGGCCGTAGCAGCGGGCGATGCCGTCGCCGACTTCGAGAACGCGGCCGGTCTCGCGGACTTCCAGCTTGTCGCCGATGTCCGCGATCTGCTTCTCGATGATGGACGTGATTTCGCTGGCATTAAGCTTTAACGACATTGCTGCCTCGGGACATCAGTTGATTGCGGAGAGCCTCCAGGCGGGAGCGCACGGAGGTGTCGTAGACTTTGTCGCCGACCTGAACGACCAGCCCGCCGAGCAACTCGGGATCGACGCGGAGGTCCAGGACCGGTTCCTTGTTCAGCGAAGCGGATAGCGTTTTGCGAAGCTCGGCCTGCTGTTCGGCACCGAGTGCGACCGCGGAGCGAACGATCACGCGAATGCGGCCCGCTCGCTTGTCCAACAGGTCGCGGTAGGCGGCGGCAATGGCCGGAAGCAGGTCGAGGCGGTTGTTCTGGTTCAGCACGCGGAGGAAGTTGCCGACGAGCGGCGAAGCGTTCCCTTTCAGCGCGGCATCGAGAATCGGCTGACGCACCCGGCGCGTGATGGCGGGCGACTTAAAGAACGCGGCAATCTTCGCATCCTTGCCGAGGACGTTGGAAACGAATGCCGTCAATTCGGCCCCGGCGTCTTCGACCTGATTCTCGCGGGCTGCCACGGCGATGAGCGATTCGGCGTAGATGCGCGCGATCCGCGACTGCCGGACGTTCACCGTCAGGACGGTATTGCGTTCCAGGGGAAGTTCGCGGGACACATCGGCCATGGGGCGGATTCTCATTTAGCGGCGGGTTTACCCGCCGGCTCGTCAAACGACCGGTAAACCGGCCGCTATATCAACTACGCCTTACCGATGGTGCCGCGGAGTTCACTCAGCGATTCGTCCAGCAACCGGCGGTGGTCGTCCGCGGACATCTGCCGTTTGATCGTCTTCGACGACAGCATCGACGCCAACTGCACGGCCTGCTGATACAGCTCCTGCAGCACGGCTTCCTTCTCGGTCTGGATTTCGCGCTTGGCCCGTTCGCGTTCGGCCTGAGCGTCCTTCGCACCGGCCTCCCGCTCCGCGGCTCGCAGTGCCTCGGAGTCGCGCCGCGCTTCGTCCAACATGGCCCGAATCTTGTCGTGGGCCTCGGCGTAGTCCTTCTGCAACCGCACCCGCAATTCCTCGGCTTCGGCCTTCGCCTTGGCCGCTTCATCCCGCGCCCCCAGGATCGCGGCTTCCCGCTTCCTGAGGCCTTCGGAAATGTGCGGCCAGGCGTACTTGCTCAGGATGAGGAACAGCAGCGCGAACACGATGAAGGTGTAGATGCCGAGGTCGTAGCGCTTGAACCCGGTGAAGTCCAATGGGCCGGGCTCCGGATGACCGGTACCGTGGCCATCGGCGGACGCCGCGGCCTTGAGTTCGTCCGCGGAGGCGGGACGGAAGTCCGCACCATTCTTAACGAAGAAGGCGGGCTTATCGTGGTTGGCATCGCCGGCCGCTTCCTTGGCGGCAAATGCGGACGCACCGGAGGCGAGCGTAGCAAGCACGGCGAATATTGCGAATCGCATGAGGCAACCCTGGCGGGGAGTGCTGGCAAAAACGGGATTACTTCAAGATCGCGAGGACGAGGCAGAGAACCAGTGCAATAATTCCCGCACCTTCGATGAGGCCCGCGAGAATGAACATGGCACCTTGGATGGCCCCGGCCTGTTCGGGCTGGCGAGCGATGCCGCTGAGGGCGGCGTAGCCCACGATTCCGATTCCGATGCCGATGCCGACCACGGCGAGGCCCATGCCGATGCCGCCGCCGATACCCGCGCCATCCACGGCGAACAGCGGGCTAGCGGTCGCCAACACGGCCAGCATGGCAACGCCGAGCAACTGAGCGAAACGAATCATCATCGATCTCCGGGGAAAGTAGTTTGGGTGCGGGAAAAGCACCGGGTTTCGTGTCGAGTTCAGTTTCGTTAGTGGGCCGGGTGCTTTGCGAGGCCGATGAACACCGCGGTGAGGAACGTAAAGACAAAAGCCTGAAGGCCGGCAATGAACAGTTCGAGCATGCTCAGCGCCGTAACCAAGATCACACTGAACGGCATCACGCCGAAATACATCCAATCCTGCGCGACCTCGATCTTGTAATGCGGGTTGTCCACCAGCGCGATGAAAAACAAGATCATGAAGAGCACGGTGTGCCCGGCCAGCATATTGGCGAACAACCGGACGGCCAGCACGCCGCAGCGGATGAACGCGGTTGCATATTCGAGCACCGCCATGCCGACGACAATCCCCTTGGCCATGAACTGCATGGCCGGCCCGCCTTCGAGGTGGATGTGCGGGATGAACGTCTTCAAGTATCCGTCGAATCCGTTCTCTTTGATTCCCGACACGTGGATCACGATGAAGCTGATGAGCGCGAGTGCCGCGGTCACGGAGATCGCCGCGGTGGGCGAGGACATGTAGGGCAACATGCCGATGAGGTTCATCGAGAAAATGAACAGGAACAGCGTGGTGAGGTACGGCAGGTATTTGTCGGCTTCGTGCTCGCCGATGCCGGGCCGGGCGATCTTATCGCGAACGAAGAAGAGCAGGCTTTCGAGCAGGTTCCAGAGATAACCCTTGGGCGTGTCGCCATTCTTCATTTTCTGGCCGAGCCAGATCAGGCCAAGGGCGACGGTGACGGCACAAATCGTGATGAGGATCAGAAACTTGGTGGGAAGCTCGTGGCCGAACAAATGGTAAGTGGGCAGGTTTACGACGAGGCCGATCGATTCGAGAATCTCGATGTGGGGGCTATCGGAAACGTGCGAGAACGGGTCGACTTTGCCGGCCATCACCGCACCTCCGATTGCAAGCCCGAAACTAACGCGGAACCGCTTGAGGCTTCGCCAGAACCATCAACTCCGTCACCAACGTTGTCAGATACGCGAACAGAATCCAAATCCAGTAGGCGAGCTTGTCCGAACGCTCTTCCAATCCCAGCAGGAAGAACACCACGACACCCCCGCCGAAGCCCGTGACGAGCCGAACGAACGTTCCAATGGCCATCGCGAGAATACGCCCAAACGGCGACGTTTGGATCAAGTAGTCGTGCAGTAGCACGATGGCCAGACCCGGTGGCACGCAGAGTGCAAACGCAGTCCCGGCGAACGCCCACTGCTTCGACCCCAGCACCAATCCGAGCGGAATCGCAACGACCACTCCAATCAGGATCGGTACGCCCACCACGATCAGCAACCGTCGTATCAAGGCGACTTCCCGCCTCGGCTCATCGCTTTGGCCATCCGCATCAACTGATAGAACACAAACGCGAAGCCAAAAACCGTGAGCCCGACCGTAAACCACGGGAGCGTGTCGATCGCGAAATCCACGAGGATTCCGAGGATCGTGAAGCCGGCCATCTCCGAACCCACGACCATGAGACCCACGAGCATTCGCGGTTGTGGTGGCGGTTCGGCAACCATGGTGTCACTTCGCCGATCATATTTGTTATCGAAAGCGTATTGTCGGAGAGAGAAGGACAAAGTCAATCCGCGACTCGTGAAATTATTCACAAGCAATCTCGGTGCTTGAGCTGAGACCTGCGCAAGAACTGGATTCCGCGGCTCTTGTGAAGTTTCAAAGTGAATCGCGGGGATAATCGCGAAAAGGCAGTGAGCGCGACGGTAGCGTCTCAACCCTCAGAATCGCGCAAAGTTCGCCGGATTAGAGGTTTCGACGAGCAAATCGCGTTGACAAAGTGAGGTCGTTTTCTCTAGGATATTCTACACAAACGGGTTGGTGCGATTAGAGTTGAAGTTGATCCTTGAACTTGCCCGCCTTCCAGGCTCCCGTTTTGTTCGCCTCTTCGCAACGCCGCCGCAGTACGTGGCGGTTTGGGGTACCTAAGTTCAACCCCGCCGGGACTTTGACCGGTAGGACGTGCGGCCCTAGAATGGGTCGGCTCGTCCAGCCATCGGGTTGGAACCCGGTATCGCTTTCGCACGGATGCCACCCAGACGGTCCCAGAATCGCCGCACCATCGGCGCAGGGAGTGGCCGCACGATGAGTACCGCAGGCCCGCTGAACACTCGGACGAAAAAAGAACTCGTCGAGATGGCACGTCGCAAAAGCATCAAAGGCTTTGAGCGTATGGAGAAGGACGACTTGGTGAAAGCGCTGGACCGCGCCGCCAAGTTGGCCAAGCCCGTCGTCAAGCCGATCGTGATGGCGCCGGCAAAACCTGTGGCGAAATCCGCCGCGAAGGTCACGAAGCCCGCTGCACCCGCCCCGAAGCCAGCGACCCTCAAGCCGCAAATTCCCGCCGCTAAAGCGCCGGTTCCGGTTGCTACGAAGCCCGTGATGCCAGCGATTTCGACGAAGCCCGCCGTCAACGGTTCCCACAAACCGGTGAACCGGCTCAAGGACGTACTGCCTCCCAAACTCGCCACCGCGAAGTCGCCACCGATGACCATGAAGCTGGTGCAACCGCCACCTGCCTACGTGTCGACGATCCCCGTCGAGAAAGATCTCTCGGGCGGTAAGTCCGCGACGGGACCGACCAAGGACAAGATTTACCTGATGGTGCCGGACCCCTACTGGCTGCACGCCACGTGGGAACTCACGCATCAATCCGTTCAGCGGGCCGAAGCCGCACTTCGCCAAGATTGGCACGGTGCCCGACCGATCATCCGCCTCTTCGACGTGACCTCGACCGACACGACCAGCACCTCCGAGACGCCCGTTCGCGACATCATCGTTCACGGCGGGTGCAACAACTGGTACATCGACATTCCGCAGCCGCCCCGCCAATACCGTGCGGATATCGGCTACATCTCCCGACGCGGCGACTTCTTCGTACTCGCCCGTTCGAACGTCGTCACGCCGCCGAAAGCGGGCAGCACCGAAGCCATCAACGTGGGCTGGACGGACATCGACTCCAAGAAGGCCGAACGCATCCTCGCGATGTCCACGGGCTTCGAGTCGCCTTCGCATCCCGAACTGAAAGAACTCTTCGAAGAACGGTTGCGTCGCCCGATGGGAGCGCCGAAGGAAACGGGCTTCGGTACTGGTGCCATGCCGCCGGGCAGCATCAAGAAGTTCTTCTTCGACATCGACGCCGAACTGATCGTGTACGGCAAGACCGACCCGACCGCACACATTACGCTGCAGAACGAGCCGGTGAAGCTGCGTCCGGACGGCACGTTCACGATGCTCTTCAGTTTGCCGGATAGCCGGCAGATTATCCCGGCCGTGGCCACGAGCGCCGACGGTGCCGAGGAACGCACCATCGTGCTGGCCGTCGAGCGCAATACCAAGCGCCTCGACCCGATGGTCCACGATCAGATGAGCGAGAACTGAGATCCCAGCCATGGGCGACATCGCGCTCGGTTTGAAAGAGCAGTCGCTCGAAGCATTCGCGGATCGCCTGAATGCTTCGTACATGAGCCAGTGGAAGGATCTGGGATTATACGATGACGATGTGGAAGGCTGGGGAGAGGCCTTCCGGCAGGCCGTTACTCGAACACTCGAAGCGGGCGCTTCCATTCACTTCAATTTGACCGGGCTGAATATCACCGAGGCTCTGGGAGGCGATCCCGCTCATTGGGTCGGTCGATACACGGCTTGGGAGCTTCAGCAAATCGTTCGCTGTCGCGCCTGGTTCGATCGAACGACTTTCTATCTCCACACGAAAGTGCTCAACTCAACAGAACTCGCTGCAATGGGGATCGTCACGCCAGCCCGGAACAGCACGTAGGAGGCGATATGGCGCGAGGCGAATTTCGAATTGCCGATCAAATCGGCCCGAAGGGTTACTACGGGCACGTCACTCTCGAAACCGAGGCCACCGAGGCTGGGAGCGACATCGCGATTTCGTTCGATCCTCCCTCGGCGACTCGCTGGATGAATGGAGCCCGATTCGGCATCGACTACGTTCTCGAACACATTCCCAGACGGAAATACTTTCCGAGTGGGGGCAAAGTCCACGTCCTCAGTATTGAAGGTCACGACGTCGATACCAATAACGTGGTGATTGCCTTCGTGGCCGCCCGAGCCCTCTGCCAGGCGCTCGGTATCGAACTCGCGAAACAGCCCACGTTCGATGCGGCCAGCGGCAGTTTCAATTTTCCTAAGTAGTCCGGTCTCACGGCGCGATGATCGATTCCCTCATCACGGATTGCATTGAGGCGGTGGGCTCGGGCACCTACCAACTCGTCCGCGTTTCGCGGCGAGCGATGGCCACGACGTTTGAAATCGCCATTCCGCAGGGCTCGCATCCGAGGGCCATCGCCGCGGCCGAAGATGCCCTCGATCTCATCGACCGACTCGAAGACCAACTCACCGTGTTCCGCGACCACAGCGAATTGTCGCGCCTGAATTCTCAGGCGGCGAGCGGGCCGATTCCCGTGGAAGTGCATCTCTACGACTTGCTCGAACGCTGCTCCGCGTGGA
>JAYTUG010000447.1:0-18837 GCA_043744695.1 Gemmataceae bacterium
GGCGTCGGCGGCATGTTCAACATCATCATCGACCCTTCCAAGTGCAAGGGCTGCGCCGAGTGCGTCACCGTCTGCGACGACAACGCGCTCAAGATGGTGAACAAGACCGATGAAGACATGCTCAAAATTCGCAAGAGCCACCGCTACTTCAAGAACATGGGCCCGAGCAACGAGAAGTACATTTCGGGCAACCTACTCATCGACATGATGCTCAAGGAACAGACGCACATTTACACTGGTGGGGCAGGTTCGTGTGCCGGGTGCGGCGAAGGCACGGCCCTCCGCATGATGTGTGCCGCGGTCGGCAGCAAGTTCGGCGACCAGTGGGGCATCGTCGCCGCCACCGGTTGCAACACCGTTTATACATCCACCTATCCGTACAATCCGTACCTCGTACCGTGGACGAACTCACTATTCGAGAATGCCCCGACCTACGCCATCGGCGTCCGCATGAAGTGGGACCAACAGGGTTGGAAGGACCGCCCGCTGTGGGTCGTCGGCGGCGACGGTGCCATGTACGATATCGGCTTCCAGGCCCTCTCCCGCATGTTCCTCAGCGGCATGAATATCAAGGTGCTCGTCCTCGATACCCAAGTGTATTCCAACACCGGCGGCCAGGCGAGTACCGCGAGTTTCACCGGCCAGAACACGAAAATGTCAGTCCACGGCAAGGCGGTGTTCGGCAAGCAGGAACGCCGCAAGGAAATCGCTCAGATCGCGATGATGCACCCGCACGTCTACGTGGCGCAAACCACGGCCGCGCACATCAACCACTTCTACAAGTCGGTGCTGGGGGCGATGGAGTTCGACGGCCCGGCGATCGTGGCCTGCTACACGACCTGCCAGCCGGAGCACGGCGTCGCCGACAACATGGCGGGCGAACAAGCCCGTCTGGCCGTCGATACCCGCGCCTTCCCGATGATGATCCACGACCCCCGCGGCGGCGACACCCTCAAGAAACGACTCTCGCTCCTGGGCAACCCGAACATGAAGGGCGACTGGTTCGTGAATCCGAAGACGAACGAGGAGGTGACGTTCATCGACTTCGCGCGGAGCGAGGGCCGCTTCTCGAAGCACTTCGACAAGGACGGTTTGCCCTCCGAAACGCTTCTCAAGGCGAAACTGGACCGCCTGGAAAACTGGCACCTGCTGCAGGAACTGGCGGGGCTGCGGTAACCGGCAGCCGCTTGCGGCTTCGCGATTCGTGCTGGGTTCCATGAGGCGAAGTCCGGAGGAAGTGTCTGGGTACATATGCATCCGAGAGAGGAGTCAAATTTGGAGATCGCCTTACCTCAGTATATCTCCGATCTGTGTAGCGCGACGCGTATCAAACCGTTCAATCACTATGTGGAACGGTCTGGATGGAGACTGCACAGCGATCGGGTTGAGCAAGATTTTCTGAACAAGAAGGGCATTTACTGCTTTTGGTGGTCTGGCAGTCACCAGACACTATTTGACAAGGGAAATGTACTGAGCCATCTCGGCCATCCGTATGTTCTGAACGAACGGCTGGTTTTAGATCACGGCATGGTCCCGCTGTACATTGGGATGACATCAAAGGCAGCCGAGCGAAGTGGGAGCCGCCTCACCGGCAGGCTCGTGGACAGATTGACTCGGTTCCCCAAGGTCTTTAGAGAGTATAAGCGGGGCAATCGGTTCGAACTTTGCAAACGCAAGACGGGGACTTGCGGCAACTTCGACCTCTTCAATTTTCCAGAGAAGATCCGGTCAGAATTGGCGAATCAGCGAAACACGCCTAACTTGACACTTGAGGAAGCAGAAACGTTACTTATCGACCATCCGGGTTTGATTGAGAAGTTTGCAGACGAATACAAAAGCATTTTCTACGATAATTACTCGATTTCATTTGTTGCTTTCGCTGACGAAATTGAGATGTTCTATGCCGAAGCATTGGCTATCGGTTATCTGCGACCTTGGTTGAACCACAGTTAATAACAGCGAGCTGGCAATGAAAGCCAAAGTCAATGAGCGACTAGCCACACTTAGTACTGGTCCCAAGCATTGGTTTGATACTTCAGTCAATCCTAGTGATTTGATTCGCCGAGTAATTCCCCCTCTGACTGAAGGCGTTTATTGTATCTGGTGGAAACACGAGATTAGCTTTCCGGCGACTTGTCCAATCGAGCTCCCGGCCGGCAAGCGTGGTGTTCTCTCGCATAGCCTCAAGGCGTGGAGAGCAGAATTCGCCGAATCGATAGCTCTCTATGTGGGGAAAGGGAGTGTGCGCACTCGTCTCTTGTCGCACATCAAACCAGCTAAGCAAGATTTGGCTGGAAGAGCAAGGAATCCGTACGAATGGCTTGCGAAGCTATTTCCAAACGGCGATATCCCTCGCATCATTCAGGACAATCTTGGGATCTCATATATCGAAGAACAGAACAAGCTAGAGCAAGTCTATGCTGAAAACCTTGCCATTGGCACGCTCAGGCCCTGGTTCAATTTTCGCCTCACGTCTTGAAGCTAATTGGGGCAGCGAATGCGGTCTGATACAGTTTTGATTGGAAAAGCCCGCGGAGTGATCATCTATGAAACTAACCGCCGTATACATGCAAGTGCCCGAAGGATACATCGCGTTCGTGGAAGAACTTCCCGGCGCGAACACGCAGGGCGACACGCTCGAAGAAGCGCGGGAGAACCTGCGTGAGGCCGTCGAACTCGTCCTCGAAGCGAATCGGGAACTGGCCGAGAAGTCTCTCGCCGGCCAATCGGTCACTCGCGAAACCTTCGAGCTTGTGGTGCCATGAAACGAGTCGATCTCGTGCGACACCTCGAAGATCAGGGATGCTACTTGCTCCGCGATAAGGGCAAGCACAGCGTCTATGTGAACCCCGCGAACAACCAGGTGACGGCAGTCCCTCGGCACCGGGAGGTCAACAATTATCTGGTCCGGAAAATCTGTCGGGACTTGGGTATTGTCGAGACTTGATGAGCCTGACGCCCGCCTGCTATAATTTGATCCAGACGATCAAGGGGTTCTTCATGGAATTCGCCGTCCTGGTCCAGCAATTGTCCGGCAACGGCTATCGTGCATCGTGCGGGGAACCGCTCGTTGCGACGGCCGAGGGTGCCACGCGCGACGAGGCGCTCGCCAAGCTGCGAGTGTGCCTCGAATCGCAGACCAAAGGTGCCGAGATCGTGCGACTGACGATCCCGAGGATTTCAAAAGTACCCATCTGGCCGGACGATCAATTCACGCGAGACTGGCTCGAAGGCATCGCGGCCGTAAGAGCCGCAGCCGATTCGGCACCGGACCCTTGGGATGTTGACTCCGACCCCGACTCCCTGTGAAGTATTACATCCTCGACACCGACATCTATTCGCTGTTCCTTCGTCGCCACGCCGCGGTCGTTGATGCGGCTGTGCGTCATGTGAACGATGACCTTGCGACAGCGATCATAAGCGCCCTGAAAGCCTCGGCCCTTCATCAAACCGCGTGCTACGCTGGAGCGACCCGTTGGCTGGAGCCCGTTCCCCGATGATTCGCCTCTTGTCCGAATTGCCGAGCGTGGGACTTCAGATCGTGGTGCATCCGCGCGCGGCGATCGCCGCCCGACTTCCCGCACTCGCGGAATTCGTCCGGACGTCGGCACCACTCGTCCCCCTCAGCAAGCACCCCGCGTGGCTCGACGTCCTCCGCGTGGGAATGAATCACGAGGTATATGCCATTGAGGCCGTTGCGGCCGGTCGCACGTTCGGGTTCCTGCCGCTCGCTTTCGTCAGCAGTTTTCTCTTCGGCCGCTTCCTGGTCAGCCTACCGTACTTGAATACGAACGGCGTCATCGCGGATTCGCCGGACGTGCAGACGCAACTCGTCGATCGCGCCGCGACACTGGCGGACGAACTCGACGTGCGCTATCTCGAACTGCGGCACGAGACGCCGCTCGACCACCCGGACCTGACGGCGGAACTCACGACCAAAGTTCACATGCGGCTCGACCTTCCTCGCACGTCCGAGAAGCTTTGGAAGAACCTCGACGCGAAGGTTCGCAATCAGGTGCGGAAGGGTGAGAAGCCGGGCTTCGCGGTGTGCTGGGGCGGGCACGATTTGTTGCCGGGCTTTTACGAAGTGCTGAGCGAGAACATGCGCGATTTGGGAACGCCCGTGTACGGTCTGTCGCTGTTCCGCGAGATTCTGAACGCCTTCCCGGATCGCGCCGAAATTTGCTTGGTGAAGGACGGCGTGAAGCCGATCGCCTCCGCACTTCTCCTCCACGGTTGGGGCGTAACCGAGGTGCCGACGGCGTCCGCCTTAAAGGTGTACAATCCGACCTCGGTCAACATGATGATGTACTGGCGGTTGCTGCAGCGGAGCATCGAGCGCGGGCAGGTGCAGTTCGATTTCGGCCGCTCGACCACGGATGGAAATACTTTCAAGTACAAGAAGCAGTGGGGGGCGGAACCGCACCCCGCGACCTGGCAATATGCCGTTAAGGATGGCGAGTCGCCGGACTTGCGGCCGGACAACCCGCGTTATGGAGGCGCCATTCGTTTGTGGCAGAAGTTGCCGGTGAAGCTGACGCAACTCCTCGGGCCGCCGATCGTCCGCGGCATCCCGTGAGTACTCACTTACTCGCTCACTTCTTTTCCGGGATCGTCCAAAGAAAAACGGTGTGGGTGCGGTCGGTTTCCACTTCTTCCTTCTTGTCTTCGGCCCAGTCGGTCATTTTGAAGTCGTGGGAAACCACGCGCGCGCCCGGCTTGAGCCCCTTCTTCAGCACAGGCTGCAGGGCGTCGTTCACGGATGGGTAGAGGTAAAGCGTCACGACGTCCACATCCTTGAAGTCCTCGGGCTTCATCTTGAGTACGTCGCCTTGCTTAAAGGTCAGCGATTTGGTCTGCGCTTCCGTCAGTTTCGCTTCCTTGATGCTGGCTTCGCAGTCCTTCAAGCGTTCCGGGTTGAAGTCGAGCCCGAGCCCCCGCTTGGCCTTGAACTCCTTCACGGCCGCGATCGCGATCCGGCCGTCGCCGCAACCGAGGTCGTACACGGTCTCGCCTTCCTTCACCCCGGCCAGCTTGAGCATGGCCGTGACCACCTTCGGATGGGTCGGCACATAAACGACCTCGATCTCGACTTTGAGCTTCTCTTTCTTGTCCTCCGCGAAAGCGGGTACGAAACCCGAGGCGAGAACGAGCGACGCGGCCAGTGCGGCCAGGGACAACTTCTTCATGATGCCAACCTCTCGAGGTGAGTGACGTGTGCGGGCAGAAGCGATTATGCCGGTCGCGAGGGCGATTGGGAAGAGGGTATCCGAAGTTCTTGCAGGACGAACTGCGACCACGTCTCGAATTCCTCCGCACGAGAAGCGAGTTCGACCAGCGGCGAGAACCCGGCATCGGATATCGCGGCCTCGCGCGACGAGACGCGAGGTTCCGTCAGTTCCAGCAGGTGAACGACGCCCAGATGTACGCTTCCTACCAGCGAGCGATCGTCGTTGATGAAGCCGAACAAACGTTCGGTGTATTCGCAGCCGATGGCGATTTCTTCGTTCAGTTCGCGGAGCATTCCGTTGCGGTAAAGGTCGCCGGGTTCCAAGGCATCCGCCTCGCTGATGTGCCCGCCGATGCCGAGGGAACACTTCGAGGCGAGTCGCTTCTCGGCCCCCGCGGCACCGCGCCGATAGTGGAACAGCGAGTTGCCGGACTTCAACACCACATACGGAATGAGTTGCTTGAAGCGGGGATCGGTTTCGACCTCGGAACGCGGTCGAAACGAGAATGCGGATCCGTCGAGAATGGCGGCGCGAAACGCATCGTCTGCCGGGCGGAACCCTTGGAAGTATCCGGCCTCGCGGAAGCGGTCGGTGGGGATGACCAGCACGCGTTCGTCGGTTGTCATGAGGCTAAAGTAGGAACTTCGAGATGGCGGAGAGAGCGAGAACGAGGGCGATGATCGTGAGCCCGAGGCGAATCGTGTCGTTGCTGGTGCGGCGTGCGAAGAGGCGTTCGACTTCGCGTTGGTCGCCGGCCTCGATGGCGAGCTGCAGATTCAACTCGTAGCGGCTTTGCGGATAGCTGCGGAGGCCGTCTTCGGTATGGCAAACGCGAGTGGGGTCGGTGGGAAGTTCGGGCAGGATGGCGGCGTGGAAGCCGAGTTCATCCGAGAATGCGAACGATGCCGGCCAGAGCCCGGCCCGGGTTCGATCGGGGAGTAGCAGCCAGAGCCCGCGAACGAAGGCTTCATCCGGTGCCGAGCGCTTCAAGACCACCCGACCTTCATCCACGAGCGCCTGCGAGCAGCCAAGCAGGAGCGGCGCGTCTCCCGTTTGCAACAATTCCTGTAATCGCTCCACGCGCCGTGTTGGCAGCACTTCCAATGGCCATTCGAGGCTGGGCAACTCGCCTTTGGCCAGCCAATCCGGCGGGTAGCGATCCGCTATGGAGAACGGGTCGCCGAGGTATTCGTAGAGATCTCGACCCAGTATGAGGAATCGAAAGCCGAGCGCGCCATCGGGCCGATCCGCGACGGTCGCCACGGCAACGTGATTCTTGCCGAACGGACAGGCGAAGTGCGCGAGTGGGCAGGCGATGCCACTCGGCCGCGCTCCAAAGAGGACCGCGAGCCGTTCGGCTTCCGCCGCGTCGAAGGCTTCCGATTGCGCGACGACTCGCACGCCGCGGGCATCCGCAGTGAGAAGTGCCTGGGAAATTTGGAGATTGGGAGTCATGGCAAACCTCGATCGGCCGCACTCGGAGAGTGCGGACTACCCAGGGCTTCGATCGGTAGTCCGCACTCTCCGAGTGCTGTCGCAGCGATCGACGAACGGGCCGATCACTTTTCCTCGGCCTTCTCCGCTTCCTTCTTCACGTAGTCCTTGAACCCACCCACGTTGTACGAGATGAACAGAAACGCGTGGTGCAGTGACTGGTACGTTTCGTCTTCGGGATCGTCGGCGTAGTCCTTGCGAAGGGCGTACAGGCGAGCGAGCATTTGGTCGGCGTTCAACACGGTGCAATCCTCGAAGTGTCGTTCCGGCCATTTTAGGCAATCGTTGGGAAAGCGTGCCGCCCGTACCGTGGCGTTTCTCAAATTTGAAGCTATGATGACGCCTCAACCCGAATCCTCGCCGAAGATCGCCATGCAAACGCAAACGTTCCCCTGCCCATTCTGCGGCAAAAAGATGGGCGTCGGGAGCGAAAGGTTCGGGAAGAAAGTTCGCTGTCCGCACTGCAGTCGAGTCCTGGTTGTGCCAGCCCCCGCGACCGCTGCCGAGCCATTGCCCGCGGTCGTTCCCCTTCCCGTGCCCGAACCACCGCCCGACGACATCCCCAGCTTCAACCTGCCGTCGCAAGAGGCCCGCGAAAGTATCTTCGGGGACCACGAACCCGAAAGCGATGATGTGTTCAGTTCGTCAGATGGGAACAAGGTGCAGATGCCCGATGTTCCTCCACCCGAACCCGTACTTCCGACCCCGGGCGCGGCGAATAATCCCGAGCTGGATCGCGAGCCTGCCAACGAGATGAACAGCCCGTTCTCGGGGACTGCCTCACCGGCCCTGCAGCCGATTCCGGTGGTCGTACCGATCCCGACGGTCGCACCAGCGTTGTCCGGCACAAACCCGTGGGCGGAGATGGATCAACTCGTGGCGCAACCCGCTCAAGAAATGTTACCGGTCGTCGTTAGTCTTCCCGAGTCTCCGTTATCGGAACCCGAGGAACCGAAGCCTCGCAAGAATCGAATGCAGGAGGAAGTCGAGGATCGTCCCACCAGGCGAACGCGCCCACCGGCCACCGCAGGGGGAAACCCGCTCTTCAAGATCGGGTTCTTCATCCTCGCTCCGTATGCACTGCTCATCACGCTGCTCGCGGTCTACGGCCTGTTCTTCAAATCCAGCGTGCCGAGCGGCCATCCGCTATCGACCATCCCTGATAACTTCGGCGAGTTCGCGCCCGCCGAGCGGAAGAAGACTGGTAAGCTCGCATTCCCCGTCGATGGCGAACTGCCTCCCGAACTTCGCGTCGCGCTCGGGGGCAAGCTCGAGATCGGCCAACTCGAAATCGAACCCCTCGGCCTGGAACAACGCCTGCTCAAAATCGCGACCGAGGGGAAATCCGAAAAGCGAATCCAGACCAGCACTGCCCCCGCCATCGTACTCCGATTGAAGATCCGCAACGCGTCGGACGACCTCCTAATTCACCCGCTGGATCCGGCGTTCAACCGGCGCATCGTCGGTACCGAGCGAGTGGGAACCGGGCTCACCGTCGGCAAGCAAACCTTCTGGGGCGGCGCGATCGGTTGGCCGTTCTCCGGCACCGCGATCCGCGTTTACGAGACGGCTCAGGAGGCCGACGGCACTCCGCTAAAACCCGGCGAAACTCGGGAATTTGTGGTCTTTTCCAACTCCAGTGCCAGCCTCGTCAAGTCCGTGAAGGACGCGCGCGACGCCCTGCTTTGGCGCGTGCAGGTTCGTCGAGGACGCATCGACTTCGACGGGAAGGATGTTCCCGTCACCGCGATCATTGGAGTGGAGTTCAAGGCCGCGGACGTGAAGGAAACGGAGTGATTCACTGGCTCAAGTCGACGCGAATCACTTCACCCGGCTTGCCCGTCACAGTCTTCTTTCGCTCGATCGTTGCCCCGCCCTGCACCCAACGCGCCACGATCTCGTAGGCGTACTCCTTGCCCGCCTCCAGCGGCGGCGACTCGTAGATCCGATCGGTTCCGGTCTGCGTCGTTTTCACACCATCGACGAACACCTCGGCGGCGGGCTGCGACACCTTCACCGATAGATGCAAGCATGCGCTCTGAGCCGCCAGTGCATTTTGGACGACGACGGGCCCGATGGGTTCGATCACGGGCCAGGGGTTGACGTTCGGGTTGGGTCGAGGCGAAGCGCGGAAGGGTCCGACCCAGCCGTAGTAACCGAAGCCTCCGCCGAGGGTGGGTGAGGCGCGCCACTGTTCCACGAGGTCGGAGTTGCCGAACACGCCGGGAATGGGTCCGTAGACGGGTACGGGCGGGCCGTAGAGCGAGAGTCCGTTCGACCAGAATGCACCGTTTGCTCCGCGATAGCCGGGCCAGCCGACGAACGGGTAGCCGCCGGTGCCGATGTAAGGCCCACCGGCGAGGCCAGGGTAATTCCAATAACCCGGCGGCGCGGGGTAGCGTCCGTAGCGGTAGAGGCCGTTCCCGTACGGGCCTGCGCCGTAATACCCGGACCCGACGCCGATGCCGATTCCGATTCCGACTTGAGCCGACGCCCGATTGGGAAGGAAGACGCAGATGAACAGCAGCGAGGGAAGAACGCGGGTGAGGAGGAAGCGGCTGGACATGGTGGCTCTCGTGTAACCCTCGCTGGCGCGTCGGGCTCACCAGTCATCGACCCGCGCTGACGGTCGCGGACATGCTCCGCTTGATTTCTTGCGGCAAAATGAAGCGAGCCACCGGGTGAAACCGATGGCTCGTTGAAGGTGGCGAGTCTGTCCGAGCTTACCTCACCGGAGCAATCGGCAGAACCGTTCGAACCGACCCGATGCGGCCGTCCGGGGTGTGGCCCGCGACTATCACTTGATACCCGCCGGGAGCATTGCCGAGATAGAAGCGAAGCGTGGTCTTGCCGTCTGAGGGAAGCACGATCACCGGCTGCCAGAGCACGGTGTCGGAGTCATGGGCTTCGTTCGAACCGGGCCGAGGTGCAGCATACTCGCGAATCACGAGTGGTGCCGTACGCGGAACCGCCGAGCGGATCGTGTCGGTGGCTTCGACCTTCTGTAAGAGTGCCTTCGCGCGTTCGTCGGCCAAGGCCTCGGCCTTGGCCCGAGCCGCGTGGTCGGAAGCAAGCAACGTGGAGAGTACGCCTTCCGGCAGCGGCGTTCTGAGCGTCTTGACGACCTTCGTATCGAGCAGGTCCGCGGGGATCGTCCGTTTGGGATCCGACACCTTGATCGCGGCGGGATTGACCTTCGGAACCGGAACGGCGAGGCCGAAGATCTTGTAAGGCTCCGCATTCGGTTCGTCGCTAACTTCTGCCTCAACCGCATCGGGCGGCACGGGCGGAAGCACAACCATTTTCAGGGCCGGGCCGTTATCGCTTGAACCCGGCGCGGACAATGCCTGAACTTCGTCCATCGCTTGCGCCGGATCGTTCGACGTCAAATGAACCGTCAGGCCGCTCGAAGCGAGTGTACCCAGAAGATAGGGTGCGGCGACGAGCAGGCCCGCCCCGCGAACCAAGGCGAGCAGGCCCAACATGATGGTGAGAGCAGCCACGCTTCCCACAGCGTAGGTGAGCCGATCGCGCAAGCGGTTCAGAGGCTCGGCCAATGCCTGTACGGAACGGCTCTGCTCCGTCACTTTACTTTGAGCCTCTGCGTATTCGTCGAAGCGCTTCCGCACGGCAACCTGCTGAACCTCGCGGCTCTTCTGAGCGACGGACACCTCGCGAACCGATTCCTCGATGCGCGGCCAGTATCGTTCGGCGAGCGGGCCACTGATCGGGTTCACTCCCGCCTTTGGAGGCGGTGCCTTCTGGCCGTTGAGCTTCCGGTGCTGCGCGGCCGGGGTGCCGGGAGCGGCGTTGCTCGAACCTTGCTCAACGAACCGACGCCAGCCCTGCGTCGCGAGTACCTGATCGAGCGATTCCGCAGCCTTCGGGTGATCGGTGAGCAGAAAGTCCGCGTGCTCGAGTTCGTCCGGCGTCTGCACTTCACCCGCAAGCAGGAAGTGCGTCGGCATCATGCGGTCTTTCGTCCCCGGAGCCACGGCGGTGTTCACCGCGGCGGCCCAGAGGATGGCGGGAACGGGATTTCCCTTTTCGTCGGTCGCCGCGACCGAGAGATCGATCGCGCTGCCGGGGGCGAACGAGGATGCGGCACCGGCCGAAGCCGTGAGGTTGAGCAGTTCGCCGGGCTTGCGGAAGACGAGCCGCTCGGCCACGGGAATCAGGTCCGCATTCTTGTCCGCCGGTTCCTCGAAGATCGTGATGCGAGTGACGCCTCCCCGCGCATCGGACTTCGCCAGCAGCGTGACGATGGCGGGCGTGCCGGCCTTCACGGCGATCCTCTGCGTGTCGGCGATCTGGCCTCGGGTGTAGGCACCGATCACGAGGTTGCGATCCTTGCCGACCGAGTGGACGCGGAGGCGGATCGGCTGGCCGGGCGTCGTGACCGTGTCCAAGGCCGTGAATGCGACTCCGTCGTTCTCCGCCTTCGGCAGTTCGAAGCTCGGCGCGATCCCGGTCGGGTTCAGGGTTTGAAGGCGGAGGCGATACATCGCGTCGGCCTTCGGGGTGAAGGTGAAGGAGCCGAGCCCGCGGTTGGCACCCGGATGCTCGTCGGTCACGGAATCGACCTTGGCGACGATCTCGTTGCCCACGGCGATGGTGCCGCGAACGTCGATAGGCTTGCCGTTCGAATTCGTGCCGCGAACGTAGACGCGGTTCGGCACGCCGGCGATCAGCTTGCCGCCTTCGGGGAAGAACTCGACGAGCCTTTCCGTGCCCGCGATCGGCACCCGCTCGGCCACCGATTCACTCGAACCATCGTGGCTGAATGCGACCATCAACTTCGTGTCGCCGCGCGGCAGGTTCTGCGGCAGTGGGATCGTGATCTTGAAGCGCCCGTTCTCGTCGGTGATCCCCGTCAAGGAAATCGGATGGCCCACGGCGTTCTTCGCCTGCGGATCGACGCGAACGAAAGCCGGTGCGTTCCCTTCCGAAGTCACGGTCACGGTACCCTTGGCTCCCGCGATCGGTTTGTCGCCGAGTTTCAATTCGGCATGAGCGATCACGGTTTGGCCGGGGACGTAGTTCGTTCCCACGAACGCAATTTTCTTGGCGAAGCGCTCGGGGGCTCCGGAGCGAACGAGGATGGTCCGGTTCACGGGATAGGCCATAACGGGGGGCATGCCGTTAGGTCCGGCAAGTTCTGTGAGCGTGAGCACGTAGTCGCCGTCGGCGAGCCCGGCGGGCAGTACGAAGGCTCCGCAGCCGACGCCGCGAATCGGTTGGCCGTTACCGTCTAGGACAGTCTCGACGACGCCGTCGGATTCCTTCACGATCCGGGTCGAACCGGTGAGAACTTCCAGCGGCTTCCCGGGGTCGTCCTGCTTGCGGAGAACGTACTGGAGTTTCTGCTCGCGGTTCGGCGGTCGGAATGTGATGCGGTCCAGCGTGAGCGAGCGAAAGTAGATCCGATCGCCGGGATGGTACGTGGCCTTGTCGGTCGCGAGCATCGTGGCATAGACGGGGCCGAAGAGGCGGATCGGCTCGTGAATCTCGGTGCGTTCCCCAGCCGCACTCACGGCGGAGACGCTGAGATAAAGGTCGAATTGCGGCTTGAGCCGCGACCAGACTTCGGCCGGGAGTTTGATCGAGGCTTCCTTCTTCGGATCGATGTTCTGGCTGAACAGCACGGCTCCGGTCTGGTCGCGAAACTGCGCCTCGACCCGTCGATCGCGAAGCGATTCCGTCGGATCCGCCACCGCGACTACATATTCGTTAATTGCACCGGGCTGAGCCGAGATCGGCTTCTTCACTCCCACGGTAACGGCCCGAGATTGAGCCGCCTTCTCCGCAGCCGACCACTCGGTGGTCAGTTGTTTCTGCTTCGCGTTCGCAGCATCGAGCCGAACCTGGGCCGTCGTGTCTTTGCGAGCCAGTTCATACGCGGTGCCCGCCTCGGCCAGACCCGTGTACGATTCCTCGGTCTCGCGCTTCGCACTGTCGTAGCGGCCCGAGAGCTTGGAAAGCGGGACGAGCGTACCGGGAATCATGGCGAGAACGGAGGCGGCGACGAACCAGCCGATGTAGTTTCGCTTCGCGGACTTCTTCACGGCAGTCGCGGGAACGGTGATTTCTTCCAGCGGAGCCGTGAAGCGAACGTGGGGGAACGACGATTTGGCGGCCTTGCCGATGAGACCCTGAGCGCGAGCCGCATCGGAACGGGCCGCGGAGCAAGCCGGGCAAACCGCCAAATGCGATTCGACCGCTGCCGTCTCGGCTGCTTCCAGCAGGCCGTACAGGTGATCGAGTAACAGAGCTTGGCAATCGTGGCACATCATGTTCATTCTCCTTCCCGGGCGCGGGAAGGGGGCTCGCACCGAGAGGTCGATATTTCCAAGTCGGAGTTTGTTGGGGGCTCGCGGCCGATTGCGAGTCTGCCGCGAGTGGCCCCATCGTTCCGTCCGACTATTCCGTCTCGTCTTCGCTCGGATCGGGATCCGGGTTCAGAACCTTGCGGAGCTTTTGCAAAGCGGTCCGCATCTGCGTTTTCACGGTGCCCACGGGGGCATTGCGTATCTCCGCGATCTGTTCGTAGGTCAAGTCGCCGTTCTGCCGGAGCAAAAACACTTCTTTTTCTTCGGGCCGCAGGTACGCGATGGCCTCGCGGAGCCGATCGAGTGCTTCCCGATCTTCGAGCGACTGTCCGGTTGGCTCGTCCCGGGCGGGCATCATCAAGTCGTCCTCCGGCAGTGGCCGGCTCCGGCGATTCCAGGCACTTCGCTGGAAATCCTTGGCGGCATTGAGGCCGACGCGGAAGATCCAAGCTCGGAGGTTCAGGATCTCCGAAAGCGTATGCCGGGCTCGCCAGCACTTCAGGAAGGCTTCCTGAGCCGCGTCCTGAGCGTCGTCGGCGTTGCCGAGCATGTAGAGAAGTGTGGTGACCAGCTCGTCGCGAATCTCGTTGAACAGCTTGACCAGGCCTTGCTCGTCGACCGGACCGGTAGCGCGTCGAACGTCGGCCGACCCCGCGGGGGAAGGCGATTGGTTCGACCGGTCGCTCGGGGTCGCGCCGGGCTGAGCCATACACTCCTACCTAAACGACGAGGGAAGGTGCGAAACCGATTGGAGGAAAATTTCATACCGCGTGGGAACGGCGAGTACCACCCTGCGATGCTATGGCCCGACCTCAGCTTGCGGCAAGATGAACGGGGAACCCCACCCCGCGAAAGCCCCGAGATTTCCAGTTCCCGCGGGCCCAATTTGCACGAGTTGAGGCTTTTTCCGCGCGAACTTAGAAGAGGAACCGCCTCAACACCTTCGCCGTGATCCGCGAGACGAACTCGTCGACGGGCAGCGACGCGGCGTAATTAATCGAACCGGCCGAGAAGACACTGCCGCCGGACGGCGTGTCGAAGATCACCATCTCGGCACCGCCGTCGTCCGGATTCAGACCCTTCGCCAGCAACTTCACGTTCTTCGGGGAACTCGGCGAGACCTTATCCGTCTCGTGGCCGGACGCGCCACCGGGGCAGCGCTGGTGCAGGCACTGAGTGCCGAAAATGTCGCCCGTCTGGAGTCCGGTTCCCTCGAAGATCCAGTGCGAACCATCGACCACGCGGTAGGGGGCTCCCGTCATCGCGCCGGTGGGTGTGAAGGCGACGCCAACCAGGTTCGCCTCGGATTCGTGCCGCATGTGGAGGCGGCTCTCTTTGCCGCCGTGACCGGCCACGTCCAGCCCGCGCAGCACGCCATTGTGGTAGATCACCGAACCGTCGGGTCGCAGTTCCACTTCGCAGTTCAGGCCATTGCCGCCGAGGTAAAGCAGCTTGCCGCCTTGCTCGAAGACCCACTTCTTCACGCGGTCGTACATCCGCCGCGTCCAGTACTCGGGATGCACGGCCGCGATGAGCACGCGATAAGAACCGAGATCGAGCGTGCCATCGTCGAGTTGGGTCTCGGCGTAGTAGTCGTAGGGGAAGCCTTCGCGTTCGAGCCAGCCGAGGAGCCGCCATTCGGCGGGCGCGAGGTGGCACGCCTGACGGCCTTCGATCGGGTCGGTGATCTTCTCGTGGAAGTCGATGTGGTTGAACGGCTCGGGCCGATCGAACGAGAGCGGCGGATACTCGTTTGCACTCCAGGTGAAGTGCCCGGCGTCGTTGTAGCGATTCAGTTCGACTCGTGAATTCACGGTCGGCGTGGGCGGGCAGCCTTCGGCATGGATGTAGTTGCTACGCCCGCCGAAGTTGTTGTACGCGTTCCAGGTGATGTTGGAGGCGAGTACGGCGAGCGGCGCGGTCGGCTTCGACGGTGCGACGATCCACGGAAACGAGAACTGCCGGCCGGAACTGGTGAAGGCGCGGAAGTAGTAGAGGCCAGTGCGTGCGGGGCCGGGTACGTGGTGCGAGTGGACCGAGTTGCGGTAGCCGAGTTCGTTGAAGCGGACGCCGGTGCGGGTGAAGTCGCCGTCGGGGGTGACTTGCATCGTGGCGCGTGGGCCGTGTTCGTCGTGCCAGCCGAGGCTCTGGATGAACTCGGGCTCCCAGCCGTACCGCCAGAGTTCGAGCTTGAACGGCTCGGCGGAATGGACGCGGAACTCCGACTCTTCGCCGGCCTTCACCCACTTCGGCCACACGTAACCGATGAGCCCATCCGACAACAGGCGGAAGTGATGCGGCTCAGCGAGGGGTATTGCGATTCGCGAGAATTTCGCCCCAAAGCTCGGCTTCTGCAAGATCACCTTGTACTCGCCCGTTGGTAGATCGAGATGCACCGCACCGCTGGCGCGAGATCGCGCTTCCCACGAGATGCCGTGCGAATCGACGAACTCCAAGAGCACCTCCGGGAGTGCCATGTAGCGTTCGTCGCTGACGTATCCGATGAGCATGGCGAATTTGTACGCGGCGGACCGGCTGCGATCAACCGCCATCGCCATCGCGGATGAGCCGGGTAGAATCTCCGACATGGTTCCCACTTCAATTCATGGCCGCGGAGCGGCCGACAACCCGATCAATCGCTTCGAGACCATCGCTCGCATTCCGCTCCCGGACTACGACCCCACCGAAGACTCGGCTCCCGAGACGCAATTCTTCCACGATCGTTCGAAGGCCATCCTCTCGAAGAACGACAGCCCGGACATCCCGTTCGACTTCGGTCTGAACCCTTATCGCGGCTGCGAACACGGCTGCGTCTACTGCTACGCGCGGCCTACGCACGAGTACCTCGGCTTCTCCGCCGGGCTCGATTTCGAAACCAAGATCATGGTGAAAACCGACGCCCCCAAACTACTCCGCCAGCAGTTCCTCGCGAAGTCGTGGATTCCGCAGGTCGTTAGCATCGGCACCGTCACCGACGCCTACCAGCCCATCGAACGGCGGATGAAGATCACGCGGCAGTGCCTCGAGGTGTTCGCGGAGTTCCGCAACCCGGTCGGGCTCGTGACCAAGAACGCACTCGTGAGCCGAGATGCAGACCTGTTGAGCGAACTGGCAAAATTTGGAGCCGCTCAGGCGTTCATTTCCGTGACGACACTCGATCCGGAGTTGGCGAGAATCATGGAGCCGCGAGCCTCGACACCTGCCGCACGGTTGCGAACCATTCGCGAATTGCGGGACGCCGGCGTGCCCGTCGGAGTGATGCTGGCTCCGATGATCCCCGGCTTGAACGATCACGAAGCACCGGCGATCCTCAAAGCCGTCGCCAAGGCCGGCGCGTTGAGCGCGTACTACGTCGTGCTTCGTTTGCCGCTCGGTGTGAAGGATTTGTTCGCGGACTGGCTGGCCCGCCACTTTCCCGAACGCGTGGACAAGGTACTCGGCCGCATCCGCGACACCCGCGACGGCGAACTCAACGACTCGCGATTCGGTTCGCGGATGCGCGGCGAAGGGCTGTGGGCCGAGACGTTCAACCAACTTTTCCGCGTGACGCGGGACAAGGTGGGGCTCGCGGATGCGATGCCTCGCCTCTCGGCAGAACACTTCCGCAGGCCCGGCGAGCAATTGAAACTGTTCTGAGTCGGTCGGGCTACTACTTCTTCTCAGCGGGCTTCGGTGCGGGCGCAACCGGTGCTTCTTGCAAGGGCTGGACCTTGAGTGGTACTGCAAAGACGGCGGGGCGAACGAGTGCCGCCTTCAACTGGATGGCTTGCACGGGCAACCCTGCGGGAGCCACGATGACTCCCGCCGCCGCACCTTTGCCTTTCAATCCCGTGGGAACGTTGAGCAACTCTGAGGAAACGAGCACGAGCAGATCGCCGCGGAACAACTTGAGGTAGGAAGCGTCGGGGATGCGACCATCGCCGGCGATCAGAACGAACCCACCGGCCTTGAGTCGCTTCATGGCCGCGTCCTTGGCCACGGTCTTCCCATTGAGATTGTAGGCTTCGAATTTGATGTCTTCGAGCGACTTGATCGGGGCTTCGGCGCTCACCGGATTCTGCACGAAGTTGCCGTCGTCGTCCATGAACATTTGCTGAACGCCAGCACCGTTGTTCATGAAGACGACGCGACCGCCGCCGCGAGCGAACTGCATGTTGCCGCCAAAGTTGTTGTTATTGTTGACTGTGCTCGGGTTATAGGCGATCTGCACCCTGCCATCCTTGTCGAGACCGAGCAGCACGAGGCGCGGTGCAGCGGTCGGCACGGCTACGATCGCTCGCGGGGCCGACTGGCTCGCAAGACCCTCCTCCGAGATGATCAGCGTTTCCGGATCGACGGTGCGGAGCCAGCTTTTCTCGACGGGCTTGCCGTCGGCGGAGAGGAGTACCACGATGCCATCCTTCGCGCGCTTCACGACAGTGTCGAGCGTGAGCGTCGTACCGCCGGCCGTAATGAACTTCGGGTTCGCGGCGCCTAGCTGTACGTAGTTGGGAAGAATCCGATCCACGGTTTCTTGAACGATCTTGGTAACGATCTTCCCGTCGACCGTTTCCGTGACTTGCCGGTTCTGCGTGACCTTTTGATTCTTGTAGACGAGGATCTGGATGTGGCCCGTGTCATCGGCCTTCAGATGCAACACCCAGGGAGCCGGTCCGGTCGGTGCGGGGTCGGCGTCCTTCGGGATGGGAGCACCCGGCGCGGCAAGTGCGGCCCCAAGCAGCAGCGAGGTGAACATCGCGGAACTCCGAACAACTTGGGATTGGCGAGTAAGTGAATAGGATACCCGTTCCGCGGGCCAGCGTCAAAGGTCGAACCGAATTTCGAGGGCGTATGCCAGCTCAGGAAGTAGATGCTCTCATCTTCGGTTGCGGGTACCTCGGGCGGCGGGTCGCGGCTCGGTGGCTCGCTTCCGGCAAGACCGTGGCCGCCCTCACGCGCGGCAACGCGGCCGCGCTCGCTTCACGAGGCATCGCGCCAATCTCCGGCGACGTACTCGACCCGGCAAGCCTGCGTTCACTGCCCGCAGCCAAGACCGTGCTCTACGCCATCGGCCTCGACCGCTCTTCGGGCCGCACCATGCGCGAAGTCTACGTCGAGGGGCTCTCGAATGTTCTGGAGGCACTTCCGAAACCGCACCGGTTCCTTCACGTTTCCAGTACCAGCGTGTACGGGCAGACCGACGGCGGTTGGGTGAACGAAGACGCGCCAACGGAACCAGTCGAAGACTCGGGCCGGGTTGTACTCGAAGCGGAGAACGTGCTGCGTCTGAAGATTCCCGAGGCGATCGTGTTGCGCTTCGCGGGGATTTACGGCCCGGACCGCTTGCTTCGCAAACAGGCACTCCTCAAGGGCGAACCTCTTTTGGGCGATTGCGAGAAGTGGCTCAACCTCATCCACGTGGACGACGGCGCGGACGCGATCCTTGCCGCCGAGGCGAAGAGCCTGCCCGGTGCGACGTTCAACATTGCCGACGGCGAGCCCGTCTCGCGCCGCGATTTCTACACGCACTGGGCGCGAATGCTCGATGCACCGCCGGCGCAGTTCGAACATCGGGCCGAACCCGGAGCAGCGAATCGCCGCATCGACAACCGCGCGGCACGGGAACGACTCGGCTGGTTGCCGGACCACGCGAGCTACCGCCTGGGCCTGGCGGCTTTGGGTTGAGTTCCGCCTGGGAGCGCGGCCATCCTGGCCGCTTCTTCCCTGGGAGCGCGGCGATCCTGGCCGCTTCTTCCCTGGGAGCGCGGCGATCCTGGCCGCTTCTTCCCTGGGAGCGCGGCGAT
>JAYTUG010000448.1:0-4810 GCA_043744695.1 Gemmataceae bacterium
CAACGCGACCTCTCCCCAACGGGGAGAGGTGACGAGATCGATCGTGCTTTCGTTCCATAAATGAACTGCCTACTTCGGGAGGCACACCCTGCGACGCGGCTTCTCCGAAGGGTCCGAACCGGAATTCGTCGAACCTTCATCGCTTCGCTCTGGACAGCGTCAACTCAGCCGCCATGATGAACGCTCCGCACTCCCGCACTCGCAACCCTGCTGCCACCATGACTCACCCCATTCGAACGGCCACCGCGACTGCCGGCGTCGCACTTTTCGTCGTCGTCGTGGCGATCACGATGGGCCAGGAAGTGGCCCCGCCGCCCCGGCAGGTTGAATCCTACGAAGAGAAAGCCGCTCGCCGCGATCTGGAGGTTCGCACGCATCAACCGACTGCGGTGCCCGATCGCGTGATCCTCACCTGGAAGGGCGACCCGGCTACAACTCAAGCCGCGACCTGGCGAACCAGCACCGATGTGAAGCAGGCTTTCGCCGAGATCGCACTTTCGGAGGGCGGCCCGAAATTCCGAGCGACCCGACTGAAGGCCCAGACGCAGCCGCTGAAGACGAGCATCAACGAGTCGCTTTACCACAGCGTCAACTTCGAGAAATTGCGGCCGCGAACGAAGTACGTTTATCGCGTTGGGGATGGCCGCACCGACAAGACTTGGAGCGAGTGGTTCCAGTTCGAGACGGCGAGCGACCGCCCCGAACCGTTCGGGTTCATCTACTTCGGCGATGCTCAGAACGACATCAAATCGCACTGGTCGCGCGTGGCCCGCGGTGCCTACACCGAGATGCCGAAGGCGAAGTTCATCGTTCACGCCGGCGACTTGATCAACAACCGGGACGACGACTCGCAGTGGGGCGAATGGCATGCGGCGGCCGGCTGGATCAACGGGATGGTGCCGAGCGTGCCGACGCCGGGGAACCACGAGTACGCGAAGACGGTCGACCCGCACTGGCGAGCGCAGTTCGCGCTGCCGGAAAACGGACCGCCGGGCCTCGAAGAGACGACGTACTTTCTCGATTATCAGGGGGTTCGAATCATCTCGTTGAACACCGAGGAAAAGCTCGCCGAGCAGGTGCCGTGGCTCGAGCGAGTGCTCGCAAACAACCCCTGCAAGTGGACGGTGATCACCTTTCACCGACCGATTTATTCGCCAGTCGCGGGGCGGGACAACAAGAACATTCGCGAAGCGTGGCGGCCCGTATTCGATCGTGCGCCCAAGGGCGTGGATCTCGTGCTGCAAGGGCACGACCACACGTATGGACGCAGCGGTCTGATGCGCGACGACAACACGCTGGGCGGCGGGCAGGTCTTCACCGAACGCGGCACCGTGTATTGCGTCTCGGTCAGCGGCCCAAAACACTACGGCGTCGGCGACTTGCCCTGGATGGTTCGCAAGGCCGAGGGAATCCAACTCTACCAGTTGATCCGCATCGACGGCAACCGCTTGAACTACGAGGCCCGCACGGCCAAGGGCGATCTCTTCGACGCGTTCGAACTGCGGAAGCGACCCGATGGCGGAAACGAGTTGATCGAGAAAGACGTGGCGAATCCGGAACGCGAGACGGCGAGCGAACGCAACTATTGGAACGCCGCGGGTGCGCTTTTAATTCTCGGATTGGTAGCCGCTGCGATCGGATGGGCGTTGAAATCGAAATAGCTCCCTTCGCGCGATCGGCACCATCGCCTTTCAAAACCAGTAGCTCGCGTAGGCAACCGCTTCCACATCGAAGGGCTTCGGCCCCACGAGCGGCACCACGAGCGCGCCGCTGATCACCGCGCGGTTGAAGCGGAAGTGAGCGCCGGTCGTCACGTTCACCTGATCCTGAAAGAAGACGTTGCCGTTCGGATCGCGGTTGTTGAGCGGCGTGCGCACGTGAACCTCCACGGTCGGCGTGATGCCGGTGAGGAGTCGATCCGTCGGGGCGCGATACAGCCAATAGCCGACTGCGACGCTGTTGCCCCAGAGCGTGACGTCGCGGGAATCGGTGGGCACGATGAGGTTCGAGATGCCTTGGACGTAGCCGCGATCGAACAGTTTAACGAATCCGGCCCACGGCTGGAGCAACCACGAGTGTGGCGCTTCGGTGCCGTCGGGGAAGAAGGCCGTGCCTCCGCCGGTGGGGGCGGTCACGGCGAGGCCGCCCGTAATTGCGTTGCCCGTCTCGCGGTTGTGGTAGAACGCGTACTTGAAGAGCACGGTGAGATCGCCGACCTGCTGGCTGCCGAGCCCGAACGGCCCGTACTGCTGGACGAACGGAAGGCGGATGCCGATCGAGGCATTGCCGAACACGGTCTTCTCGAAGCCGGCGGTCTGTCGCTGGATGTCGCTTCCGCCCGCGGTGGGGTTGAGCGACGCCCCCGCGTTCGAATAAAAATTGTAGCCCACATACGCCTGATCGCGCGGGATCGGATTGCCCCACTCGACCACGCTCACGCCGTTGTATCGTGCCGCGAACGGCAACTTCACCACCTGCTGAATCGGTACGCGATCCTGCACCACGATGGGCACGTTCGCGATCACGGGTACGTTCGTGATCGTCCGAATGCCCGTGGCCTGGTTGAGCGAAACCTGTTGCGTGAAGCCCGTGACTTGCTGCGAGAAACCGACGATGCGCGGCACGTTGGTGAAGCCGGAGGTAATGAGTTGCCGGTAGTAAATGGGTCCGAGGTCGCCGTCGAAATTCTCGTTGAAGCTGCGGCTCGCCTGGCCGCCGGCCTCAGTAGGCTGGGCGAATGGGCTCGCCAGCGGTGTCGATCGCGGGCTCAACAGCGAGGGATCGATCCCGGGCACCGACAGCGGTGGAACGTACGGCAAGTAGGCCGGCGACGTGAAATCGGGAACCAGCGTGGGGAGGTTCGTACTACTGACCGGAGCCACGGGTTCTTCCGCGCGAAGGGTCGAGCCGAGCGTCGAGCCGAGAATTGCGAGTACCATGAGTCGCCGCATGGGACGCTCCTTGTCCTAAGCGATGAACGGGAATCTGTATTGTCCTTTTTATCGGTCCTTCGCATCTTGCCGATTCAATCAAACCCGGCGGTACTTCCCGAATTACCGCCGGGTCACTTTCGCGTCACGTTCACGGCAATGACTTTTCGAACCGCCTTAGACTGGTCGAACTTGTCGTCGAAGAGCATGCGCCAAACTGGACCGCTGCCTTTGCATCCGAGGGTCGCGTGTCGGCTGCGAATGAGTGTGGGCATAGGCACTTCGTCCACCGCCGCGATCAGAATGAAATGTTCGACGGCGGTCTCGGCTCCCGTGATGATCCCGGCAATCTTGAAAGGCGCACCTTGAGCGGTTCGCAGATCGCGCTTGTCGCCTTTGTTGAGAACTTCGCCGCCGATGCCGACGCCCTGGACGCGGATCCCACCATCCGAGAGCACGTTGAACAGCCTGAATCGCGCATCGCGATCGGAACCGACTGTGAGTTGAAGGGCGTTGTTGACCACGACGCTCGGCGACTCGCTGCCGTCGACCGTGAAGTCGAGTTTGAAGAACGGATCGCGCGGCTTCGGACCGTACCACGAGGTGATCGGCGCGATCGCGCCGCTCGGCAGAAGCTCCTTTGGCTTCTCGAAGGCTCGGACTTTGGGTCCGCAGGGCGTCTCTCCGCTCTTTTCGATGATCGCAGCGAGTTCGACGAGGCTTTTCATGTCCGCGGCCAAGGGCGAATCCGGTGCGAGTGCATCTGCGAGCCAGTCGCCGCGCAGGAACGGTGCCGGCCGCACGTGCCTCGGCGAACCGAAGAACTTCTCGAACCGCAGCTGAGGTACAATAGGAAAGGGATTCTCGAGCAGGATTAAATCGAACGGGATCATCGGCCCGTATGCGCCTTTGTCTTCACCCTTCGTTCCAATCTCGTCGAACAGATCTTTCGCCATCCAGCCCCCCTTCTCGATGTCGATTCGGAAGATCGTGGCCGCGTCGTCTACCGGTTGAAGCGCGAATGAGCGGTCCTTCGTGGTCGCGGCGTCGAGTGCCGTTTGAAGGCGAGCCTGTTCGGCCTGGAGGCTCTGGAATTCGCTGCTGGCGTCGACGCGATGGGCGAGCGAAAGGTACCGGACGTTGCCAGGCGATTTCTGCTTCTCCCAGTCTTCGAAGATCGCTCGCAACACGGTCGGCTCGTCGTACTCCTTGAAGAAGCGCGGAGCCTTCTCGGCCATCCACTTCTTGAGAATCGCGACCTCTTTCTCGCTGGGTCGCTCGCGGCCTCCCGGCGGCATCGAGCCGTCTTCGATGAACTCGATGATCTGCGACACGAACGACACGGGACGCTTCTCGATGATCTGGGAATAGTCGAGTACGTCGAAGCTTCCGGGCTTCGTGCCGTGGCACTCGGAGCAGTACTTCTTGAGGATGGCACGGGCCTGGAGTACGTGGTCGCTGCTCTCGCGCGGGGACGGTACCGCAGCCCGAGCTCGAGCGCAAACGAGAATTGCAATCGTAACGACGATGGCGATGCGGCGACTCATCGAGACTCCATTCAGTTCAGCCGCTTGCGGCTTCGCAATTGAGACTTCCCGTGCTCCTCGCGAAGCCGCAAGCGGCCGGGCGTTGTTCACTTCTTCACCACGGGGAACTTCGGCGGCTGACGCGGGAAGCAGATCGGGTTCTGCGACTTCCCCTTCAACTGAAGCTGCTTCACGAGCGACGGCACCTGCACCGAGGTGAAGTCGAAGAGTTCCTCCGCCGTGAGCGTGCCGTCCGAATCGAGGTCGGCCTTGCGGAAGCCGTCGCCCAGAGCATCGAGCACGGCGTAAGTGAAGAGGCCGTGGTTCAGCTTCGGATGTTCGTAGGCGAGTTCG
>JAYTUG010000449.1:0-18798 GCA_043744695.1 Gemmataceae bacterium
GCCAAGCAGCGAGCCCCAAATCCAAGGAGATGCGTCACGATGGCCAAAACACTGGTGCGTCGCCCATCCGAATACGTGGACATAAGGGCCGACGAGTTAAAGTATTCCGTCCGAACTGCCGCTTCGGATCGGTAGTGTACAAATTTTCCACCAACTTTCGAGCTGCTTACCCGTAAGTGGGTAATATGAGGATTTATTGAGACAGAAGCTACCCCGGTCCGTACGCTACGGCCAGGACCGGGGCTTGCCCCTTCTCCATCCGCCGCCAGTTCACAAACGCGACAACGTCCACCAGTCGCTTCAGCTGCGTCTCCTGCGGTTTTCCCAATCCGTCAACGTGTTCGATCGCGAGCAAGGCGACCTGGCCGGGGAAGGTCCGCGTTCGCGACAGTCCCGCCTTGGGATCGTCGAGATGGGTGAGGCAATCGACCAGGGCATCCAAGTTCTGGCCGTAGGAGGGCAGTAGCCCGAACGCCTCGCTCAATGTGGTGTGAAGAGTGTCGTCGTCCGTCAACTTTCGCGAATCGATCCGAATGATCATGGCTGGCCCCCCGGTCCGCGAATCTTCTTGAAAGTGGAGTAATGGTCGTCGGTGTAGTACGCCGCGCCATTCGAACCGGTCACGAGTCTTTCGACGCCGCGATTGACTCCCGGGCGCAGCGGGTTCACGTCCCACTCGCGGTACTTGATCCGCCGGCCATTGTCGTCGGACTGCGGGAGGCGGCGTTCGAAGTTGCCGAACGTCCGACCGCCTTCGTAGTTATCCATCGCCTCGCCATTTTTTTCGACGTGTTCCAGCACCTTGAGAACCTTGTCCGGCATTCCCTTGGGGGCAGCCTTCGGGGCCGAGACGGCGACCTTGGCGGGAGGCGTCGCGGCTGGCGACGCAAACGACTCGAGAAGAAACAGGCGGACGGAATCGTTTGACCGCTGGTCGCCATCGGGATCGTAGGCCCGACCAGCCTTCAGATTCCGCCCCGCCTGCGGGTTCGTGAAGTCGCCAACGACGCCGCCGTACCGGACGAGTTGCCAGTCCACTCCGCCCTTGCGCATCTCGTCCTCGAAGGCGGCAACCTGCGCGAGCGGAATCTTCGGATCATCGGCGCCGACGATAATCAAGAGCGAGGCCGCCACATTCTTGCCGTCGTCGCCGGTCGGGGTCAGATCGCCGTGAATGCAGGCCACGCCTTCCAAATCCGACTTGGCCCGGGCCAGTTCCAGTACTGCCGTGCCGCCGGTCCCGTACCCGACCGCCGCCACGCGCTTCGGATCCACTTGCGGCATCTTGTCCAGCACCGCTCGAGCGGCTGCAGTTCGCTCCCGGACCAGCGTGCGGTCCTTGCCCGTGAGTTCCAGTCTCGCCGCCGCATCCGCCGCGTCCTTCGGCACGATGCCTTTACCGTAAAGATCGAGGGAGAATACCAGGTAACCCAGTCGGGCGAGTTGCGTGGCCTTGATCCGGGCGACCGCGCTGGACGCGCCCTGCTCGTGGGCCAAAAGCACTCCCGGTCTCTTGCCGGGCATCGAATCGTAAACGACCACTCCTTCGAGAGTCGCCGTTCCGTGCTTGTATTCGACCTGTCGGGTAATGATCTCCGCTCGCGTCGGGCTAAACCCGACGACGAGTGCGATCGAAATCAGAAGCAGCCGCAACATGGGAGGGCTCCGGAGCGAGAGACTTGCATTGCCAAAAAACGGGAGGATACCGTCGGATTCCGGGTCGTCACTTCGAAGGGGCCAGATGGGCAATCGCCGTCAACAACACGAGACCATCCTTGCCGGCCTCGGAGTAGATGACCGCGATCGATTGCCCAGAAACCAGATCCTTTCCCTCGATCTCACGCTGGGGCAGCACGACCTTGTCGCCCCGTTTCTGCGGAGTCAGTACTGCCACTTTGCTCGTCCCAGTCAGATTCAGTGTCAGCGCTATCTGGAATTTGTCGTCCGTTTTCCGAGGCTGGATTGTCAGCGTGTCTTTGTCTGCCTTATCGACGACCCCGGTCGCGGTGGACAGGGGAACCTCGGCGGGTCCTTTCTTCTCCTGAGCGGACACGAAACCGCTCGCGAAGAGGAGAATGACAACCAGAGAGAGGTGCCGCATCGTTGGTCTCCAAGAGGCAAGATCGAACCGATTCATCTTATGCGGAATCGGTCAGTTGTCGTCTGAGATGTTCCTTTCGTGCCAAAACACCCGTCACTCGCCCTCGAAGTGCGCGAACAGATTGTTCAGCCCTTCCGCGAGCGTCGGATGAGCGAACATGTCGTTCCGGAGTCGCTGGTAGGTAGCCCACCTATCATGGCGATCTGCAGCATCGACATAACCTCGCCGCCCTCGATGCCGAGGACCGCACACCCCAAGATCTGGCCAGTCGCTGTGTCCACGACCGCCTTCACGAATCCGCGTGGCTCGGCCACCTCCACCGCACGGGCGACGTGAGACATCAGTAGTTTCGCCACCCGGATCGATAGGCCCTTCTTGCGAGCCTCCCGCTCAGTGAGCCCGATCCGTCCGAGCTGCGGGTCGATAAACACAGTGAGTGTACGGGACCAGTCGATCGCGAGTGGTGCGACCGGCATCGTGCAGAAGATACTCCCGGAGGATCTGGTTGTCGTGGTGGGAGACGTGGATGAACGCCGGGCCGCCGTACACGTCACCCAGTGTGTACACCCCCGGCACGTTCGTCTCCAGCCGGTCGTTCGGATCGGATGTCTCTACCTGCCGAACGGCAACCCGGCTCCCGGCCCTCAGTTCGACCACCAGCTCCGCTGGCTCGAACGGTTTGCGGCCCGCGCTGCGGAGCTGGTGTCGCTGGCTGAACCTGTCGTCCTGGCGAGCGACTACAACGTGCTTCCCGAAGAACTCGGCTTGTATAACCCGGCCGGCTGGGAAGCCGATGCGTTGTTCCGGCCGGAGACGCGCGAGGCATACCGTCGGCTGCTCGCCCAGGGGTGGATGGATGCCCTTCGGCACTTGAACCCAGGTAAGCAGATATTCACGTTCTGGGATTACACGAGCGGGGCGTGGCGGCGGAATGCAGGGATGCGCAACGACCATTTGCTGCTCAACCCTGCGGCTGCCGGACGACTAGCTGCGGCATGAGTCGATCGTGAAGTCCGCGGGTGGGAAAAGACCAGCGACCACGCACCGACGTGGGTCGAGTTGCGAGACGGATAATTGGGTTCACTTCGGTGGACTGTCGGACCCGGCAGTCGAGCACTTCGGGCAGTACCAGGGAGCAGGAGCGAACACCGGCGGGGGCTCCGCTTCCGGCACCAAGCGCAGAGGTAGTGCTTACTACGCTCGGCGGTCTTTGGGCGCATCTTCTTGCCCGTCTTGTCGACTCACTCTCAAGCTCCCCTTCGTCGAGCAGCGTATCGTCTTCGTGGAAAGCCTCCCAATTCTCCTGAAACTCGCGACGCAGTTGACTGACCCGCCCCTGACTCATTCCGTACTGCGCGGCCACCGGACTCGTACGCTCGCCGACCATGAGCGAGTCCAGCACCCGTCGCTGTCGCGTTCCATAGCGATCTCGCCATCGGGGAAAGTCGATGCGAAATGCCGCCTGGTCGGGAACCTCGCTGCGCGTGTTGTCGGCCAGCGCCTCGGCCAGGTCGTCGTCCTCGCGGGGCTGGTCGATGAGCGTGCCGATCGCGAAACCGTGATGGACCCGGGCCACCGGCGACATCACGTCTTGAGACGATTCCGATCCAGTGAGCCGTCGTCCCGATCGTACCGCTTGACTGCATCGGAGAGCGAGCGTGGTGATGAACGTGGCCGGATCCTTTCCTCGGTGGGCGAGTGCGAGGAAGTGCTTCCAGGCCAGGGCGAGTACTTCGGCGATCAGATCGGAGCGGGTATCCCGGCAGTGGATGTGCCGTAGTGAGTACTGGGCATGGGCCCGGAACCGGGGCAGGTGTTTGTGAAACTGCTGGGTGATCCCTGAGACGGTGAATTCCTGATCGGCTTCGGGTGTTGCGGCCACAGGTGGACTCCTTGTCGGCGTCCCCTCGGCCGCGAGGAGGGCCCTTGCGGGTCAGTAGTCCACCCGCGGCCGCAGGGCAGCGGGATGGTGGTCGCGACAACGTGATGCCGACTCCTCTCCCAGATATGGCGACTGAAGGGGGGGCAGAGTTTAGCCAGTGTGTTTTCAGCTTCTGCGTTGACTGCGGAGTAACTCAATTCCACACACGCGAAGCGGCCGAGATCGAGAAGCGGCCCGCGTGCTGGTCATCTCCGTTTCAGAGTGACGGAATACAATTGCTTCGTCGGTGTCTTTTACAGAATGGGTGATGCCGTCTTCGGTCCGATCCCGGACAGGCGTCCTCGTCCGTATTGATGGTTCGTCTCCATGTCGGACTTCGGCGTTCTCGCGGGATTTCTCTGCGTTCTGTTAATTCTCGGCCTCGTGGCGCTCGGGGTCTGGTCCCTCGTGAAATCTTTTGCCGGGCCGGCGCGGGAAGAGCCGCGACGACGGCATTCATCCTGTCCCAATTGTCGCGAACGATTGCACGGTGACGAGTGGGTTTGCCCCTCGTGCCGGTTGAAGTTCGACGGCAAGCTAGCTCGCGAGATCGAACGAATCCGACACGCGCAGGTGGAGATTCGAGCCCTCGCCGTTCGCCGGGAACTCGAGGAAGAGACTGCCGAGCGCGTCGCGGGACAACTCGAAGACCGCATCCGCACTTTGATGGCGTACGCGCCCGCTCCCCTTCCCCGCGCCATTCCTGTTGTGCATTCCGCCGAACCGGTTCTCGATTCTCCTCCGGTCGAAGCGACCGAAGTGGTACCGCAACCACCTACACCTCCAGCAACAGACGAACCTTCCGAAACCGTGCGGCCCGGCGTGCTCGCGGCGTTCCTGGAAGAGAAGAATATCCTCTGGGGCGAACTCGTCGGCGGGCTGCTCATCGTCGGCTGTTCCATCGCCCTCGTGCTCACGCTCTGGCGCGACCTTCAGGACTTACCCTACTCGTCGTTCCTGTTGGCCGCGGGAATCACCGCGGCACTCTTCGGTGCCGGGCAGTACACGCTGCATCACTGGAAGCTCGCCTCGACGAGCCGCGGTCTGCTCGTGATCGCATTGCTCCTCGTTCCCTTGAACCTGCTGCTCCTGGCCACACCGCAAGGCAACGTGGGCGGCTGGATCGACGTGGCCGTGAAGCTTGCCGCGGTGTTGCTGTTCGTGGGGCTGGTGCGCGCTGCGGGCCGCGACCTCATCGGCGTCGACGTTCTCCCGGGGCCGGTGGATCGCCGCTGGCTGCTCGCGTTGGCCGTGGTTGGGGCACCCGCGTCGCAGGCGTTGCCACTCGACGGCTACCCATTCCTCACGGTCTGGTTGCCGCTCGGCTGCCAGGCGTTCGCGTCGTTCGCCGTGGTCGGCGGGCTCTCGTGGTACCGCCGGCGCGAAGAACGCCCCACGCTGACCGAGCGCCAGGCGATTTCGCTTCTGATGTTCGCGGGCCTCAGCCTGTACGCACTCTTCGCGGCCTGGGGTTGGCTCCTCACGCGTTCTTCCGACCGCATCGGCACGCTGATGGAACTGGCGTTCCCGCTGGCACTCTCCGGCATCCCGTTGCTCGAAGCGGGCTTGCTCGTCCAACGCCGCGCCACGACGCACGCCGGGGTAAAGGCCACGGGAACTGGCGCGACGCTCGTGGGCGCGCTGCTCCTCGCGGCCGGGATGGCGCTGAGTTGGCCGAACCCGCTCTGGGTGATGTTGGCCGCGGCACTCGCCGGAGTCGTGCTGTCGCGCGTGGCGTGGCGGGAATCGCTGCCGTGGTTCCAGGCGGCCGCGACGGCGGCACTGGGTTACGCCCTGGTGCTCGCGGTGCAGGGCCTCGCCGATCGGTGGGCCGTGCCCGAAGGTGAGTCGCCCAGCCGGCACCTCCTCTCGCTTCTCGCAACCACGCTCAGCGGGCTCACGCTCGCGGCATTCGGAATCGCGCTCGCACTGGTCTCGGAAGCGGCCGTGCGTTTCGGCCAACGCGCGCAAGCGCTCGCTTATGGCTGGGCCGGACTCGCAGCGGCGATGCTCGGGCTTCTTCTCGTGAGTGATCTGGGAACGAGCCAGCCATGGTCGGCAGTCGCGGTGTACGCGGCGTGCGGGTTCGGCCTGCTCGCGGCGAATCTGCGATGGCGGGAACGGGCATTGGCGGAAGCGGGCGGGTTCATCCTGCTCGTCGGTTGTTTGTGGACGCTTGAAGCCGCGTCGCCGGACGACCGCACGTTCTGGGGTACGATCTTTGCCATCGTGGCGTTCGCATCCGCGTTACTTGCCCTCGGACTCACACCGCTCGCAGCCCGGCCCGGTGCGGTCAGTGTCTTGCTGCGTCAATACCGCGGTGCGGCCGCGAATGTCGCGGCGGCGGCCGGCCTCGTCGCCCTCGTTCTCACGCTGATCGCACCCGATTTCCCGAGCGGCCGGTGGCACTCGACCACGCTGCTCTTTCTCGTGCCGACAGGGCTGGCACTGGCCCGCATCTTCGCGCATCCGTGGCCGACCTGGGCTGCATCCGCCGCGGCTCTTTTCGGCCTGGCCCATCTCTTCGGCTACGGGCTCGCGGTGCGCCCCTCGATCGCGGCACTGTCGCTCGCGCTCCTCAGCCACGGCACGCTCGCGCTCCTCGGTAGTCTGCTCGTGAGCAAGAAGCGCAGTCTCGTCCGGCTCTTCAAGGACCCGCTCCGTTTCTCGGCGCGAATCACGACGGTCTTCGCCGCGGCTTTTCTCTTCTTTCCTCCAACCGGCCTCGCGCTCGAGTGGTCGGGCCTGGCCATGTGGCTCGCGGTGTTGTGGTTCGCGATGGCTTGGCGGTGGCGCGAATCGACGACGTTCTCGGGAATGTACATTGCGATCTCCGTGGCTTCCGTGCTGGCTGGACTCGCCTGGGTCGAACGTCAAGAATGGTGGCTGACGACGAACCTCGGGCTCGGAGACCCGCGGGCGTTGCAAGCTTTTGGAATCGCGCTGGCTTCGCTGGCGTTCGTGTCGGTGATCGCCCGGCGGCTCGCGTCGCGCAGCGAACGGCTCCACGAAATCTGGCTGCGCCAGCCGCTACCGATCGATCGCGTGCTACTCGGTTCGCTCGCGATCGGGCAAGTACTCCTCTTGGTCCTGGCGATCTCGCCAGCAGTGAATGCGGAACTGATCCCGGTCGGGAGCATCGTGTGGAACGCACCCCCTGCGGAACTGGTGCATGCGTTCGGCCCAGGAACGTGGATCGGATTGGGGATGTTGTTCGCGTGCCTCGTTACGGCCCTTCGCCTGGCACGAGCGCACGACCCGGCACGCGACGCACTCATTGTCGGTTGCTTCCTTCTCGTTGCGGGCGGCGTCGCGGTGTGGGCTGGTTCGTTCGCACCGCAGGTGGCCGCGGCGTCGGCGTTGCGATGGGGGCTCGCCGGCTTCTTCCTCGTGGGAACGCTGCTCCTGTTCGCCCGCGAACCGCTCGCGCGTGGGGCCGCGGCGCTGCGGTTTCGTGCGCAGGGAAGCCAGACCGCCGCGATCCTGGCGTACTTCTTGCTCGCGGTCGCGGCGACCGTCGTCGTGGTGATGGCCGTCGATCTCGCCTCGGTCGGCCTGCGCGGCCAGACGCCCAGCGGCCCCGGTGAAGGCACTGTCTTCTTCGCGATGGGTTGGACGACTTCGAACGTGACGCCGTTGTTGCTCGTCGTGCTCGGCTTGTCGGCCACGGCGGTGCGAGAACGCGCGAGCGGTTACGCATTTGCCGCGGGCGCGGTCTTCGTCAGCACCGTCACGGGCGGCTACGCACTCTCCGTGACGACCGCCGGCGGATCGCTCGATGCGGCGATCCAGATGCGGCTGGCGATGCTCGCCACTGGGACCGCGGCGGCGTGGGCGCTGCTCTGGCTTGCGGCCGAACGCCGCGTTCCCGGTGGGCCGCTACTCACGCTGCAAACAATCGCCGGCATCCTCGGAGTCGGCACCATCGCGGTCGTGCCGCTGGCGCGGCTCGCACTGTTCATCGGCGAACCGCTCCCCAGCCACTACTTGGAGTTCGGTCGAGTCGGCTGGTTCGTACTGGCGCTCGCCGCGTGGGCGGCGATCGAGCAGGCTCGACGGCAGGCTCCCGATTTTCGCGCGCACGTCGTCGGCCTTTCGGCCGTCATCGCGAGTGTTCTGGCGGCGTGTACCTTGCAGCCGTGGGATGAACCGGGGCGCTTCGCGTCGTTCGATACGCTGCTCGGCTTCTGGGCACTGGCCGGCCTCGGACTCACGGCGGCGCTCTTCGCGCGAACCGGAGCGGCATTCGGTCCGTGGGTCGTCGTGCTCACGTTGGGAATCGCGACGGCCTCGCTGTTGCGGCCCGCGTCGGATGCCGGCCTCGGGGCGGTGCCGCTGTTCCTCGCCGGGTTCGCACTGGCGGCGTCGGCGATTGTCGCGCGAGTCGGGCGAACGAACGACGACGCGCGCTGGAACTGGCTGATCGTCAGCCAGGGCCTGATTTCGCTGGTGGCAACGGGCTTCGCCATTCGAATGGCACTGGTCGAACCGAACGTCTGGGCACGATTCTCGGGGCCTCTGGCGGTGCTGCTTCTCGCGGTCGCCGCAGTGGTCCTGAGTACGGCCAGTTGGAAGTTTGCCGCCGCGTTGCGCACCGTTTCCTTCGCGGCCATCGCCTTCGTTTTCGTCCTGGCCGGCTGGGCAATCCCGGACCCGCACTCCCCCACGATCTGGTTGGAACGCAACGGCTGGGCGTTCGTCGCGCTCGCGGTCGGTATGCTGGCGTTGTGCGAAGGAATCCCGCGCCGATTCTCCACTTCAGTCTGGGCACGCGACGCCCGGCGGGCCGGCGTCGCGCTCGCCGCCGCGGCGCTCGGACTGCTTCCCATCGTGCTCGTTCAGCAGTTGCCCGTCTTCGACCCGGTCGCGCGCCGCACGCCGCTCGAACTACTCGAAGTACTCGCGATCCTCGCCGCAATAGTCGTCCTCATGGTTCAGGCCGTTCGCTTGGCCCTGCTGCCGTCCGCGGATCCGCTCGGCCTTACCGGTACTCACCGCACGCGCTACGTCTATCTGGCCGAAGTGCTTCTCGTGTTGCTCTTCGTTCACGTTCGTCTGAACCTTCCGGAACTCTTCCCGCCGCAAGCGGGCCGCTACTGGACGTTCCTCGTCATGCTGTTCGCATTCATCGGGATCGGGTTCGCGGAGTGGTTCGAGAAGCGCGGCGTGTGGGTATTGGCGGTGCCGCTGCGGCGAACCGGCGTACTGCTGCCGTTAATACCGCTCGTGGCGTTCTGGGCGAAGCCGCCGGTCGAGTTGCTTTCCTGGGCCGACGGCACCGCGCCCGGTGCCCGCCCGTTCCTCGGCTACCTCGAAAAGTTGCCGCAATACTTCGACAACTACGCCGGCCTCTGGCTGATGGCGGGATTACTTTACGGGTTGCTGGCGCTGTCGCGGCGCTCGTTCGGGTGGGCGCTCCTCGCGGCCCTGGCGACCAACGCGGGGTTCTGGGCGATCCTCGCCCACAACGACGTCTCTGCCGCCATGCATCCGCAAATCTGGGTGATTCCGCTGTCGCTGATCGTGCTCGCGGCCGAGCACGTCAATCGGCGCGAATTGGGGCCGAGCGCGTCGTCCGGGCTTCGCTATCTCGGCATCGGCATGCTTTATTTGGCTTCGACCGCGGACATGTTCATTGCGGGCGTGGGGGAGTCGCTCTGGCTGCCGGTGATCCTGGCGGCGTTCTGCGTGGCCGGCATCTTCGCGGGCATCGCGATGCGCGTGCAGGCGTTCCTCTTCCTCGGAGTCGGGTTCCTACTGCTCGATTTGTTCGCGATGATCTGGCACGCGGCGGTCGATCGCTCGCACACCTGGGTGTGGTACGTGTCCGGCATCGTGCTCGGCATGGCGATCCTGGCCCTGTTCGCACTTTTCGAGAAGCGACGCAACGACGTGCTCGGCCTGGTCGATCGGATTCGGAAGTGGGATTGAAATCGCGGCAGATGCGGCTCGCAAGTGCCAAGCGCCGCTGGAGAGGTGCGCCACATGGTTTGCGCGCCCCCTGCATTGCAGTCGAATTGTTGAGGCCTGATTCAAAACCGATACCCTGTCGGTTCCTTCGAAGCACCACGCTGGTCAGGCCGTCGGTATACTCTTCGGATGCTTCCACGGCGGCCCGGCCAAGATCATCCAACCTGTCCCAGACCCGGCGCGAGCAGCCGACTCCGAAGAGCCGCAACTTGCGGTCGCTCGCAATTCCCAAAATGAATTCGAGCATTGGGCAGGGTTCGGAGCAACTGTGCGACTGTGCTACTGTCATCTTCGGCTCAACGCGTGGATGCTGCCGGTCCGGAGCAGGCTCGCTCCGACCAGGGCTTGGCTTATCCCAGGGGAGTTCGCGTCCGTGATCGCATTGTGTCACTGCAATCGGAGAAAGGATTACCGGGCGGGGATCTCACCGCAAGCAACTAGCGCGAGGACGGCGAACGCGCTGCCGGAGTTCGATCTCAGGTTGTCCGGACGGTTGACAAGCGTCGGCGTGAACCAACGGCCGCTTTCACGCTGATTGGCCTTCAGCCATTTCACTCCGCTCTGAATCGCCGGGTGATCCACCTTCACACCGCCGCCCCGCAACACGAACACTGCGAAGCCGGTCCCGTATCCATCAGAAGGCCGATTCACCTCCAACTTGTCGGATTGAATGCCCGCGAGGCACCACCCTCCGTCCGGACGTTGCTGTTTCGTAAGCGACTCGATGAAAGCCTTTCGCTGATCGCCCGTCAGCAGATCGCCGACTGTATCGGATGCCCACAATAGCATCCCCTGCTGATAAGGAGTCGGATTCTTTGTGGAAGCAAGGAACTTGCGGACGCCAGCGAGCGAGGCCATACCTTTGTCGGTCTTGGCAAACTTATCAGGCGCTGTTGCGACCGCCAGCCCAGCGAACACGGTCTGGTCGAACTCGGCCATCATCCAGCCGACGCCATCGTGAACGGCATTAAACCCCCCATCGAGCCGCTGTCGTGCGAGGACTGCGTCGAGAGCCTTGCGAGTCGTTGGGTGTAACTTCCCGGTGGTCGCACGATCGTGGAATGCAAGTCCGAGAGCAACCAAGATCGGTTCCGTGGCGGGAAGAGTTTTGCCATCGCCCTTGATCGCCGGATGCGCCGCCCCCAGTGGGTCGTAAATGACTCCGGTTTTCGGCCGCCGAGCCTCGACGATCCACTCGTAGAACACCCGCATGTCGGACGGCGACTTCAGGGCTCCTTCGAGTGCAGGGCGGGCCAGCAGGTACATCGGGTTGGCGTGACACTGGAAACAGCGGTGCGTCTGGCTGAAATTGATCGCCCCGGCGTCGAGCGACCGGGCCGCCCGTTCTGCAGAGAATGCTTTTGCCAGGGGCTCGTCGGAGACGGCGGGCACTTCCACAAACTTGGCACTGGGTGGCAGTGGCTTCGGTTCCCGGGGCGCTTGGGCGATCGTCAGGGAGGTCAGAAGTCCGACCGCAAAGGCGGCAACGGGTAGCGGAACGAGTCGCACCGGAAACTCTCGGAAAGTGGTCGGGGCTTCGGGGACGCTTTCGTCTCGATCCGGTACAAGTGCTTGTCGGTCCGCAGATAGATGGCGTGGCCGACGGCGGCAGGCGACGCCATCACGCGGCCGGTCAGTTTGTTGGTCGCAACGATTTCAAACTTCATGCCTGCAGTGACGATCGTCGTCGTGCCGTCCGTGTTCACGAAGTAAACGCGCCCATCGACGAACATCGGCGAAGCGTAGAACGTGCCGCCGAGCCGTTCCTCCCAGTGGAGTTTCCCCGTCTTGGCGTTCAGGCAACTGGCGATCCCGCCGTCCGTCACCAGGTACAGTTCATCGCCGGCCACGAGCGGCGAAGGATTCTGCGGGACGCTCTTCTTCACCGACCACCCGACATGACTCTTGGTTACGTCGCCAGTCCCATCCGGCTCGATCGCCTGGAGGATGGGCTCGAAATACCCACCGCCAACAAACACGAGCCCGTGCCCGTACACCGGCCGCGGAACCTGAGCGTAGTTGTTTCTTGTACCCCGCGATCGACCCCACGTAGCGGCGCAGCCCCGGTTCGGCCGGCCCGAACTCCGGCAAGTTCAGGGCCTCGTAAATCCGCCTCACCTGACCGACCGGGTCCTTCTCCAATTCCTCGTAGCCGACTTCGTGGAACTGTCCCTCGGGGATCAGGCCGCGCTCCTCGAAGAAGGCGTCGTACATCTCGCGGTACTGCCGGAGGATCCAGTCATCGAGGTCGTCCGCCCGGCTGCGCTGGACGCGGTGCATCTCGAATACCACTCGGAACATCAGTCGGCTGGACCGGAACACGTCGTACGGGTCGCGGTGGATGTGCACGAACCGGGCGCGCGGGAACAACTGCAACAGAAGCCGGATCCGGCACGTGTGCGGCGGCGACTTCAGGACCAGCGGGCGCCGGTACTTCCACGTCAGCTTCTTGAGGAACCGCACGAACGCGGCCTGCCACCGCGCGATCTCGCTCGCGGGAACCCCTCGACATCGTCACCGCCTGATCGTAGGCGGCCGAGAGTGTGACGGTGAAGCCAACGACTCTGACCGAAAAACTCCTGGGTACTCCACCTCGCAACCATGAGAGGCAGGCACCCAGGCGTCGGTTGCGGTTTGGATTCGTAACACTACGCCGGTTCGGGCTCGGCCGGTGAGGGTCAGGGATCAGAAGTAATAGCCATCATAATAGTAATAATTGTCGTAGATCGTGCCGGTGCCGGTGCCCCAGCCCGGTTGGATGAGCGCGTTGCTGGAGGTGCCGTTGAGGTTGACGTAGAACGTCTTGTCATACCCGGACGAGTAGCCCCCCAGGACCTGCACCGAGAAGGTCTGGCTCGTCTGGCCGGGTCCGAAGGTCAGCGTGCCGGAAGTGGCATAGTAGTCGTACCCCGCGGTGGCCGAGCCGTTGACGGTGTAGTAGTCCACGGTCACGGTTTCGGTAAAGGGGGCCGAGAGCCATACGGTGAAGCTGATGTACGTCGTCGCGCCGGGATACGGCTGCACGACACTACTGTCGCCGATGTGGAGGACGGCGTTGTCGTCGCTCTGGATCGTGCCCAACGCCTGACTGTTGCTGAGCAGCGCGTTGGTCGCGTTACTGAGATTGACGACAAAGTACTCGTCGTACTCGACGAGCAGGTCGCCGCTGACCAGCACGGTGATGGTCTTGCTGGTCTCGCCGGGAGCGAAAGTCAGTGTGCCGGAGGCGGCCACGTAGTCGTTGTCGACGGTTGTGGCCGTGCCATCGGCGGCGGCGAAGTCTACGGTTACGGGCGCGTCGGAGGCGGCCGAGAGGGTCACGGTGAAGGTAAATGCCGTCGTCCCGGAGTTCCCTTCCGCGGCGGACACGTCACCGATGCTGATGCGCGGCTCGTCGTCCACGATGCTGCCCACGCCCTGGCCGGCGGAGATGAACGCGTTGGTCGGGCTGCTCAAGTTCACGAAGAAGGTTTCGTCCGACTCGCCCAGCCGATCGCCGTTGACCAGCACGGTGATCGTGCCGCTGGTCTGGCCGGCTGGGATCGACAGGGTGCCGGAGGCGGCGACGTAGTCGCTGCCGCTCGTGGCGGTGTCGTTGGCCGTGGCGTAGTTGACCGTCACGGGCGCATCGGAGGCGGCCGAGAGGGTCACGGTGAAGGTGAATGCCGTCGTCCCGGAGTTGCCTTCCGCGGCGGACACGTCACCGATGCTGATGCGCGGCTCGTCGTCCACGATGCTGCCGGCGCCCTGGCCGTCGGCGATGACCGCGTTGGTCGGGCTGCTCAGGTTCACGAAGAGGGTCTCGTCCGATTCGCCCAGCCGATCGCCGTTGACCAGCACGGTGATCGTGCCGCTGGTCTGGCCGGCGGGGATCGACAGGGTGCCGGAGGCGGCGACGTAGTCGCTGCCGCTCGTGGCGGTGTCGTTGGCCGTGGCGAAGTCTACGGTTACGGGCGCGTCGGAGGGGGCCGAGAGGGTCACGGTGAAGGTGAATGCCGTCGTCCCGGAGTTCCCTTCCGCGGCGGACACGTCACCGATGCTGATGCGCGGCTCGTCGTCCACGATGCTGCCGGCGCCCTGGCCGTCGGCGATGGTCGCGTTGGTCGGGCTGCTCAGGTTCACGAAGAAGGTTTCGTCCGACTCGCCCAGCCGATCGCCGTTGACCAGCACGGTGATCGTCCCGCTGGTCTGGCCGGCGGGGATGGTCAGAGTGCCGGTCCTGGCGACGTAGTCGCTGCCGGCCGTGGCGGTGCCGTTGGCCGTGGCGTAGTTCACGGTCACGGTTGCGGTCGAGGCGACCGCGAGCGTCACGGTGAATTTGAATTCCGTCGTGCCGGAGTTGCCTTCCACGCGGGACACGTCACTGATATTGATGCGCGTGTCGTCATCGACGATGGTGACGACTCCCTGGCCGTCGGCGATCGTCGCTTTCTTGGCACCACTGAGGTTGACGAAAAAGGTTTCGTTGGGCTCGCCGAGCCGGTCGCCGATCACGGGGACCAGGATCGACTTGCTGGTCTGGCCCTTGGCGAAGGTCAGCGTGCCGGAGACGGCCTGGTAGTCGCTGCCCGCGAGGGCCGTCCCGTTGGCGGTGCTGTAGTTGACCGTCACAGGCGAACTACTTGGAGCGGACAGCCTTACCGTGACCAGAGCGTTCGTGGTGCCGACGTTGCCTTCGAGAATCGAGACGTCACTCACCGTGAGTGAGGCCGGCACGCAGCGGTCTTCGAGTGCTTCGATGGCGAGCCGGCCGGCGGCCGGTCGCCGACGAGGAGGGCCGTGTCGTGCCATCTGGCCGGCGAGCGGGAGCCGCCGGATTTCAGGGAGTCGAACAGATTGCGGAACCACATGGGAATCTCCTTGGCAGGGGCGATTGATACGAATTCGTGAATGGTTCGGGGGGGGGGCCGGGGACGTTAGTCCCCGGAATTCGGCCGGTGCGGAGCCTGCTTGTCAGCAAGCCCCCACCGACCACGGGAGAAACAATCGACGAAGAGTGCCTAAGGTTGCGGTGCCGGTTCGTTGATCCGAATGGCGTTGCCCGCCGCCGCCGGAGTCAGAAAGAACGCGGTGAATTCCAGGGGGACAGCCCCCGCGTTCCCAGCGATGTGCGCGTCACCGACACCCTCCACGAAACCGGTTCCCGCAGGGTAGACGATGGCGGTGGTGGGATCATTGGCTTCATACTTGGTCATCGTGCCGGCGGTGACCATGACGAAGACCGGTCCCGGGTGCGAGTGCCAGCCGGTGTGCCCCCCTGGGAGGATGCTGTAACGCACGACGCGGGACACCCACGCCCCCTTGGTTTTGATCTTGACGTGCGTATCGTCGTCGATCGCGACATTGATGTTGATCTCGTCCAGCGCCACCGGCCCCGCAATGGTCACGGCGGTGACCCCCGCCCCGGGCGTTGCATAGGCGATGCCGATGGCGAATCCACCGAACGCACAGGCGACGAAGGCCCCGGCCAACGTCATCTTCAGCGTCTTCCTGCTCATGGTCCTGCTCCTGAACTGGTGTGTGCGCGGCGAGAAAACTCGCCGCGGTTGGCAGCGCTTGGTTTGCCAAAGGCGCTGCCGGTTCTGGCCGTCCGAACGTCGGACGGCCGCTTACCTCTCCTGCATTCCGATGAAGACAGCGGGACGGCTGTTCCCTCGCCTACGCCCCAGCGCTCCGTCGCCGGCTTACTACTCGCTTGTCAGGCGTTCGGTGTGACATCGATTCCCTCCTGTGGTCCGCGCTACAATGGATGGACATCGCTCCCGGCGCGCAGACCGTAGGCCGGGGCGGTGTTGGCGGTAAGACCTCACCGGCCGATCTTCTTCAATCGTCCGTCGTCGAAATCGTCGAACAGAATGCTGGGCACTTACTTCTCTTTTGGCTTCACGGAGTTTTCTGCGGCCTTCCGTGGGCCTCCAGCTCCTTCCGCCATTTAGCCGCCTCGTCCGGCTTGCCCCAGGCGTCGTAGAGTTGCACCAACCGCACCAGGGCTTCGGTGACGCGCACCTTGGACTGCGGGGAAATCGCGGCCTCGCGCTGCTTCATGCCCCCGTAGCCGGACAAGAGTACCGGCTCGGCCTCGGGATATTTCTTTTGACCCAGCAGGGCGTCGCCGACCAGCGAGTCCGCCAGGAAGGTCGTCCACGCCCGCGGTTGCAACTTCTTCACGATTCTCTGGGCGTCGCGCAGGATCGGTTCGGCGTCGGCGTACTTCTTCTGCTTGAGCAAGTTATCCCCGAGCCCTATCAGCGCCCCCGCGTACGGGCCGGATTCCGGTCCGTCTTTCTCCTTCACGAACGCCAGCCACTTCCGCCGCCAAACCTCCGCCTCCGGGTATTGTTTCAGCAGTTCGTGGCATCCGCTCAGGTTGCCGACAATGTCACCAGCAGCAACGTGCAGGAATTTGAGTTTCTCGACGCTGGCCGCCGCCTGTTGGAATCGGGGCAGAGCCTGTTTCAGATTGCCGTCGGCAAGATGCGCCGCGGCGAGGTTGGTCAGTATGGCCAGGGCACCCGGATGCTCCGTGTTTTGTTTCCGCACGAAGGCATCGTGGGCCTTCGTGAGCATGTCGATGGCCTCCGCCGTCTTGCCAGCACGCAAGTAGGCTTCGCCGAAACTGCCGAGCATCAACACCGTTTCGGGATCGTCGGGGCCGTAGTCCTTGCCCATTGCCTCGCGAACGGACAACAGGATTTCGATGGCCTCGTTCGGTTTCCCGTCAGCCGCATACGCGGATGCGAGAATGCTGAGAGTTCTCAGGGTGTCTCGATGGTTGAGTCCGGGTTTCTTGACGCGGACGGCTCGCACTTGCTCCAGAAGGTTGATGGCGTCGGTAAACTTCTTGCCCACCAGATAGGTCATGGCCAAATGTTGCTTGGTAACGAGCGTCTCCGGCGCTTCCGGTCCGAATTGTTGTTGCCGTGCCGGCAACACTTGCTCCAGGATCTCGGTGGCCTTTTTCACGTCTCCCGAAAGCAGGTACAATAACCCTCGGTTGTTCAGGCTTTCGAGCGTGTTGCCGTGGTCCGGCCCGAGAGTGGCCCGGCGCAGCTCCAGTGCCCGCTCCGCGTGGGGGATGGCCAACGCGAACTCGCCCAGACCCCCGTAGGTATCGGCCAGCGTTTGCCTCACCGCGGCTTCCACGATCGGTTGGTCCGCGAATTTCCCGGCGATTGCCCTTTCCGCCCGATCGAGCAGTTCGCGTACGGTGATCTTGGGATTTCGCTCTGGCAAACCGGCCCCGAACGGCTGGTTGCGGACATCGGCTTGGCCGAGTAGATCCTTCTGAAGAAACTCTGCGATCGCTAGGGCGACGGCGCGTTCCTCCTCGGTTCGCTTCTGCTCGGCTTCGACCTGTGCGAGTCGGTCGGACGCGAGCTTCTCGGCGGCGACCGCCCGGTTCTTTTCGCGTGCTTCGTCGAGCCGAGCGATCTCGGCGGCGTCGCGTTGGCTTCGGGCCGCCACTAACCCCAGACTCGTCCCCACAATGCCACAGACCAGCACGAGAACGATGATCGCCCCCGCCAACACCGGCCCTCTGTTCCGCCGCACAAACTTCCGCAGCCGATATCCCACCGATGGCGGGCACGCCTGCACCTGCTCATCGTCCAAGTAGCGTTGCACATCCGCCGCAAAGCCGTTGGCCGTCTCGTAGCGGCGGTTGCGATCCTTCTCCAGGCACTTCATCACGATCCAGTCCAACTCGCCCTTGACCAGCTTGGTTAGCTTGGCCGGCTCCGTGTGGCGATTGGCCGAGATTGACGCCAGCGCCTCGCCCGAATCGCTCAGCCGCGTGCTCGGCTTGGGCGGCTCCTCCTCCTTGATCATGCGCAGGATCTCGCCGTACGCGGCTTCTTTCATCCGCTTGTGGGTCAGCGGCGTGCTGCCCGTCAGCAGCTCGTACAGCAGTACGCCCAGCGAGTAAACGTCGCTGCGAGTATCGACGCCCAGGGCGCTCATTTCCGCCTGCTCCGGGCTCATGTACTCCAGCGTGCCGATCATGGTGCCGTACTGCGTGAACAGCGTTCGCTCGGTCAGCTTCTGCTCCGTCGCCTTGGCCACGCCGAAGTCGATCACCTTGGGCACGGGCTTGCCGTCGTAGAGCGTGATCATGACGTTGGACGGCTTAATGTCCCGGTGAATGATCCCCTTCTGGTGCGCGTGCTGGATCGCCTGGCAGACCGGCACGAACAGCTCCAGCCGCTCGCGCGGCGTCAGATGGTTATCGTCGCAGTACTTGGTGATTGGGACGCCGTGGATCAGCTCCATCACGAAGTACGGCCGTCCCTGCTCGGTGGTCCCCGCATCCAGTACACGGGCGATGTTGACATGGTCCATCATCGCCAGCGCTTGCCGCTCCGCCTCGAAACGAGCGATCACCTGACGGCTGTCCATACCGGCCTTGATAACCTTGATCGCAACCTTGCGATGGACAGGCAGCGTCTGCTCAGCCATGTAGACCGTGCCCATCCCTCCTTCGCCGATTTGCTGAAGGAGCTTGTAGGGACCAATTTGCGAGCCTGGCTTTTCCAGAGGGGGCTGATCGATGGTAGGCGAATTGTTTGCTGCGGGAAGATTGAGAAAGCTGCCGGCCTGTTCGTGAAGTCCGATCAGTTTTTCGACTCGCTCTCGCAACTCGTTGTCCGTGCCGCACGCGTCATCCAGGTAAGCGGATCGCGTCCCGGGGTCGTGTTCAATTGCCGCAGTGAATAAAGTTTGTTCGTTCATGGCAGGAGCCTCGATGTACTCCGCTATTTATCAATGCGCCCTCGGCGCGAGAATTGCGCACGGATTCTTCCGCGGCAGT
>JAYTUG010000450.1:0-4784 GCA_043744695.1 Gemmataceae bacterium
CAGATGGAGCAGTTCAATCAGAATCGGATGGAGCGACAGTTGGCCGAGGCGGGGCGAGCGAACTGGAGGCGGCTGCGCGGCGATGCACTCGCGAAACCCTTACTGGCGGCCATCGCGCTGCTCGCCGGTTTGGCTCTGCTTTATCTGGCCGCGCGATCCGTCTTGGCGGGCGATGCCACACTCGCCGGTTTGGCTCTCTTGGCGGTTTCTCTCCTCGCGCTGGTTGGGCCGGTCTCGGGTTGGCTCGACGCGGCCCGCAAACTCCGCCGCGGTCGCGAAGCCGCCGCAGCAGTTTTCGAGTACCTCGATCGGAAAGGTGAAGCGGCCGAAGCCGCCGATGCGGAGTTCTTGCCCCCACTCACCTCGCGAATCGAGTTCCGTTCCGTCTCGCTGAAAGAGCCCGGAACGGGCCGAATGCTGCTGGAGAACATCTCTTTTGCGATCCCCGCTGGTGCCAAAGTTGCACTCGTGGGCCTCGACGCAGCCGAGAAGCACGCTCTCGTTTATTTGCTGCCGCGATTTCTCGACCCGACCAGCGGCGAAATTCGGATCGAAGATCGCAACATCAAGTGGGTGACGCACCAATCGCTTCGGGCTCAAGTCGCCGTCGTGATGTTGGACGATCTTGCGTTCAGCGATACGGTAGCCAACAACATCGGTTGCGGCGATCCGCAGTTCAACTTGCCGCAGATTATTGAAGCCGCGAAACTCGCTCACGCTCACCAGTTCATCGAGCGACTCCCCTTTGGCTACGAGACTCCGATCGGAGACTTGGGCCATTCCTTGCGGCCCGGCGAGCGATTCCGAATCGCACTGGCCCGCGCTCTCCTCCGCGACCCCTCGATTCTCGTGATCGAGGAGCCGGCCGGCCCGATCGACGAAGACACACTGGCACTATTGGACGATACGCTCGAGCGGGTTCGCCACGGTCGCACCATCGTGTTCCTGGCCAACCGCCTTTCGACTCTTCGGTCCGTCGATCGCGTCTTCGTACTACAAGACGGCAAACTGGAGGCCTCCGGAAATCATCGCGAATTGTGGCAGAGCAACGGCCAGTATCGGCGCTTGCATATCGTGGCCGATGCCACGCTGGAGACGAGTGCCTTATCCAAGGGGGGCTGATTCGCGCACGGCGGCATACAATGGGCCCCATGACACCGACACTGGATTTAGGCTGGGAATTGACGGCGGCAATGGAGGCTGCCGAGCGCGCCGGAGAATTAATCCGCCGCGAATACGAGACCTTCGTCGCGATCCCGGATGCTCCCGTCACGATTAGCACTCACGCCGATAAAGCGTCGCAGGAGTTGATCCTCGACATACTCCACAAACGATTTCCCAATGATGCGCTTTGTGCCGAGGAAGCGACCGCCGCGCTTGCCGAGGTTCCCCACTTCGGGCCGCGGGTCTGGGTCGTGGATCCGATCGACGGCACGCGTGGGTTCGCCAAAAAAACCGGTCAGTTCTCGGTCATGATCGGCCTTCTCATCGATGGTCAACCCGTTCTCGGCGTCGTGCTGGAACCGGCGCTGGATCGCTGCACTTACGCCTGGCTCGGAGGCGGTTGTTGGACCCGCGTGGGCGATGGGACTTCCATCCGATGCAGCGTGTCGAATCGGGCGAGCTTGAACGGGTGCGTTCTGACGCAAAGTTGGTCGAAGCCCGGAGAGCCGACGCGGCCGGTGCGTGCGTTAGCCCCGAGGGGAGTCATCGAGACTTATTCTGGCGGGGTGAAACTGGCGCTCGTGGCCCGGGGCGAGGCCGACGTTTATGCGAATACTTACGACCGATTCTTCGACTGGGATGTGTGTGCCGGCCACGTGTTGGTCACTGAAGCCGGCGGCCAGGTAACCGACCTCAAAGGCGGGGCGGTAAGCTATCAAGCCTCAGACTTCGGGCAGTCGCGGGGTTTGCTCGCCACGAATGGCCGCATCCACGCCGAGAGCCTGACGCGACTGGCGGAAAGCTCATAGTTGCAAATCTTTCGGATCGTTGATTCTTACAGCTTGGCGGATGGCACTTTGAAGGCGGACTGGATCGACGGTCGCTCGGATGCGAGTTTCGACATCCGGAGAGACGGTGCCAAATCGCTCCTGGAGAATTGCGAGGATCGCGAGTTGCTCGCCCCGAAGAATTCCTTCGTTGCGGCCTTCGTTGCGGCCTTCGTTGCGGCCTTCTCGAAGCCCCTTCTCGTGCCCTTCGTCGAGGATTGCTTGGTAAGTCGATGATTCGTGCATGTTTTGGACTCCCGAAAATAGAGACCGAATCACTTCTTTATCGTACCGCAAACCGAGCAGAATGTAACCGCAAGTGAGGAGGAGGTTCTCCGTTTCTTGGTTCGGCGATTCCCTCTCGACCCGCGCCGCGAATTGCGCGACCAATTCGGGCAGGCGAGGTGCTGCGTCGTCCGTGAGGAGCGCGAGTGGCAACGCTCCGAGCCCCGCCTCGAGTAACTTCTCCGAATGCAATTCCCAGAGGCGAACGATCGTATAGGCGAACCGATGGTACTCCGTACCGTCCGGATAGCGGCGCGAGACCACACCGGTCAGGTTCGAGGCCAGTGCATCGCGACGAAGCAAAAGCGCGATCGTGTAAACCGGACCGCCGTACCGGCGCTCCAGCGTCACGTTGTAGAAGAGCAGGCGATCGGCGAAGTCGCCATCCCAACTCGATTGCGATTCCACGTGAAGAATCCCGACGCCCGGCGAACGGAGTCTGAAGACCTTGTCGACGGCCGGTTGAACCGTGGAGAGGTCGGCATCGAGTGGGTCCACAGCCGTGTCGGCCGGCAAGCCGACGAGTGGGGCCAAGACGCCGACCCAGTCGGCCGCGAAGGCCTCCATCAACTGCTTGAGCGTCGAATCGAACGGTTTGCTCATGGCGTTGCGCTCACGTCCAAACAAACGATCCGATTGCTGCCGCGGACGTACAGTTTTCCATTGAGGAGGACGGGCAGTGTCCAGAGTTCCGCGCCATTCACGCCCGACGGCACCGTCGCGATTGGGTTGAATTCCTCCGGCTTCGCCTCGATGAGCGAGAGGTCGCCGCGCTCGCCGAACGCGATTAAATGCCGGCCGGCCAAAATCAGCGTGCCCGATCGCACTTCGCCGCTCTCTCCCCAACCCGGTACTTCCTGACCCTTGCGCAGGTCGACGCATCGGGGGAGAGTCGAACGCGTACCGTCGAAGCCGTACAGAAAGCCGTCCTTGAATACCGGGGTCGCGTGGTGCGATCGCAGAACGCGATTGTTGCGAGCGTACACTTCCTCCAACTTCACGCGGTCGCCGACGACGTTGGCGCGAAGCAGGGCGCAACCCTTGTTGTAAGCCGACGAAATGAACACATAGTCGTTGACCGCGAGCGGAGTGGCGATGTTGCCGAAATGATCCGTCTTCCAGGAATAGCGGTCCATCACTTCACCGTCGGTGGCGCGAATGCACAACAGTGCGTCCCCCGTGAGAGCGTAGATGAGTCGAACGCCGCCCACGGTCGCCGCGATCGGCGAACTGTAGCCGGACGGATTCTTGCCGGCTTTCCACTTCACGTCACCCGTCTCGCGATCGAACGCCACGACCGAACCGCCCCGCCCGCCCGGTTGAACGATAACGAGGTTGCCCTCGACGAGCGGGGAACAGGCCACGCCCCACATCGGCACCCTCGCCTCGAATTCCGCCATGAGGTCGTGTTCCCACACGAGCCTTGGCGCACTGCCGTCCTACGGAGCATCGAGGCAGACGAACTTGCCGGCCGCACCGACCGCGTAGACGCGATTGCCAACAACGGTGGGCGTGGCCCGCGGTCCGGTCGCGAAGCCCGCCCTCATCGACGAGTAATCCGCGGGGTAACTATATGCCCAGAGCGACTGCCCGGTGGTCGCGTTAAGGCAGAGCACGCGTTCGCCGTCGTCGGTCCGATCTTGCGTGTAAAGCCGATCCGCGACAACGGCGAACGACGAATAGCCGCCGCCGCACGGCGCGGACCAGAGTTGCTTCGGCGGGTTTTTGTCCCAGTCGGTCCGGATCGCTCCTGCGGGTGCGATGCCATCGCGATGCGGTCCGCGCCACTGGGGCCAGTCCGCGACGGTAGCGACCGTTGCCGGCGCGTCCAGCTCGATCTCGGCAAGCCTCGCCATCTCGGCCGCATTCTCGGCTTCCCGACCGAACCAGGATCGCACCCAAGACGACTGATACGCGAGAAATCCGCCCACTGCGAGAAGGAGCAGGAGGCCAACGGCGAGAAGGGCCGAACGCTTGGACATGAATGGTTACTCTCGAATTGCGAAAAGACTCAAAGCGCTTTCAATGCGTCCTGGGCCGCGGAAATGGTTTCGTTCACGTGATCCTCGGTCATGGCCGTGGAGAGGAATGCGGCCTCGAATTGACTGCACGGGAGGTAGAAGCCGCGATCCATCATGTGCCAGAAGAATCGGCCAAAGCGTTGGGTGTCGCACAGTTTCGCGGTGTCGTAATCGACGACGGGGCTGCCGGTGAAGAAGAGCGTCCACATGCTGCCGATGCGATTGAACTGGAAGGGCAGGGCGGCTTCGGTCGCAGCTCGGCGCAGTCCTGATTCGAGCTTTGCACCCATTGCATCGAGCCGCTCGTAGGGCGGGTTCCGCTTCAATTCGCGGAGCGTGGCGATGCCGGCGGCCATGGCGATGGGGTTGCCCGAGTTCGTGCCGGCCTGGAAGACGGGTCCGGCGGGCATGATCTTCTTCATGATGTCGGCCCGACCGCCGAACGCACCGACGGGCAATCCGCCGCCGACGATCTTGCCCAGACAGG
>JAYTUG010000451.1:0-4775 GCA_043744695.1 Gemmataceae bacterium
ACGAAGCACGCGAGCAGCACGATGTTCGTGAAGAACGTGAGGAACATCACGTGCGACGGGAACCAGCGAATGCACGTGAGTTCGAGGAAGAGGACGAGCCACGAGATGAGGAACAGGTCGAGAGTAGCTCGTTCGCGCATAAGGCCCATTCCTGGCGGTTGGGAGTGATTCCGTTGCGAATGATTTATGGGAAAGGGCCGAGGAAGGTTAGGCGTCGCGGCTCGTTAATGCTTCGCCTTCAACGTGATCCGCATCACCTGAGCATTGCAGCGGAAGCGGAGCGGCTCCTTTCCACTCAACCCGCGATTTACCACCATTGCGGTTCCCTTCCTTTCAAACACCCCCATGTCGAAGCGCCGGCCATACGTACTCGGGACGAAGATCGAACCGATTAGTGGTAGCCGAATCTGCCCGCCGTGAACGTGCCCGCAGAGCACGAGCCCGATGCCGTTTGCCTGCGCCCAATAGAAGGGGTCCGGCGAATGACTGAGGCAGATGCGGAAGGCATCGGTCGGCGCGGCCTCGAGGTCCGGAGGCGGGTCGAACCACGGGCCTTCGTGGCCCACGAACACGCAGCGAACGCCGCGGATCGTCGCTAGCTTCCAGCCATTTCCCAGTACGGCGTAGCCAGCGGAAGCGAGCGATTCCCGAACCCGGTTCGGCTCGTAGAGCAGGTCGTGGTTGCCGCGGATGGCGAAGTTGCCTTCGGTGCCGCGGAGGCGGCCGAGGAGCGGCCCGATCCACATATGGTGTTCGTCGGAATCCACGTAGTCCCCGGTGAGGCAGACCAGGTCCGGCTTCGGCCAGCGTCGCTCGATTTCCACCATCACCCATTCATGGAACGCCCGGCTCGGCGTGCCGTGATAGTGAACGTCGGTGAGGTGCAAGATCGTCAGGCCGTCCCACTCGGGCGGCAGGTTCGGGATCGCGAGCGTCAGCTCGGTGAAGTCGACGCGATAAATGCTGTTGAAGGGCAACCGGGCGGCGAGTCGGCCCTTCCCGTTGCCGATGGCTGCGCGGCCGAGTTCCTTCCACAGATCGAGTGTGTGAGTCGTTTCGGAAACGAGAATCGCCGGGGGCTTGCGGCGGAGGCGGATCAACGTGATGGTTGGGAACACGATCGCGCCGAAAACGAAACAGATAGGGATGTATGCGAATGCGACTGGTCTCCAGTCGAAGTACACGAGCAAAGGGAAGCTCAGGATCACGAGCCCGGTGAAGTGCCGCCAGGGCTTGAGAATCGCTTTGGGATAGGGCCGGGCGTAAACGTAATTCAGAATCGAAACCCAGATGCAGGCGTGCCCGGCCCACGCGGCCAACAGCGGAAGTAAGAAGAGCAGATACTCGGACGGCATCGTGTCATGCTACGGCTCGCTTCGCAGGACGGCAGGTAATCCGGCCGGTAAATGGGGAGGCTGCGCAAGCTCCGCGCGAACGCACACTCTGGGCATCCCGCAAAACCGATTCAACCGTTCAACTTCCCCACACCGAGTTGCCGATAGAAGGGGAGGTGGACCAGCGTTATCGCGGGGGTGGTCATGCGGTGGAAGCGGGCCTTATGGCTGAGTTGCCTCGCTCCCGTCTTCGGGGGCTGCCTCCACGTTTATCAACCGCGCCACGATGCTCTCGCGGAGCATGGGGTGTCGCAGTCCGAGCGCGACATCGTTCGCGAAATTCACAAGAATGCACGCGAAGCTTGGGTCGCGGTGCGCAGCGAGTTCCCGCGGAAGTTGTTCGCGCCCGAATTCCGAGACGGCTTCATCGAAGGTTACACCGACTACCTCGATCGCGGCGGCGACGCTCAGCCGCCGGCCGTGCCGCCGCTGCGCTACACCCAGAACAAGAAGTACTTCACGCCCGAAGGGCACCTGTTGGTTCGCGATTACTTCCTCGGGTTCAAGTATGGAGCGGATGTCGCGGTCGCCACGGGCCAACGGCAGTACCTCACGGTGCCCGTCCTCATCGCCGACAAGGGTGAAGCGGTCGAGGTTCTGCCCGTCGCGTCGGGCTCGATGCCGATACCGCCGTTAAGTGGCAGCGATGCCCCCGTGAATCCCGCGCCGGCACCGCAACCGCTGCCTTCGCCGCGGCCGATGTCGCGGTTGCCCCTGCCGCGGAAGTTGCCCAAGGATCAACCGCCCGTCAGAGTCTCAGCGGTGCCGGACTTGGAGGAAGGTTCGAAGTTCGGGCCTCCTCCGTCGCTGAAGCGTGGGGTGCTCGAAATCGCTCCGGCTCCTGCGATTCCCGGAATCCCGTCGATCCCAGCGGTTCCGGGTGGCAGTTCGTCCCGTGTGTCGCCAATCATTCAGGCGTCCGGGGTGAAGTTGCCGGAGCCGCCGAGCGAGGTGTTGAACCTCGACCCCGACTTACCGACGCCGCCGTTCGTTTACGAGATCCCCGACCTGCCACCATTGCCGGTCAACCACCCCGACCCCGTGAAAAAGTGACCCCGATGATGCGAACAACCTGGCATTCGCGTCTGCTCGTGCTCGCCGCAGTCCTGCTCGCGGCGGGGTGCGTGTCGCATCCGCCGCTGGCGGAAGGCATCCCCGTGCGCCGGCTTCCCGCGGAAGTACTCGGGCAATCGAAGTGCGAAATCCAGACCGTGCCGCTCACGCTGCTGCGCCAAAAAGAACCCGACGCCTACCGCGTGGACAAGGGCGACGTGCTCACCGTCTTCGTCGAAGACGTACTCGGCACCCGCGACAAAATTCCGGTTCAAACCAACCCCGATCCGCTGGCCGCGAAGCCCGCCACGCAAGGCTACCCGATCACGGTCCAAGACGACGGCACGATCCAGCTTCCCGAGTCGCTGCCGATCTCCGTTCGCGGCAAAACGCTGAGTGAAGTTCGCACGGCAATCGTGAAGGCCGTCACCGTGGACAAGAAGCTCATCGTGGCCGGGAAGGAACGCGTCTCGGTCGATCTGCTCAAGAGCCGCCAGTGTCGGGTGCTCGTAATCCGCGAGGATGGCCCCGTCGATGCCACGTGCGGCGACGGCAAGAAGGGTACCGGCTACACGCTGAAACTGGACGCTTACCACAACGACCTACTCGAAGCGCTCACCCGCACCGGCGGCCTGCCCGGTCCCTGCGCCAGGAACGAAGTCGTGATTCGCCGCGACGATCCGGCACGGAGTGTGGTTCGCATTCCGATTCGCACTTGCCCCGGCGAACCGGTTTCGTTCACCGATGCCGACATTATCCTGAAGGACGGCGACACGGTTCACGTGGAAGCGCGTCCGCACGAGGTCTACACCATCGTCGGCGGCCCAGGTTGCGGCCAGCATCCGCTGCCTCGCGATACCGACGTGCGAATTCTGGATGCGCTCTCGAAAGCGATGTGCCCAGCCCCGGCGTGCGGTCCCGCGACCATCCTGCGGTCGGTCGGGTGCAACCGTCAGGTGCCAATTCTCGTCGATCTGGACGAAGCGTTGCGCGACCCGCGCGAGAACGTGCTGATCCTGCCGGGCGACACGATCGTGTTGCCCGGCTGCAAAGATTGCGGGCCCAAGTCAAAGCCCTTCCGCCCGCGAATTTGGCTGGGACCTGGGAAGTGGAAAGTGCTCGGCTGCGACACCTGCGACGACATCTAGCGGCCGGATTACCGACCGTCTATATAGCGGCCGGTTTACCGGCCGTCGGTTACGTTCGTTCAAACGGCCGGTAAACCGGCCGCTATATGGCTCATCCGTACTTCTTGTGGCACTCGTTGCTCGTCATCTTCGGAGCCTTGATCAACCCGCCCGCCACCTTCTCGCCATCCGGGTCGAGGTACAATCGGCCGCTCGAGCCGACCCCTTCCGCGTAATCCGTCACGTGAATGTTGAAGATGTAGCCCGCCTCGGACAGCCCCTTGAACCAGTGGATGTTGTCCTTGTGGTCCGAGATGGTGCTGAGTTCGCCGGGGCCGAACTCGCGATCGACGGTCGGCTTGATCAGGAAGTGATCCTTGTTGGATTCGAGCTTGTCGAAGTGCCGGCCCTGCCACTTGCCTTTCAGGACGATGAACCCGGTACACATGTTGACGTGGCCGTGCGGCACGACGGAACGGCCCTTGCCGCAGCCGAAGATTTGCTTGCCGAAGCCGAGGTTCGCGGGCAGTCCTTCGAGCTTCCCGATGTCGAACCCGCTGCTCGACGCCCCGTTCTCCGGCAACTTTTTCTTCTCGATCTCGTCGAGTTTCACGAGCCCGCACAGAGCCTTGAGATCCACCGTCTTGTACAGCTCTTCCATCTTCGTCTGAAACTGGAGGTCCGTCAGCTTCATGCCCTTGAGGTCTTTCGTCATGGCGATGAGATCGAGGATCCACTTTTGAATCGTGGGTTTGACGGCGTCGGCGAACAGGTCGCGCTGCCAGAGCGTCTCGACGAGCCCGAAGGCCATGAGCGAGCCGAGGAATCGGGAATGGAATTCGCGACGGGTTGGCACGGCAGCCTCCGGTGGAACGAGTGGAGAGAAGTTAAGAGCGTACCACGCCGCAGGGTGCTGCGAAAGAGGCGAAACCGAGATTTGGGCAGTCGAGGGTGTGACTCGCGAAGTAGGCAATTGGTTCTGGGTGGCACCGGCTTCCAGCCGGTGTTCCGGGGTGGCACCGGTGTTCTGGGTGGCACCGGCTTCCAGCCGGTGCTACCCATGCCTACTTCGCGAGGCACACCCGGAGATTTTAGCGATTCCAAGGGGTGTGCCAACCATTCTTGGAGTTTCCCAGATCGACTTACTGGATGAAGTCTTCCTCACCGGTGGAAGCGTGAGGTGAGGTCGAGAATGACCTCG
>JAYTUG010000452.1:0-4766 GCA_043744695.1 Gemmataceae bacterium
CCTGATTCCCCTCGCCTCATCAGCCTTCGCCACCGCGAGTTGCGGCAAGATTCCGCTCAAGGCTGTGCTCGATTCTGCAAACCATGTACTGCACCCCACTCGCGGCGGAAATCCAGACTCAAATTGACACGATGCGGCCCGATCGGCTATTGCGTTGCATCGCTATTCGCCGGGAGCTTTCCCTTTGTTGAACTACCTCCGCCTCACGCCGCTCGGTCGCCTCGCTCGCCGCGTTCGTTGGGCCATCGCACCGACGGAGAGCGCGGCTCCGAGCGGGCGGCTTTCCGTTCAGCGGGCGCGGCCGACCATGGAAACCGGAGTGCCCGTCGATTGGATCGTCCGCGTCGAGAACCATTCGCGCCGGCCCTGGTCCCGATTCGCGATTCAACACCGCTGGCTCTCTTTGAATGGGCAGCCAATCGGCACGGGCGCCTCGACACCCTTGCCTCGGACTTTGTTGCCCGGCGACTGGCTCGATGCGTGCATCGCGGTGAACGGTCCCGAACCCATCGGCGACCACACGCTCGTTTGGGAACTTGCGGAGAGCGGCAGACCGGTTGCCGGGGAATCGCTGGCCGAATCGCTCCCCGTCCACGTTGGCTTCTCCCGTTCCAACGATATTGACTACCACCAGGTGTTCCGCACGGCAAACCTCAGCGAGAACGCATGGTGGGTGGTCGGTGCCTATCACTCTCAGGAGCAGTATCGAAAGTCCAGCCTCGATCGCCGGCACATGTTGATCGATCAAGGATTGACACCGGACTCGCGCATCCTCGATGTCGGGTGTGGGACCGGCCAAATGGCCATGGCACTCGAAGATTACCTCACCGACAAGGGTGCCTACTACGGGACCGACATCGGCCGCGAAGCCATCGAGTATTGCCGTTCGAATTTCCGCCGGCCGAATTTCGCCTTCGAAACCGGAGGCATGACGAAGCTCCCATTCGCGACCACCGCGGGACCGTTCGACATGGCAATCTTCTTCAGCGTGTTCACGCACACTTATACGGATGAGACCGCGCTGCTTTTGGCCGAAACGGCTCGGCTGCTCGGCCCGAAGGGCGTCATCCTCGCCGACGTCATCACGTCTGAGTACGTGGCTCGTGGGGCGGGCCACCGCGGCGAGATGTGGGTGAACCGCGCTCACTTCGACCAGATTGCGGAAGCCGCGGGCTTCGAGTGTCACTTGATGGGTCAATTTAAGTGGGGGCCGTACGCCGAGCGACACATGCTGCGGCTCACGCGGCGGTGAGGCTCGCAACCGCTTCGCAATTCCGTGTAATGAACCCCGGGAACGCGTACCGGGAGCCTGTTCATGCGGATTCTGCTGACCAACGACGACGGCATCTACGCGCCCGGCCTTCGGGCACTGCGCTTCGAGTTGCAGAAACTCGGCGCCGTCACCGTCGTGGCTCCCGCGACGGAGCAGAGCGCCACGGGTCACTCGGTGACACTGCTCAATCCGCTCTTGGTCAGCGAGATCTTCGAGGACGACGGCACGACCCTATTCGGATGGGCGGTCGAAGGTCGGCCTGCGGATTGCGTGAAGCTCGCCTTGTTGGAACTGCTTCCCGAGCCGCCGGACCTCATCATTTCGGGCATGAACGCGGGCTCGAACGCGGGCATCAACGTGATCTATTCCGGCACCGTGGCCGCCGCCGTGGAGGGGGCGTTCTTCCACCGTACTGCCATCGCCGTCTCGCTGGAATACGACGAGAAGATTCACGACTTCCCGGCCGCGGCTCGCCACGCTCGCACGGTTATCGAGCAGATTCTCGCGAAGAAGCCGGTCGCGGGCAGTTTGTTCAACGTGAACATTCCGGTACTGGAACGCGGGCCGATCAAGGGTGTGAAGGTATTGCCGCAGAACGTGACGCCCTATGCGGAGCAGTACGACCGCCGGGTGAACCCGCGCGGCCGCACGTACTTCTGGTCGAGCCCGGAGTTCTCGTGCCCGTCGCCGCATCCGGATACGGATGTCACGGCACTGGAGGAGGGCTACATCACGGTGACGCCGCTGAAGTTCGACATGACCGATCACATGCGAATGATGGAAATGCAGACGTGGGAGTGGAAAGTGTGATCAGGGCGGTTCTTGGAACAAGAATGCGTCCTAGGATTGCGTGCTGCCGTGCGGAGTGCGCCGCGGTAGCCTCTATCCGAGGACGGCGCGATGTCGAACGGTGAGACAATCTGGCGTCGCGTGTTCGGACTGGACGTACGATCGCTGGCAGTCCTCCGGATCGGGCTAGGACTCGTCCTGCTCGGCAATCTGTGCGACCTGACGCCGGACATCGGCGCGTTCTTCTCGGACGATGGGCTGTTGCCTCGAACGGCACGAATGCAGTTGAATGCGAGCGAGGCGGCCACGGCACCGCCGTACTGGTGCTCGCTCCACATGCTGAGCGGCGCGACGTGGTACCAGGGGCTGCTGATCGGTGCCGGAATCGTCCTGAGTGGTTGCGTCGCACTCGGTTACCGCACGCCGTGGGCGCTGTTCGGTTCCTGGGTCCTACTGGTCGGGCTGCAAGCTCGGAATCCGCTCATCCTGATCGGCGGGGACGACGTCCTGCGCTGTCTGCTATTCTGGTGCCTGTTCCTCCCGCTGGGGGCGTGCTGGAGCCTCGACGCCAGGCGGACGGGTCCGCCACCGCAACGAACGATCTGCAACGCGGCCAGCACCGCGCTGCTGATTCAACTGGCCTGCATCTACGTCTTCTCGGCATTGCTCAAGTCCGACCCGCCCTGGCGTTCGGACTTCACCGCGCTCTACCTGGCGCTCAGCGGCGATCACCACACGACGCGGCTGGGCCTGGCGCTACTCGAGTATCCGCGTCTTCTACAGGTCACGACGCTGGCGACGCTCGCATTGGAAATGGCCGGTCCGCTCGCCCTCTTCGTGCCCTGGCGAAACGATCGCCTCCGCATGGCCGTGATCGCATCGTTCTGGGGGCTCCACCTCGGCATCTTGGCGACGATGGACGTGGGAATCTTCTCGCCGATCTGCATGGTGTACTGGACGGCGTTGCTCCCGGCGGCGTATTGGGATTCGCCGTTCCTGCGGAAGGTACTGAGCCGTTCGTTCGTGCCTCTCGTGGAGTCGGAACCCACGGTAGTCCGTACTCTCCGAGTGCGGCCGCTCGCGGCGACTCACCCCTTCAACACCCGAGCTGGGTCCGCACTCGGAGAGTGCGGGCTACCAACAAAACCCACGGCCGCGACCCCTACTGCTGGCGGCCTGCCGGCACTCTTCGTCCCTGCCCTGATCGCGTTGCTCGTGAGTTACGTCTTGTTGCTCAATCTCGCGCGGCTCGCCTCTCAAAACCTGGAGACTCGGCTGAACCCCAGCCCGGTCCAAATCCTGGGCGATGCCGCTCAACTCGACCAGTTCTGGTGCATGTTCGCACCCCGGCCTTTCGAGTACGGAGGATGGATCAACGTGAGTGGAACGCTCGCGAACGGCGAACGGGTCAACCTTTGGCAGCCGGAACGGCCCGTGCAGGACTCCCGGCCGCCCGTCGTGAGCGAGGTCTATCGGAACATGCGATGGCGGAAGGTCATGGTCAATCTGTTCGAACGCGACTGCCCGACGCACACCCGAGGTGTTGATGAGTACCTGCGCCGCCGCTGGAATGCTGCCCATCCGTCGGAACGCCAGATCGAGGAGGTGGAGGCGATCCTCGTCAAGGAGTTGATCTTACTTCCGGGCCAGGGTGCGAGCCGGGGCCAGCCGGAATTGGAAGTGCTGTGGCGTTCGACCCGGACGCCAAGCGACGGACGGGCTTCAATTCTGGCAAAGTGACGGTGACGCCGCTGAAGTTCGACATGACCGACCACATGCGGCTTATGGAATTGCAGTCGTGGGAGTGGAAGGTGGATCACAGCGGTTCTTGGAACAACTTGAGGGCGGGGAGCCATTTCTGCATGAGTGGAAAGTGGTGATCACGTGCCCAGACTTCCACGTCGTGATGAATACCGATGGTAGCAAGAAGAACATCCGTGAATTGGACTGTCACACCGTGGGATCGCAGTATGGCAAGGTTGTCGCCGAGAGCATCCCAAATCACCTCAACGGTTTGGGCATGCCCGAAGCGAGCCAGAAATGTCGCTAACTTCTGGCGGTCCGCGGCACTCCGCGCTCCGTGCAGCACTTCAGAACGCGTCACTCCGCCGAGCGCAACCGGATAGAAGGTAAAATGCCCGAGTAGCTTCGGGTCTCGATTCTGGAGATGATCGAAAAGGACGGAAGCATCGACGAGGATCATTGCGGGTGATCCTCCGCATGGCTGATCTCGTATTCGCTCTGATCGAGGTGGGCATCAAAATCGTAGGACTCGAGTTCTTGTACGGCCTTCGCCGCCTCCATCATCCGACGTGCATCCTCGTATTTGCGGCTCAACACGTGATCGAACGTCGGCCAATAGACTTGAAACCTCGGATCCGTTCGCCACATCCGGAAGGTCTCGTGCAGTTGATTGAATTCCTCTTCATTCGATGGCAGTTTGGAGAAAACGTCCCAGAACTCCTTCCTGGTTTCCTCGGTGTAGGACACCTCGATCGCGATCTCCACCGTGTTGCCGATGAAGGGCTTCAACTCCGGCAGAGTGACGGTCTCGGACTCGATAGTTTTGCGAATGCGGATCGTGGGCATGCTGATCTCCTTGACCTCACTCTAACATGCCCCCCGGCGATCTGGGGGCTCAATTACTCATCCGTTAAGCGCTTGCGGCGGAGCATGTGGTGGTAGTGCTGCGCGAAGCGGTGCG
>JAYTUG010000453.1:0-18634 GCA_043744695.1 Gemmataceae bacterium
GTTGCCGGGCCTCGGCGACGTGAACTGGGGCGAGTTCTTCGCGGCTCTGAGCGATACGGGCTACAGCGGGCCGGTGTGCATCGAGGTGGAAGACCGTGCGTATGAAGGCTCGCTCGACGGCCGCAAGCGCGCTCTGCGGCAAAGCCGCAAGTTCTTGGAACAGTTCATGGGGTGATCACCCAGCGCGGCCGTCCCGGCCGCTGGACTAACTTTCACCGACGTTTGAGAATTCGTCCCTGGCCGCAGGAAAGGTTTTTTTGGGAAGGTAGCCAAGCGGCCGGGACGGCCGCGCTCCCAGGCTACGATTTCGCCAGTGTTGCCACGACCTCGCTTGCCGGCAACGTGGTCTCTTCGCGCTTCGCCAGGTCTTTCACTTTCCAGACGCCTTGTTCGAACTCGGTGGCACCGGCGATGAGGGCCAGTTTGAAGCCGCGCTTCTCGGCGTAGGCCAGTTGCACGCCTACCTTCTTCGCGTCAGGGTAAACCTCGACGGCGACGCCGGCCTTGCGAAGCGACCGAGCCATTGCCTGATACTGGCCCAGTTGAGCCCCGTCGAACTGCACGATCAGCACGTCGGCCGGCGTACTCTGGCCCGTGAGCAGCGGATGCTTCATTTCTTCCATTGCGGCGATGAGCCGATCGAGCCCGAGCGATGCCCCGACGCCCGGCAGCACCTGCTTCGTGTACTTGCTGGCGAGGTTGTCGTAACGGCCGCCGGAGCAGACCGACCCGATGCCGGGCAAGTCCGTCAGGAACGTTTCGTAGATAGTGCCCGTGTAGTAATCGAGCCCGCGGGCGATGCTGAGATCGATCTTGATGCGCCCCTCGGGAATGCCTGCAGTCTGGGTGACGGCGAGCAGTTCGCGGAGGCGGCGCAGGCCTTCGGCGACTTTCTCGTTGGGAGAGTTCCCGAACAGCGATTCCGTTTGAACGAGAACCTCATCATTGCTTCCTGTGATCCCCGCGAGCGTGAGTACGCGGTTGGCTTGCTCCGAGGTCACGCCCGCTTCCTTCATCATCTCTTCGACCACCTTCTCGGGGCCGATCTTGGGCAACTTGTCCAACGAACGCAGCAGTGCGACGGCCTTCTCCGCGAGCCCGTACAGTTCCAACAATCCGTTCAGCACCATTCGATTGTTCACCCGAATCTCAAACTTGTCGAAGCCGATCGCTTCGAACAAATCGTTGATGACCATCACCGTTTCGATGTCGGCGGCATTGGAGGTAGTGCCGATGGTGTCGAAGTCGCACTGCCAGAATTCGCGGTAGCGGCCGTGGCCGGGGCGTTCGCCGCGCCACACGGGGCCCATGGCGTAGCGCTTGAACGGCGTCCCGAGTTGGTTGATGTGCTGAGCGGCGAACCGCGCGAACGGTACCGTGAGATCGAAGCGCAGGCCCATTTCGGCCTTGTCGCTCTTCGCGCTTTGCACTCGGTACACGAGCTTATCGGATTCGTCGCCGCCTTTGCCGAGGAGGATATCCAGCGCTTCGCAGGCGGGCGTGTCGATGGGTGTGAAGCCGTAGGAGCGGTAGACACGCCGCGTGGCGTCTAGAACCTTCTCCCGCGCCAGCATCAGGTCCGGCAGGTAGTCGCGAAACCCCGACAGCGTTCTCGGCGTGATAATCTGAGACAATGCGTTGCTCCAACCCACGGATGCCATCCGTGAGCTTATTTGTGCCTGTATTTCGAACTGAACTGTTCCAAAAATCTCCGTTCCTCGGGCGTCAGTGAGGCCATGCCGGATTGACCGATCTTTTCGAGCAATTGTTCCTTGCGGTCCTCGTCGAAGGCGCGTTGCTCGGCGGCCTTTTGCAGCTTCTTCGTCTTGCGGGCCTGCCACCAGCGCGTGAAGGCACCGGGTTGCTTCGGCTTCGGCGGCGGCTCGTCGTCCTTCTCCAGGCTCGTGTAGCCCGCCGAGAAATCGTACCCGAACGGCCCCTCCTCGGAATCGAGTTGCGAAAGCTTCGTCGACGACATGTAAAGCATGAACATCGCAAGTAAGCCGAATGCGGCCTCGTTCTGCCACATTGAGACGACGAGGAACAGCACCGCGACCGCGAAGCCCGTGTAGCACGCGACCGTGACGCCTCGGCGATAGTCGGTACGGCCCCACACCACGGCTTGCAACATCTGCCCGCCGTCGAGCGGGAACGCGGGGATCAGGTTGAACAGGAACAGAATCCACGACATCCAGAAGATGCGGTTGAGCCACACGGCCCATCCCGGCGCGAGCGCCCGTTCGATCCCGAGCGGCGCATAATTCTCGGCAACCTTGGCGTTCGACTCCGGCGGGAACACCACGGACTCGCTCGACCGCAACGCACCCGCGTCGCGGAACATCTTCTCGAGGGCGTCGTAGGGGCTCGCGGCCTCTTCGCTGGTTCCCGCCTTATACAGCTTCAAGCCGTACTCGCTGGTGTAACTTCGGCCGTCCCAGTAGTTGTGCATCTGGCTCTTGTAAGGGCTGGCGAGCGGGTTCAAATTCGGCAGAAAGTGCCCGGCCGCGAGCCCCGCGGTGCAGAGCAAGCAAATGAGCACGTTCACGGCGGGGCCGCCCGCCGCCACGATAAAGTTCGGCTTCGGATAGTGCGGCACCTCGACGAAGGCGAGGCCGCCGAGCGGCCAGATCAGGATTTCGCTCGCCTCGCCACCCACGGACCGCGCTGCGAAGCAGTGCCCGAATTCATGGAGTAGGATGATGCCGAAGAGCGTCACGATCGTGAGGAGGAAGATGTCGAGCGTGGCGATGGGCGTGGACTTCTCGCTGACTTGCCGCAGGAACATGCCGAGCGTGAAGACGAAGAAGAGCAGGTGAATCTTGACGGAGATGCCGTAGGCGGTGAAGGCGCGGATCGCCCAGTTCATCGGATCGCGCATCGGACCTATCCTGTTCCGTGGACCGCGGTAGTCGCTCGTTCCCGCTCATCCTATCATCGGAGGCGTCGGATCGCAATTCGAGCAGAACGCGAGAACAGCCATGCCTCGGGAAATCGTCCACGTCGGTCGCAAGATTCAGGTCGCCATCGATACGCAAACCCTGCCCGATGGCACGGTCATTCGCCGCGACTTGATCGTCCATCCGGGAGCGGTGGTCATCCTTCCCATTCTGGATGCCGAGCACGTCGTGCTGTTGCGCAATCACCGGTTCGCGATCGACGAGACGCTGTGGGAAGTACCCGCCGGGACGCGGGAACCGGATGAACCGCTCGAAGACTGCGCCAAACGCGAACTTCTCGAAGAGACTGGTTATAAGGCTGCGAAGTGGACCCACCTCGGCTGCCTCTACGCTTCGCCGGGCGTCCTCGACGAGAAGCTGCACCTGTTCGTCGCCGAGGGACTCACGCCAGGACCAATGAGCCCCGAGCCGGACGAAACGCTCGAACCCGTGACCGTGCGCTTCGACGAGGCGATCCGCATGTGCCTCTCGGGCGAGATCAAGGACGCGAAGACGATCACGATGCTGCTGCTTTGGGAGCGGAGGCAGCGACCCGCGTAACGCTACAGTTTTACCACGCTGCCCTTCCGAATCGACTCCTCGGCGGCCTCGATCATCTTCTGCGCCGTGACGGCGTCCTCCAGCGTGCTCAGTGGCTTCGAGCCCATCCGAAGGCAATCCACCAGGAAGAACTTCACCTCGTTCATCACCGAGCCCTGGTACGCCGTGTAGGTCTGGCTGTGAACGAGGCCGGGCTTGATCTCGACGTGGTCGCGGTAGCTGTAGCGCGTGCTGCCGGCGGTGCCGATGACCTTGACCATGACGGTCCACGGATCGGCGGCGTGATCGTCGGCCGCGAAGCTGGCGCAGAAGTGAGCGAGGGCCCCGTTGTCGAGCCGCATCTGGACCATCGCGATGTCTTCCTCCGCGTATTCCTTGTAGTGCAGCGTGGCTTTCATGGCGCAGAGTTCGACCGGCTTGCCGACGAGGTAGAGCAGAATGTAGGAGTGGTGCGTGAGGATCTGCCGCACGACGCCGGGGTACCGCGACGCGACTTCCTCGGGATGGTGGATGTTGTACATGACGTAGGCGGAAACGATGGTGCCGAGGTCGCCGTTCTTCACGAGGTCGTGCGTGCGCATCATGCTCGATTCGTAGATGTAATTGTGGCCCGGCAGGCAGACGAGATTCTTGGCGTTGGCCGCCGCGATCATCGATTCGATCTCGGCGACGGACTGGCCAACGGGCTTCTCCACGAGCACGTGCTTGCCGGCATCCAACGCCAGTTTCGTGTATTCGAAGTGCGATTCGAGGTTGGTGAGAACGAAGACGGCGTCGATGGCGGGATCGTTCACGAGTTCGTCCGGCGTCGCATAATTCTTGCAGCCGAACTCGGCGGCGCGCTGTTTCGCGCGGTCCTGGCTGCGGTTCCAGATGCCGACGAGCTTCGCGCCGGGGCACTTCTTCACGGCGGCCGCATGGAGGATGGCGATGTCGCCGGCACCGATGAACCCGACGCCGATGGTATCTTTGGTGATGGGCATGTGCGACTCCGTGTGGGGAGTCTGCGTTGTAGCCGCGAGGGGAAGTGTGGGCAAGTCAGGCGCGGGTTTCGTACGGCAGCGGCAGCGCGATTCGCATATAGGTCACGGCGAAGTGCTGAGCGAGGTGCTCGCGAAACGGGCTGAGCATTCGGCAGACGCGGTTCCCCGATGCGGCGAGTTTCTCCAGCAGCGAACGCGGTACGGTGTGCAGGTCGCGGAAGTTCACGATGGATTCGGGCAGCGGAATGGGTCCATCGGCAGCCGGGAGAAAGTACCAACCGAAGATCTGGCCGCGACGAACCTGATCGCGAATGGCAGGAGCCTTCAACTGGCCCTGTTGAACGATTTCGTCCGTCGTGTAGAGGACGGCAACGACGATCTGGTCGGCCTTCGCCTGTACGATGTCGCACGCCTGAGTCATCACGATCACGCGCTCGAGAATTTCTTCGACACTTCCATCCGGCAGAACTCGAACGACCGTACACCCCTCGATGATGTCGCCTTGAGTGAGAAGCTCATCGGCGGGAACGATCTGATAAATCATTCGATCACCTTGTCTTCATCGAACCAAAACTCCAGCTTGGAATGGCCTGCTTTTCGCGTCTCGACACGCACCCCCGGTCCGTGCAACTTTGGATCGAAAGGTGCGGGAATTTCAGGCGAAGGAATGTATTCGAGGGCCGGTCGGCGGGCGACGCATACCGGTTCCGCCCGGCCCTCCACGACCGCGAGGACCTCTTCTTCGACCGTCCGCTTGGAGCAAGCGGCTCGATCGGCGTATTGAGCCAGTGCGACTGGAGAAATGTTGTGAATCGTAAGTGTCGCCATGCCCAACCTCCCGTTCGAGTCAAGCCATTATACATCCCGCCTCAATCCCGCCGCCAGTTTTGCTGCATCGAATGGCGTTCGCGATTGCGGCGGAAGATGCCAGGCGTGACGGTCGGCGTCGGCTGAACGGGAGCCGTGGGCCGCAGGAACGCGGTGACCGAATTGAGCTTGCCGTAAAGCTTGTCGAAGAGGTCGGGCTGCTGCGTGCCGGGGAAGCCGGTGACCGGCGCGACGACGCTCTTCGGATCGATGTTCGAGCCTTTGAGTGCGTCGAGCGGCCGGGCAGGATCGTACGGACGCATCAATGGGCTACCGATGGTATTTCCCGCCTGTGGAGCCGCGGATGGAACCCGCGAGCCGGCCGCCTTCAGGTTGTATCCACTGCTGACGATTTGGCCGCCGGGCATGGAATTGGATCCTGCACTCGGTGGCTGAGCGAAGGATGCACTCGCGAGAGCGCAGGTTGCCCCGATGGCCAACAGCCCGTGCCGCATGACAACTCCCCCCAATACATTCGCGTCAGAACTTGCGGCTATGCCAAGTGCCGAACACGGGGTCAAGTGATTTTCAGGCGAACCGGCGACGAGGGGTGTGCCCAGTTTTCTTGGGGGTCAGGCGGTCCGTTGCCAGTAGGCGTTCCACTGCGGCGAGTTGCGGACACAGACGAGGCTCGCCATGGCGCGGACGTTCTTTCGACGCCAACGTGCCCCCTCGCCTTCAACCGCAAGCCCAGCGTCTTCGCCTGGCCCTCGACCGCACGGCTAACGAGTGATCGGTACCTCGCAGAAGGTGAGGGCTGCGATTCCGTTCTTGCCGCGGAGCAGCTTGTCCTGGCTCCACGACGCACTGTCGAGGTACGTGATTGTCTTCGCCACTGAATCGCCGGTCAGTTTCAACGTCAACGCATTTCCGGATGCTGAGCCCGAGACGACCCTGCCCTTCTGGACATCGAAGTGGAACTGGCTTGCCAAACGATTCTCCCAATTCACGGGCTGGTCGAACTCCAGTACGATCTCATCGCGTGCATCGCTGGCGAAGTACGCCCGCTTGAGGTCCGGAGGCGTGATCGAGTCGATGAACGCTTTCCCGTAGTTGTCGCGCTCGACGAGGGGACAAATGAGCCGGGCGAACTCGGCGTAGCCCGCGGCCGGGAAGTGGCAACCACCCGGTGGGTCGATCCCCAACGTGGACATGACGTGCAATCGGGAAAAAGCCGACGGCAGCGTCCGCTGCACTTCGCGCAGCCGATTGTCGGAGCCGTTGATGCCCATCGAACACGACTTGGGCCAGATCTGGAACACATAGTAATGCTGGATGTTCGGGTATTCCTGCTTCTACGCCGCCGCCAGAGTGAGGAAGTCGCGCCGGTAAGTTTCCCAACCGAAGCCGCCGCTCGGGCCGTCGGCACCCTGATCGTTCTCGCCTTGGTGCCACAGCACGCCGCGGATCCCGTGCGTGAGTTTCGCCTGCCGCACCCGCCAGAGCAGTCGTCCGTAGATCGTCGTCATGTCTACCGGGTCTGCGCCGTTGCGCTGATGCTGGTCGATCCGGGTTCCGCCCACGGCTCCATTGATCAGGCAAAGGGGGATTTTGTGGGTCTCCACCAGCCGCCGCGCCAGTTCCATTCCCCAGTAGCCGATTTGGAGCTTCTCGGCATCGCGACTTCGGTGAACCGCATTGCCCCAGATCGCAACGCCCTTCGGACTCCCGGACATGCTGCCGAAAGTCCGAATCCACTCGCTGCGGAACGCGGGATCGTCCTTGCCGAAGTCGGTGGCAACCGCGTTCGACTGGCCATTGATGAGGTAGGCGTCGCCACACACCAGATTGCCGACACGATGCAGCACCGTTTCGCGGCCGCCGACTCGGGAACCGAACTCGACCCTGTACTTGATGAGCCCCGGCTTGAGTTTCGCGGTGAGCGCGTAGGTCTTGTCGTCAATCAGCTTTTGGGTCGCGGTGTGGACCAACTTGTCGTCCGCGTAGAGCTTCAAGAAGACGCTGTCTGCCGCTTCGGCGACAGTTCCGTTGTAGAAGAGAGCCCCCTCGTTCTTGTCGTCTCGTGCGTAGAACTGACCCTCCTCCGGCTTCTCGTTCTTCGCGGCTGACCGGACAACCCAGGCGTCTTTCGCGGGCTCCGCCACTACGATTGTCGCGGTCTGAGTGGTTGGCTTTCCCCCATTGTCCACGGTCGCCGTGACTGTCATCGTGCCGCTGTTCTGGGCTCGTTTGAGGATCAACTTGCCCGGCGCGGTTTCCTGCGTGATGGCGATCGGTGTGATGCTCCAGGCGTAGTTCAGGTCGCCCGCGCCCTTGGCCCGCATCTCGTTCAGGTTGGCGACTTGAGGCACCACCTCGATTGTCTCGCGACCATCCCACGTCGTCGGTGCCCGGAGCGTGAAAACAGGTTCGGGGATGTCTTCCTGGATCGTGATCGCAACGTCCTTGGTCTTCACCTCGTTCGCATACACGGCTCGGAACTGAAGCACGACCGACTGATTGCCGACAACTCGGCCCGCGTCGAACGTGAACGCGAACCGGTCCGTCGCCACGACAGTCTCCTTGCCGTCACGTCTCAAGACCCAGTAGACCTTCTGCGCGCCGCCGGCTTTCGCCGTGAAGGCGAGGCTCTTGCCTTCCGGCACGGCCGCAGTGGTTTCCGGTAATCCGAAATCGGTGCCAGCCTGCACCACCGGACCGACCAATGTCTGCATCGGCTTCTGGTTTTCGTACTGAAGGCGAATCCAGTCTGCCGTCCGAGCCACTTTCGAGATTCGCACCTCGTCGATGTCGCCGACGAAATCGTAATTGTGGTACCAGCCGCCGATCCACAGCCGGGCCGGGCTCTTGATGTTCAACAGCGGTTTCGCGGACGCATCGAGCTTGCCGTTGATGTAGACGCTGCCGCTTTCGCGATCGTACGTGTGGACGACATGGATCCATTCCTGGAGCGGCAGACGAGCCTCGCCGCGCACGTCGGAGAAGTCGCTGTCGATGTGGATGTGCGGCGGGCTGCGGAGTTGCATGCGGATCTTGCTCCCCCGCCCGCCGCCCTCGTTGCCCCAACCGATGATCGTTGCGTTCGGGGTTTCCGTTCGGAACCACGCTTCCGTGCTGTGAGAACTCGCCCCCGAGGGATAGTTGGCGATCTTGTCCCCGCAAAAGACACCCTGCCGGCCGGCGAAGTGGCGGCACCGCCCGATGATCCCGACCGACGGCGTGGTCCCGGTCTCCTTCGACTCCAGCGTGCCCGTCTCATCGGAGACCGATTCGCCCATGTGCCACACACCGATGAAGCCGTTCGACTCGTTGAACACGGCCTTGCCGTTGGATTCGCTTTTCGCCTCGGCCTTGCCCCAGTGCAGTTTGATCTCCTGCCGCGAATTGCCCTGAACCTTCGGCACGCGCACCCAAACGGTGGCGATGCCCTTGACCGCGTCCCACTCTTCGATCTGGTACGCAAGGGGTTCACCCGTGCTGGACGTGAATCGCAGATCCTGACCGTCGGCTTGCGCCTGACGGAAGTCGAAGAAGTCCTTGTGCAGTCGCACGAGCAGCGGAAAGTTCTCGACCATAGCCCCGTTCGGCAGGTCCGCGCCGTCCGGGGTCGTCAGAATGTACACCGCTCCGGAGTGGTTCCACCCGGGGTACGCGGCGGTCGCCCGCCCCGCGAGCGTGAGAACCAGAACCGCGGCGAGTGCGAGGGACGTTTTCACAGTTCGGCTTTCTTCGCAGTGCTCCGACCGGGTCGGAACGTGGTGGAGCGGCACACCCACGAGGTTACGAAGGCTCTTCCCGAATGAGTATGGGCACCTCGCGCAATCCGCTCGGCCGACAAGGCAGTTTTTTCCGGGAACAGTTGCACTCCGTTTCCAAAGCCGTCTCCGAGTATCTCCGTTTATCGTCAACAACTACCATCAGGCGGTCGCATCCGGCTACACTTGCGACCACTCCTTTCCCGAGAGGGCATTTCCATGATCCTCCTCGAATGGCTCACTCGTTCCACCCCCCCTCACACGCCCTTACGGTTTCTCGAAGATCCCAACGCCCCCGAGACCATCCGCGGTGATCGGCTCGGACCCGTGCCACAGAGTGGAGCACGTCGGTGACTCTAATTCTTCTGCATTCTTGCTGTAGTAGCTGGCCCTGCGAGTACAATGAGGAACTTATGCGACCGAATGCATAGCTGTCACAACCACAATCATCACAGGTGAATACAATGCGAATCCAAGGGAATGCCAATGCGACAGAACACGTTAAAAATAGGTTCAAATCCTAGATCCCCAACTGCGGAAGGCCTCGCAAGGTTTCTTGCGAGGCCTTCCCGTTTCACCTTCCTCCGCGGCGCGAATTCCAGCGAAGCAGTGCCTGCCCTGAGTGCGAATCGATGCGTTCTCTCCACGACATCGCCATTCCGTTCCCCCAGGCCGCGACGGCCGGCCTCACCTCCGATCAAGTTGCGACCAGCCGCGAACGCTTCGGCGCGAATCGGCTCACCCCCCTGCCCCGCGAATCCATCTGGAAGAAGTTTCTCGACAAGTTCGACGAACCGATCATCGAGATTTTGCTCGCGGCATCGCTTCTCAAAATCGTCATCGACCTCTTCGAGGCCAGCCCACTCGCCGGCGTTCTCGGCCTCGCATCGGTCCTCCTCACGCTCTCCGGCGGCTTCCTCCCTCGGCTCCGCGCCTGGATTCCCTCGCTGCTGTTCGCACTCGCCGCGATTCTCGTCGTTGCCAGCGCCGCACTCGGCGAACCCTCTTACGAGGGGCTCGCGGTCATGGTCGCCGTGGCACTCGCCACCGGCGTCGCGTTCCTGAGCGAGTACCGCAGCGACCAGGAATTCGAGAAGTTGAACGCCAACAAGGATGCGATTCAGGTCAAGGTATTGCGCGATGGTGTTGTCGGAGTTGTGCCGCTCGAAGATGTGGTGGTCGGCGATCTCGCGTTCCTCGAAATGGGGGATGAGATCCCGGCCGACGGTCGCATCGTTCGCGCCAACGAACTGATGATCGATCAATCGTTGATGACGGGGGAAAGCGAATCCGTTCGCAAGACTGCGTCGCGGGAGGAAGATCGGAACGAAGGCCCCGACCTGAGCGGCTGCGTCTATCGCGGCACGCAAGTGCTCGATGGCGTGGGGCAGATGCTCGCGACGAACGTCGGCGACGACACCATGCTCGGCACCATCGCCCGCAAACTGTCTGGGGAACCGGACGAAGAGTTCGCGAAGGCCGGTGCCGGTTCGCGCGAGGATCGCATTCAGCGGAAGCTCTCGATCTCGAAAGCCGCGACGCCGCTCCAAGTGAAGCTCGCCGCGCTCGCCGGGCTCATCAGCAAGATCGGGTACTTCGCGGCCATCGCCATCTTCCTCGCGCTGCTCGTTCGCGGCCTCGGCGTGGGCGAACTGCGCTGGCCCGGCCCTGACGACGATGCCCGCAAGTTCCACCTCGCCAGCATCAAGGCGCTGCTCGGCTACTTCGTCTACATGGTGATCGTAATCGTGGTCGCGGTGCCGGAAGGCCTGCCCATGAGTGTGACGGTCTCGCTCGCTCTCGCCATGCGCAAGATGACGCGCGCCAACGCCCTCGTTCGACAACTCGTCGCCACCGAGACCATCGGATCCGCGACCGTCATTTGCTCCGACAAGACCGGTACCCTGACGCAAAACAAGATGACGGTCAGCCGGGTGGGGGTGGCCGGGGAATTGTTTGAAAGCAGCACGGGCACTCACGCCTCCGGACCGTTTGACGCCCTGATCCACAACGCCGCGGTCAACTCCACGGCGAGCCTGACGGTGAAGGACGGCAAGACGCTCACCCTGGGCAACTCCACGGAAGGCGCTCTCTTAAACTGGCTCCGCGCCGGAGCCTGGACCCAGACCGATCCATTCGATTACCTCGCGATTCGCTCCCAACATCCGGTTCTCTACCAGATTCATTTTTCCTCCGACCGCAAGCGCATGACGACGGTGACGCTGGTCGATGGCCGGTGCGTGGTCCTGGTGAAAGGAGCCTTCGAGATCGTCCTCGATGCGTGCAAATCGTATCGGGCACTCGATGGCACGACGCGGCCAATCGCCGAGGTGCGCGAGGCGATCCACGCTCAGATTCGCGCTGCCGCTGGCGATGCGATGCGCACCCTGGCCTTCGCTCAGGCCGAGTTGCCGGCAGACTTCCCGCAAGACGAAGACGCGATCCACGCCCGAAAGGACGACCTCGAAGCCGGTCTCACGTTCGTCGGATTCGTGGCGATCCGCGACCCACTTCGCGAGGATGTCCCGCAGGCCGTGGCCGAGTGCCGGGAAGCGGGGATCGAAGTGAAGATGATCACGGGCGATAATGTCGAAACGGCTCGAGCAATCGGCCGCGATGTCGGGTTGCTCGATGCTCCCGATTCGCTCGTGATGAACTCGGTGGAGTTCAACGCACTCACGGACGACGAGTTGAAATTGAAGTTGCCGCGGTTGCGAATCCTGGCTCGCGCCCGCCCGCTCGATAAGTACCGCCTCGTGAAAGTGCTGCAAGAACAAGGCCACGTCGTGGCCATGACTGGCGACGGGACTAACGACGCTCCTTCGTTGAAGAAAGCCGACGTCGGCCTGGCCATGGGCATCGCCGGCACCGAGGTCGCCAAGGAAGCCAGCAAGATCGTCCTGCTCGACGATTCGTTCAGCACCATCGTGCGGGCCGTTCACTGGGGGCGGTCCCTGTACGAGAACATCCAGCGATTCATCCAGTTCCAACTCACGATCAACGTGTCGGCACTGACCATCGCGTTCCTCGGTCCGTTCCTCGGATATCGCCCGCCGTTCACGGTTCTTCAGCTTTTGTGGATCAACGTGATCATGGACACGTTCGCGGCCATCGCCCTGTGCTCGGAGCCGCCGCGCCGGGGGCTCATGAGGATGCCGCCGAAGCGCCGCGACGAGAGCATCCTCTCGCGATCCATGGTCGGCACGATTCTCATCACCTCCGCGTTCTTCGTCGTTGCGATGATCGCACTCATCCTCGGCATGGAGCACGGGCGATGGTTCGCGGGCAGCGGAGCCGTTTCGGGTGAATTCCAGCCGCTCACGGTACGGCAGGTCAGCGTGTTCTTCAGCGTGTACGTCTTCTTTCAGATTTGGAATCAGATCAATTGCCGCTCGCTATCGCCGCACGACTCGGGGCTGAGCGGGCTCTTCGCGAACCCGACGTTCCTGGGCATCGCGTCGCTCACCGTGGTCGGTCAAGTCCTGATCGTGCAGTTTGGCGGCTCGGTGTTCGGCGTCGAACCGCTCACTTTGATAGATTGGCTGGCAATCGCCGGCGCGACGGCGAGCGTGCTGCCGTTCGCGGAGGTGGTCCGGCGAATTCGCGTCCTGCTGTGAGAAACGCCATGTCCGAACCGCTCGTCCCTCTTTCCGAGATGGCCGCGAAGTTGAAGATCGGCGCGTTCCACCGGCACGTGTTCCTCTGCATCGGCGACGCCTGCTGTACGTCCGAGGTCGGGCATCGCGCCTGGGAGGCGCTCAAACGCGAATTGAAGGATCGCAACCTCTCGCTCGCCGAAGGGCCGGCGGCCTGCTACCGCACCAAGGTGCAGTGCCTCCGGGTCTGTACGAGTGGCCCCATCGTGGTGGTTTATCCCGAAGGCACGTGGTACTCCGGCCTCACGGCGGAGCGCATCCCGCGCTTCGTGCAAGAACATCTGATTGAAGGGAAGCCGATCGAAGAATGGATTTTCGCGAGGAACCCGCTGCCGAATGAAGTGGATGCGTAGTGCCCGGCGTTCAACTCCTCAGGCGGAACAAACCGACCGTGGTGAAGCCCTGTCCGCCGGCATCGAGATGGGTGCGAAGGGTTCTCACGAGAATCGCGAGGCCACTCACGGCCGACACATCTTTGATTTCCAAATACATTCGCTCGGTCCGAACGGGGACCGGCGTGATGAAGCGGATGCCCTCGACCGAGACATCGCGACAGGTGCCGCCGATCGGCTTGCCGACCACGCCATCCGAATACTGCGGATAGACCACCACCGCGTTGGTCGCGGCGTGGCGTTCGTCCTTCCGCCGTTCCTCGACGTTCTGCAACAGGCTGCGGAGCTGATCCATGATCGTGGGCAGTTCGTCGAGGGCCTTTTGTGCGATCTCGTGGGAATGCGGGCCGAACGTCGCACCGATCAGGGTGTAATCCACGCTCGGATGCGTCGGCCGGTACACGATGACTTCGATTCCATTTCGGGGGCGCGGCGGCGTTCCTCGCGCTTCGGGGCGGGGCGGCTTCACCTCGGGCGCGTCCCAACGGAGGACGAGCTTCGCCGGATTCCGCTGGTCCACGGACATGCTCCACGCCTCGGCAACGACCACGACCTTGTACGGCACGAGCGCGGCCGGAAGGGTCGAAAGGAAGCGGCAAGCCAGCGCGTCGTCCGGATAGGAATCGTTCGCGAAGACCGGAACGTTGCTGGCCACCGCAGCCTCCACAACCGCCAAGACGAATTGGGAACGACTCAGCGGCGACGGGGCAATCTGATGAGCCGGCATGCCGTGAAGGAAATCCAAACTCACTACGGAAGCGAGCGGAGCCAGGTTCCCCGGCATCGGCGTCTTTTCCCCAGGGCCGATCTCTTTCGGCCGCTCGATCCGTCGCGGGCGTTCGAACGTTTCCGGCACCACCGCGACCTGACCCTCACATTGAGCCGGTTCGACCAGCGGCGGCGGCTTGTTGCACAGAGTCGACATTCCATTCGACTCGGAGACGCTCCCAGTGTGGGGGCGATCCCCGCGCGGTTCGGAAACTTCGCCGTTCGCACTCAGAGCCTGAATGAACGCCAGACAAGACGCGAAGCGATCGGTTGGCGACTTGGAAAGGGCGCGTCGAACGCCGACTTCGTCTTCGGGCGAGAGCAACGTGAGATCGGGTTCGGAATTGAGATGCTGATACATGAGCTGTTCGGCCGTCTGCCCGGAGTACGGGAAGCAACCCGTCAGCAGTTCGACGTAAGCCAAACCCAAGCTGTATTGGTCGGTACGGGTATCGACTTGACCGTTCAACACCTCGGGAGCGGAGTACCGTGGGGTGAATCCGTGGCTTCCCTCAACCGCGCCGCGGTCCGGTTTCTTGCGGCGAACCAAGCCGTAGTCTCCGACCTTCACATGCCCCGAAATGAGAAAGATGTTCTCGGGCTTCACATCGAGGTGTTGGAGGCCGTGTCGCTGGCTGAGAAAATCGAGCGCCTCAGCGGCTTCGTAAAGGTAGCCGAGCAGTTCGGCCCGAGGAATCCCCGGCTTCCCTTCGCCTTGGCACTCGCGGAATCGATCTTGGATCTGGCAGTCGGCCAGTTCCATGATCGTGACCATCTCGTCGCCGATGAGTTCGACGCGTTCGAGAGTCAGGAGGTACGGATGCCGAATTCCACGGATTTGTTCGAAGGCGGCGAGTTCTTGGCGGTATTGTTCGCTGCCGGTGAGGACGAACTTGACGGCTTTGTGCAAGCCACCCGGTACCTCGCATTGCCAGACTTCCCCGAACCCCCCGCGCCCCAACAGTTTAATGAGGTGGTAGCCGGGCAGAGGTTCCGCACCAGGATATTTCTCGGATGCCTTCCGAGTGTGAACCGGCATCTCTGAGATCCTGTTCGCTACCGTGTGTATGGGCTTCGATGTCGAATCCTAGTACACGATTCGCGCGAAAGTATCTGTAACTGGGATACGGCGGGTGTGCCTCTCAAAGTAGGCATGGGTGGCACCGGCTTCCAGCCGGTGCAGCAACAGAAGAAACTTCCCATGAGACCCGGGCTGTTGACGTGTTGCGGGCATGGCGCATTCGGCTAGCGGCAGCGGATGCCGTGATATTCCAGGGGGTACTCGTAATCCTTACGGAGCGGGTGGCCGACCCAATCGTCCGCCAGCAGGATGCGTCGCAAATCGGGATGCCCGGTGAACGCGATGCCGAGCAGGTCGAAGACCTCGCGTTCGTGCCAATCCGCGGTTCGCCAGATGTGCGAAACCGAAGGCACCTCGGGAAGTTCGCCGGGCTCGTCGCCTTTCCAACGCGGAAAGCTCAGCTTTAACGTGAACCGCCGGCCCGGAAACGAGAAGCTCGAAAGGTGATAGAGCATTTCGAGGTGCGGCTCGAATCCGGCCTTGAGAGCCTTCTTGGCATCCGGCTCCAGATAGTCGACGCCCGTGATGTCGTTGAGCAGTTCGAACTTCAAGCGCGGGTCATCGCGGAGGAACGTACAGACTTCTGGGAGTTGTAATGGTTCCAACGTAACGAACGGATCGAACGCGGTGAGATTCTTACCGATGATGGCGCTCCCGAATTGCCGTTCGAGGAGTTCCGCGATTTCGGGTGCGGTCATGAACGTCTCCAGCGGGAACCAGTAGCTTATGGAGTAATCGCTATTCCCGCGAATTCAGCGGACGCCTTACAATAATTCGGTAGAGAATCTGGCGGAGGTCGGTCATGTTGGTCGGGCAGACCATTGGTTCGGGTGCCTATCGATTCGAGATCGGACGCGAACTCGGCAGCGGAGCCATGGGTACCGTCTACCGCGCCACGTTCCACAAGAACGGCGTGGAGAGTGAAGTCGCGCTCAAAGTGGTGGCCCTCGGGCTTCTCGGCAACGAGGGCGCTATGGCCCGCTTCGAACGCGAAGCCAACATCCTCAAGCAACTGCGCCACAAGAATATCGTCCGGCTCTACGCCACGGGTGCCTACCGCAAGACTCCCTTCATCGCCATGGAGTTCGTCGATGGCGAGGCTCTCGACCGGGTACTCGCCCGGCGCGGCAAACTGGCCTGGGAAGAGGTCGTCGCCTATGCCAAGCACCTCTGCGAAGCACTGCAATACGCCCACGATAAGGGCATCATCCATCGCGATCTGAAGCCCTCGAACCTCATGATCGCCGCGGACGGCGTACTCAAACTCACCGACTTCGGCATCGCCAAAGACGCGGACATGACGGCCCTCACCGGAGCCAACAGCACCATCGGCACCGCCGCATACATGTCCCCCGAGCAGTGCCGAGGCGACAAAAATCTCACGAACAAATCGGATCTTTACTCGCTCGGAATCGTACTTTTTGAATTGCTCACGGGCCGCAAGCCCTTCATGGCCGACTCCACGATCGACATGTTCATGAAGCACGTGGAAGAGGTGCCCCCGCGATTGGGAAAGCTCGTTCCCGACATGCCTCAGAAGTTGGAAGCGCTCATTCTGCAATTGATGGAGAAGGACAAGGACCACCGACCAGTCGATGCGGCCTGGGTGATCCGCATGCTGAGCGAGGTGGAAGAAGATCTGTACACGCGCAAGAGTGCGGGGCTCGATGTCGCCACGGCGCGGAAGTCCGACCGTCGGCGCAGCGACGACAAACCGATCGACGCGGCCGACCGCGACGCGGCTCGAGCCCTCAAAGGCATCAAGAAGAAAAAGAAAAAGAAGGTCGCCGTTCCCTGGCACCAGAAGCAGTGGCTCAAGGCTGCGGGTTTATCGTTGGGCCTGCTGACGATTGTCGTTGCAATCACCCTCGCGGTCCGGGCACCCTCGGCGGAGAAACTCGCGGCGGCCATCGAGCGTGCGAGCACCGATTCCTCCCGCCTCGAAGCTGCCGAAAAGTACCTTCGCACCTACGGCGATCAAGCGAACGAAACCACCGACAGGGCCTCCAAGGTGTTTCGCGATGCCAAGGTCCGCGAACGCGAAAAGCAACTGGCACGCCGCTTCGGCAACGCCAAGTACCGCCTCGATCCGGAGGACGACGATCCGAAGGCTTACGAACTCGCCATGAACGCGATTCAGGCCGAGAAGGAGGGTCGCCTCGCGGATGCACTCAATCTTTGGAGTCAAGTGAAGGGCGTCTTCCCCGATGAGGCAAAACTGAGCTATTCCTTTGAGAATGACAAGGTGAAGAAAGCCCGTTGGGGCTGGGTCGCCGAGAAGCGGATTCGCGAAATTGAAGATGCACGCAAGAAAGAGACCGAGATCGATTCTTTGATTGCCGCGAACCGCAACAACGAGAAGGCGATGCCCTACGACCCGAGCAACGCACGCTCCGTGGCGACGCGAGCCCGACGTCTCGAACAGGTGGGCGATCCGGAAAAAGCCGCGCGAAGTTGGGATACGCTTCTCGGCTTCCCAGACGCCGAAGGCGAACTCGGGTCGTGGCTACTTCTGGCGAGCGATCATCGGGCGAAGATCAAGGACGGCCCCTTCAAGCGGGTCGATTTTCTCGAGAAATTGATCCTCGCCGTCGAGAACAAGCTGAGCGAACTTCAGAAGAATACCTCGGCCACGCTGCTCGAATGGAAGGATCTGCGGTCCGAGTGCCGCGACCTCACCGAACTATACGGCGACGAAACCGACAAGGCGATTCAAGAGGTGCTGAACCGCGCGAAGAAGGTCCTGGCGGACGCGAACAAGGGTTCTTGAGTAACGGAGCGAACGTGCCGATGAAGCGATCCCTGTCGGCCGAGGCTCATGCCCGTGCCTGTCGCGTGATTCCCGGCGGCGTGAACAGCCCGGCCCGCGCATTCGGCGGCGTCGGCGGGAGCCCCATTACCATCGCCCGCGCCGACGGCCCCTACCTCTTCGACATCGACGGCAACCGCTACCTCGACCTCATCGGTGCCTGGGGGCCGATGATCCTGGGGCACAATCACCCGGCGATACTCGAAGCGACCATTGCCGCACTGCGGAACGGATCGAGTTACGGTGCTCCCTGCGAGCGCGAGACGGAACTCGCCGAACTCGTCGTCGAGGCCGTGCCTTCCATCGAAATGGTGCGGTTCGTTTCGAGCGGTACCGAAGCGACGATGAGCGCCATCCGCCTAGCCCGCGGCTTCACCGGTCGCGATCTGATTGTAAAGTTCGCCGGATGCTACCACGGCCACGTCGATTCGCTCCTCGTCTCCGCCGGTTCCAGCGCCCTCACACTCGGCGTCCCCAACAGCCCCGGCATCCCCAAGGGTTGCACCAACGACACACTCGTGCTGCGCTACAACGACCCAGCCGCACTTCGGGAAGTTTTTGCTTCCAAGGGCGACCGAATTGCGGGCGCGATTCTCGAACCGGTCGTCGGGAACATGGGCCTCGTGCCCCCGAGCGCCGAATTCCGTCAGGAACTTCGGCGGCTCGCGGACCATCACGGCGCGCTGCTCATTTACGATGAAGTGATGACCGGCTTCCGACTCGCCTACGGCGGCGCTCAAGAACTGCTCGGCGACTCGCCCGATATCACCTGTCTGGGCAAGATCGTCGGCGGCGGATTGCCCGTCGGTGCGTTCGGCGGTCGGGCCGACATCATGAAGAAGATCATGCCCGCCGGACCCGTCTT
>JAYTUG010000454.1:0-18573 GCA_043744695.1 Gemmataceae bacterium
GATACAGCATCAAACTCACCGCGATCAGCGGGAGGATATTGAAGTACGGCCCCAAATACAGGAACGAGAACGTACCGTGGCGATTGTCCGGGTCGCTGATCAGCGGCACGCCCTCGCTCCACCACACGGACATGTCCGGGGCCGCGAGATTCTGCACCCAGAGGAAGTCTTCAAGCCGGAAGAAGATGCTTTCCTGAAGGCAGTAGTAGAGCCCCATCATGATGGGCATTTGCGCGAAGAGCAGCAGGCAGCCGCCCATTGCCGCGAACGGATTCATCCCGTTCTGCATCATGAGCCGCGTCTTCTCGCGGTTGTACGTTTGAAAATCGTCCTTGTACTTCTCGTGCAGTTTGTCCAATTCCGGCTTCATCCGCTTCTGCACCTCCATCATTTTCATGTTCATCTGCGTCTGCTTGCGACTCGGGATAAACAGCAGCAATCGCACCATGATGGTGAGTACGATAATGCTGAGTCCCCAACTGCCGATGGCCCAGTGAATGGCCCACAACAGGAGGTGCATGACATTGGTGAACAGGATGACGATGTCCGTCCAATAAATCGCCTCCGCGAAGCGGCCGATTGCCGTGGGCGAACGGTAGTCGGTGAGCGTTCGCAGGCCGAAATCGTCGTGGTAGCGATCCACGAGTGCGTCGTCGACTTTCTTGTCGCCCTGGAGCAACTTCAACAATCGAACCTTCGTGGGCCCGTTGTACAACGCATAGTTGTGAACGAGTTTTTCACCCGCTTCGAGGTCGATCGACTCGGTGACCGCGCGGAATGTGATGTCGTCCAGTTCGGGCAGCTTCCGCTCGCGGAGCGCCCGAATGCGCAGCACCTCGGCAACCAACCCCGCATTGTTGGGCTCCTTCTTCACCTGCTCTTCGAGCTTCTTGATTTCTTCGGGCGGCGGGATGAGGTCGAGTTCGCTCGTCGACCGAACGTACGCCCATTTCGTCTTGCCTTCCGGATCGTCGATGGCCAGCGCGGAGGCGAAGTATTGCGTGATGCTCGCGGCGTACTTGAAGTTGTTCTCGCCGCCGGAGCTGTCCGCTTTGTCGCCGCCGCGTTGCGCGCCGATCGACGAGGCGTCGTCGTATTGCCGCTTGAACGAGCCCTTTTTCGTCTCCCAACCGATGAGGACGACGCGGGTGAGGCTCGTGGACCACTCGACCTCGACGGGCAGTTGCCTCGGCCCCGCGATCTGGAATTTCGTGATCCCTTTGCCCTTGTGTCCGCCTTCGAGCCGCTCGAACTCGATCTTCATCCCGATGTGGTAGTCCTTCTTGCCGAGGGTATAGATCTTGCGAATCTTCAAGAAGTACGGGTCGGGGAGGGTCGTTTCAAAGACGACCTTGTGGATCCCATCCGCCGGCGTCTGCTTCTCCACGAACGTCCAATTCACCGTGCCAAGCAGTGGGTCTGGATAGTTGTCGTCTTTAGTGGCGTAGTGGAACAGCGCGTATGAGGGTTCGACCAATCGCTCGGCTTCGGGCGTCTTCGGGTCTCTCGGGTTGAGTGCCCGGCCGGGCTTGAGCTTCGGCAGCGGGGGGTTATCCGCCAGCAGCGAGCCGTGCCTTTGAACGACGCCGGGAATCAGATACAGAGGCGCGTACTTCTTCTGGTTCTCGTCGAGGCGAACGCCTCGGCCGAGGCGATCCGCTTGCTCGAACTCGGGAAGTTGGACCTGTTGAACGCCGGCAGCCTGCGTGGTCAGCAGCGCGCGAATGTAGAAACCGTCGCCGCCGATTTCGATGAGTTCGGGGGGCACGAACGCCGCGACGGGCGCTGCCTTCGGCTCGACCTTGGGAGCGGGTTTGTCCTTCTCTTCGGGCTTTTTCTTGTCGTCGTCCTTTTTCTTCTCAGCGTCCTTTTTCTTCTCAGCGTCCTTTTTCTTGTCGTCGTCCTTCTTGACTTCGTGCTTGGCGTCCTCGTTCTTGGGGAACCAGTTTTGGTCCGCATAGAGCCAGAGGGCGACGAGGCCGCCGCCGAGGAGCAGGAAGAAGGCGACGTTGTAGACGTTTTGGCGCATGGAGTTCGGTCGCGAGTCGAGTGCCGCCATCGGCGGTAATCCTATCATCCTACGAAACGCAGGTATCCCAGGCCGTACGCCTCGTGCGAAGGTTCCGGTTGAGAGAAGATTCGCCGCGGTGGCCGTTTCCTTTTCGCCTCGGCACTTCGACTAGCCGGCGCTCGCAGCAATGGGTTACGCTCCGGCAGGTTGCTATCCCAGGGATGGGGTTCGCCATGTCGCTGCGTCTCGGGCTCGTTCTGTTCGCACTCGCTGCTCCGGCGGTCGTTCGCGCTGCCGATCCGTCGCTGCCTTCGGGTGCTTCGCTGCGTCTGGGCGAAACTCGATTCCGCGCCGGTGGGGCCGTCTCCGAACTCCACTTCTCCCAAGATGGCTCCGAACTGACCTCGCGCATCGCGCTCGATGAAACCCGCACCCGCTCCACCCAGTGGGATGTGACAACGGGCGAATCCCTGGCTGCGACCACCGAGACTCGACGACCCGGAGCCCGCCTGCGCTGGAGCGCCACGAGCATCCCCAACGGCACTCGCGGCCTTCTTATCGGCGACGACGGCGTGCCCGTGATCCGCGACTTCGCCACCGAAAAAGACTTGGCCCGACTCACGGGCCACTTCGCGCGCGTGAGTGCCGTTGCCGTGTCGAACGATGGCAAGCACATCGCCACGGCCTCGATCGACGGATTCATCCGAATCTGGGATGCGGCCACGTTTCGCCCGCTGCACGAACCTGCCGGCCACACGGGCTCTGTGAAATCGCTCGAACTCGCTCCCGATGGCCGCACACTGCTCACGACCGGCGCGGACCGCACGGTTCGCGTCTGGGATCTCGCCACGGGCCGCGAGCGCCGGGCCTTTGCGATCCCCGAAGGCTCGCACCCGCTCTTCACAGCCGATGCCGCGGCAATTCGCATTCCCACTTCTCAGGGAGAAGTGGTTCGCGATCTCGTGACGGGGCTCGAAATCACCTCGCCCGTGCAGCGAACCGCCGAGTCGCTTCCCATTTTGAAGTCATCGCTCCGCCATCTCGAGATCGCTGTCGCGCTTTCGCCCGATGGCCGCACTGTGGCGCTGGGGCGACGCAATGGCAGCATCGATCTTTTTGAAGTCGCGGCCCTTCAAGTGCGGCGAACGCTCGTGGGGCACGCTGGGCCGTGCCTCGATCTCGCCTTCACGCCCGACGGCACGCGGCTCATCAGTGCCGGTGCGGACCACGCGGTGCTGGTGTGGCCGGTGCGAGTTCGCGATGTGCCGTTGGCCTTGGAATTGAAGCGCGAGACGAATGCCTCGACTCTTTGGGATCGCATGGCCTACGGTTCGGGGAAGGAGTCTTATTCGGCAATGGCTCGCCTGGCGGCAGACCCACCCGCAGCGGTGAAGATGGCCCGGCTCTGCTTGAAGCCCGGCAGCGCGGCGAACCCGATTGCCGACGCCCGGGCCGTGGAGTTGTTGGAAGCAATCGGCAGCGTGGAGGCTCGCGTGCTGCTGCGGGAACTGGCCGAAGTCGAGGCGGATGCGGTTCGCGTTTTGGAATCGCGCGCAGCACTGACTCGCCTGGGCGACGTGCAATATAGCCGCGATGGAGTGCGGACCATCGGTGGCACGAGGCCGTGAGCAACTACTGAGAAAAGCCGGTCTGCGTTTGCGTTAGACGAGTCCCGTGAGCGTGCCCGTGCTCGACGCGAACTTGTCCACTTCCACGCCGAGTCGCTGGAGCATCGACAGGTACAAGTTGCTGAGCGGTGGGCCATTCTTCACGTCGAAGGCAAGGTGTTGGCCGTGTTTGAAACCGCCGCCCGCGAGCAGCACCGGCAGGTTGCGGCACGAGTGGTTGCTCGCGTTGCCCAGGTTGGAACTGAAGAACACCATCGTGTTGTCGAGCAGCGTGCCACCCTCTTCCTTGGACTGTTTCAACTTGGCGAGCAGGTCGCTGAGCACTCTCAGCTTTTCGCTTTCGAGGATCTTCAACTGGGCGATCTTGGTGGGATCTTGGCCGTGGTGCGAGAGGTCGTGGTGGGCCATGTTGACGCCGGGAATTGGCGGCACGGTACTCGCGCCGCCAAGCATGATCGAGACGAGCCGGGTCGAATCGGTTTGGAGCGCGAGGTGCGTAAGGTCGAAGAGCAATTTCGTGCGGCCGATGAGGTCGCCGGAGTTGTTGATGTCCTGCGGCGGTTTGGCCTCGACCTTCGGCTTGGGCTTCTTCGCCCACTCCGCGGTCTTCGCCAGTCGTTGCTCCAGTTCGCGGACGCTCGTGAAGTATTCGTCGAGCTTCTCGCGGTCGCCGGTGCCGAGGTCGGATTTCAGCCCCTTCGCCTGTTCGCCGACGGCGTCCAGAATGCTCTGGCCGTCCTTGAGGCGGCGAGCCTCTGCGGCGACTTCATCGGGCCGGCCTTCGATGAACAACCTCGCGAACACCCGGCTCGGCGACCACTCCGATGGCACCAGCGCCCCGCTCCGCGTCCACGACAGCCCGAAGCCTTCGCCCGAGAGCGAGAGGAACGGGTGGCGGGTTTCGAGGCCGAGTTTCTCGGCCGCGAATTGATCGAGCGAGATCGTGTTGCGGAACCCGGCCCGGCGTTCCGGATGCGGTGCCGCCGTGAGGAAGCTGAAGATCGAATCGTGGCTGTTCTCGATGTCCGGATGCGACAGCCCCGAGACGACGGTGAACTCGTCGCGAAACTCCTTGAGGACCTCGAGATACGGTGTGAGGGTGTAGTCTTTGCCGGATTTCTCTGGGAAGAAAGCCTGCGGATGCAAGCTGAGCGGCGTGCAGATACAGACCATCCGCTTCGGCGCTTTGGCGGCTTTTGCAATGGCAGTGGCTTCGAGCCACGGCAACGCGACGGAGACACCTGCGGCCCGGAGAAACGTGCGACGAGAAAGGGGCATGGGGGAAGCCTTGCAGATAGCCGCCGGCTTGCCGGTGGCAAAATAATCCGAACTCAGCCATCGGGATCGGCGATGATTTCACGTAGCCGCTCGGCGAGGATCGGTGGGAAGCGGTCCGGCCAGGTGGGGTCGATCAAGCCGAGCCGAGTCATGTCTTGGAGGTGAACCTGATCCTTACGACGGAATGCCACGAGCTTCATGCGCACGAGCGCTTCCAGCGAGACGACCTGAAACGCGGCACCGCGCTCGGATTCCGATACCAAAGGTGTGGGAACGGGGTCCGTTTCCTTCACCTTCTCGCCAGCGTAGAGGAGATGAACGCCCTCGCTCGGTTTGGAGTCCGGACCATCGAGGAAGAAGTCCACACCGTAGGCGTTCGCGAAGATAAAGCCGTCGGCCTCCATCGCCGCCTTGACGGCCTCGAAATCGACACGACGGATGAGGATGTCCACATCGCGCGTATTGCGGACCGAGCCTTCGTCGATCTTCGCGACCCACGCACCGACGGCATTACCCCCAACGACGGCATAAGCAATTCCCGCATCATCGAGCACTTTGGCGGTGCGGAACAATCGCTCGCGTACTTTTTCCACGGCTCTCACCATCCGATCCATTATGTCGACGGGCCACGGGGAAAAAAGCGCACTCATGACATCAGCCCTCGGGGTCGGCGAGGATTTCGCGAAGCCTTGCAGCGAGGATTGGGGGGAATCGGTCGGGCCACGTCGCGTCGATCAGGTTGAGGCGCGTCATGTCCTGCAGATGCACCTGATCTTTGCGGCGGAATGCGACCAGCTTCATTCGGACGAGAGGTTCCAGCGATACGACCTGGAACGCGGCACCGCGCTCGGATTCCGACAGCAAGGGCGTGGGAACGGGATCCGTTTCCTTCACTTTCTCACCGGCGTACAGGAGATGAACGCCCTCGCTCGGTTTGCAATTCGGGCCGTCGAGGAAGAAGTCCACCCCGTAGGCATTTTCAAAGATGAAGCCGTCGGCTTCCATCGCCGCCTTGACGGCTTCAAAGTCGACACGACGGATGAGGATGTCCACATCGCGTGTATTTCGGACCGAGCCTTCGTCGATGCTGGCCACCCAGTTCGCAACTGCGTGTCCACCCACAACGGCATAGGACACGCTTGCGGCCTCCAGAGCGCGCACCGCTCGTGCGCACCGCTCGCGTACTTTTTCCACGGCTCGAATCATCCTTTCCCAGGTGGCTTCCTGTAGACACGGAACTACCATACCACACCTCCGTTCAACTCACAGCATACCCGATTTACTTCTCGCGAAACACCTTACTCTGCACGATCTCTTGGACCAGCGTTCGCAGCCCGCAATCCTTCTCCCGGACCTTCGCCACGATCGCGTCTATCTCATTGCGATCGTTGGCGGTCGAGGCCGCGCCGATTGCATAGGTGAGCAGATGCTTGGTGAGCCCGCGAGCCAGCTTGTCCTTGTCCTTCAACAAAAGTTGCTTGAACTCGTCGATGTTCTGGAACTTCTCGCCGGTCGAAAGCACATCGGATGGATCGACCTTCGGGCCCTTCGAGTACATCATGCGGCGACCCTCGATGGTCACGGGTTCGCCGCGGCCGATGCTGCGGTAATTGTCGCGCCAGCCGCCGATGACGTCGAAGCTTTCGAGCGCGAAGCCCGGCGGGTCGATCTTCTTGTGGCAGCCGGCGCAGGCACCGATCTCGCGGTGCTTCGCGAGTTGTTCGCGGATCGTCGTGGCCCCGCGGATGTCCGGTTCCACGGCCGGCACGCCATCCGGCGGCGGCGACGGCGGCGTGCCCAGGATGCGATCCAGCACGAAGGTGCCTCGCATTACCGGCGAGGTGTTGGTGCCGTTCGCCGCCACCTTCAGCACGCTGGCCATGGTCAGCACGCCCCCGCGATGGCTGTCTTTGGGCAGCGTTACCTTCCGCATGTGGAGGCCGTTCACGCCGGGAATCGCGTAATGTTTGGCGAGCCGTTCGTTGAGAAACGTGAAGTCGGAGGCGACGAAGTTCGTCAAGCTCAGGTTGTTTCGCAGCACTTCCTCGAAGAAGAGGTGCGTTTCCTTCACCATCGATTCGCGGAGCATTTCATCCCAATCGCTGGAGTAGAGGCGGTGGTCCGGTGCGGTGGCGTCGATGTCGCGGAGGCTGAGCCACTGGCCGAGGAAGTTCTCGGTGAAGAGCGCCGCCTTCGGGTTCTTGAGCAGGCGTTCGACTTGCGTTCGCAGCGTGGCCGGGTCGCCGAGTTTCTTCGCTTCCGCGAGTGCGAGCAGTTCCTCGTCCGGCATCGTGCTCCACAAGAAATACGAGAGCCGCGATGCGAGTGCGAAGTCGTCCAACTTGCCGAGCTTCTCGCGCAAGAACAGGAAGTCCGGCGAACAGAGTACGGCCTTGAGCCCGACCCGCAGGGCTTGTTCGAACGTCTGCTTTTCGTCCAGCTTCTTCTTCACGAGCGCGAGGTACGGCTTCACGTCGGCATCGTTCACGGGCCGGCGGAACGCCCGGCGCGCGAAGTCGCGCAGGATTCGCTCTGCATCGGACAGCGGTTCCTGGGAACTCACTTCGAGCCGCGTGCTGTTGTTCGGCATCGGCACCGCGATCTGCGGCAAGTTGCCGAAGATCCGTTTGTGGCTCGGCGGCGGCCACGTCTCATGGAGCGGGCCCTCGACCTCGACCCATTCCACGGCCAACCCCGGACCCTTGTACGCGTCGGCACCGACCTTCGTCACCGTCTGTGCGTTCGCCAACCCGTACGGGTGAATGCGAACGTGATCCCGCGCTTCGAAGTGCTGGACGAATTCGAGCAGAGTCGGCTTCTCGGGGGCCGCATCGAAGTAGCCCACGTGATGGCTCTTCGTTCCCATCAGCATCGGTCCGGCGTGGATGCGATAGGTCACGGGTTTGTCCGGGCTCTGCACCGCGTAGCTGGAGATGCGGATGCGGTACAAGCCGCGATCCGGCGGGTAGAACGTACTCACCACGATCGAATTCCACGGCGACGAACTGAAGCAAATCACCGTGTCGTCCACCTTGCGGTAGACGCTCTCAGTGCTCAACTTCACCACGTGCGTGTCCTTGAGGCTGTAGCGTTTCTTGACGAGCGGCGGTTGCGGGCCGTTGGCGATGGCGAGTCCCAATGCCTGGTCCGCGGCTTCGAGATACCGATCCATGAGGAACGAAGAAATGTGCAAAGCCTCGCCGACGTTATCGAAGCCGTTCGAGGACGTATCGAGCGGCAGCGTTTCGCGAAGATCGACCTGAATGCCGAGCAGGTCGCAGACCGTGCGTTCGTATTCGACGCGGTTGAGGCGGCGTAGAACAGTTCGATTAGCAGGCGGGGTGGTTTCGTCCGCATTGAGTGGAGCGATGGAGACGAGGACGAGGGCCAGGAGGAGAAAACGACGAGTGAATGTCATGGCGAAGTCTGCCGAGGCGGGAGGGAGAAAGTGATTATCGGCGAAGTCCGCTTCAGATGCACGGCGGAAAATGCCCGAGGGAACACTTCTCGTTTCGCGCTCGTATTGAGAGGGCGGAGCGGTTCCCGCGCCAGAGTCGTCCGTATACTGGCCGATAATTCCTCTCGCGTGGTTCTCGCCCGATCATCCTTGGAATTCGCTCATGACCGTCCGCAGTCACCCGCCCAGTGAGCCCGCGGGGTTGCTCGCCGCTTTGCAGAAGAACATCGGCCAGGTTTTCTTGGGGAAGCCGGAGGCGGTTCGGTTCGCCGTGATCGCGCTCTTGGCCGAAGGGCACCTGCTGCTGGAAGATGTTCCCGGAGTTGGGAAAACGCTGCTCGCTAAAGCCCTCGCCCGCAGCTTGGATTGCCGCTTTTCTCGCATCCAGTTCACGCCGGATCTCTTACCGGGCGATCTCCTCGGCATCACGGTCTACCGCGAGAAGCCGGGCGAGTTCGTCTTTCAGCCGGGGCCGCTCTTCGCCGAGATCGTGCTGGCGGACGAGATTAACCGGGCCACGCCGCGCACGCAATCGGCACTGCTCGAAGCCATGAGCGAACGGCAAGTGACCATCGACGGCGAGACGCGCAAGCTCGGGCCGCCCTTCCTCGTGGTGGCCACGCAGAACCCCCACGAGTTCGAGGGAACTTATCCGCTGCCCGAGAGCCAACTCGATCGCTTCTTGCTTCGCGTGAAGGTCGGTTATCCGGATCGGGCCGCCGAGCGGGCGATCCTCACGCAGCATCGGGCGGGCGAACCCGTCGAGTCGCTTCAACCCGTGCTTCGGACGGCGGAGGTTCTGGCTTTACAAGCGAAGGTCCGCGACGTGCGAGTCGAAGATTCGATCGCGGACTACCTGCTCCAGATCGTGGAGGAAACGCGGAAGCACCCCGACATCGTGCTGGCGGCAAGCACGCGGGCCGCCTTGGGCCTGTACCGTGCGGCGCAGGCACACGCACTGCTCGATGGCCGCGATTTCACGGTACCGGACGACGTGAAGGTGCTGGCGGAACCGGTGCTCGCGCATCGGCTCGTGTCGCGGGGTTGGAGCGCGGGCGGCCACCCGGACGCGGCCCCGTTCGTGCGCGAGATTCTCCAGCGCGTCGAGGTGCCGCGATGAGAGCCAGTACCGCGACGGCAGTCTCCGGTGGGCGCTTGAAGCTCACGTCCGAAGGCCTCCTCTGGTTCGTTGCCGCCATCGCCCTCGGTGCGCTCGGTTGGCTCAAGAGCCTGAACCTCCTCCTCATGCTCGCCTACCTGATGCTGGCTCTGCTCGCGATCAATGGAATCCTCGCCCGCCTTCACGCGAATCGCATCCGGGTTCGCAGGCATCCCTCGGAACCTCTCTTCGCCGGCGACGAAACGAGCCTCGCGTTCTCGGTGGAAAATCTGAGCGAACGGCGAACCGCGAGCGTCGCGATCCGGGATCGCAATACGGCGTGGAGCGTCGATCCGCTTCCTCCCAATTCCCAGGTCGAGTGTGCGAACGCGGAGCGATTTCCGAATCGCGGTCGGGTGGTTCTCGCTCCCATCGTCGTGAGTTCCGCGTTCCCATTCGGATTTCTCCGCTACGAGCGAACGCAGGACGCGACCCACTCTTTCCTCGTGGTGTTGCCTCGGCTGGGTGCCGCGGATGCGGATGGCCTGCGGCGCTGGGTGCTGCGGATGGCCGGTAGCGAGGGTCGTTCTCGCAAGGTGCTCCGCCGCGTCACCAGCGACCTGGCCGACCTCCGCGGCGTGCGGCCCTACCGGCCGGGCGATAGCATTCGCGCGATCCACTGGCGATCGTCGGCCCGACGGCGCGAACTGATGGTGCGCGAGTACGATGCCGCGCCTTCGCCCGAACTGTTTCTCGTGGTGGACCCGTGGCTTCCCGCGAACCCGACCGAGCGAGATCGAGCGAACCTGGAAAGCGCGTTGTGCCTGGCCGCGACCGTGGTATTGGTGTGGTGCCGCTCCATCGCGACTCGGATCACCGTCGAGGTCGAGGGCTCGGATGCCTCCACATCGAGCGGCCCCCCGAGCGAGGCCTTCGCACGGGAAAGCTTGATTCCGCTCGCCGATGTCGGGAATGACGAAGCCCGCGGGAATCCAACTCCCGCTGCCTCCCGAAACGTTCCCACACGAGCCGCCCGCGTGCTGATTTCGAGCCGGGCAAACTCGCCCGTTGCCGCCGCACTCGGTCGAGCGGCCGGGAAGCCGTTCGTGCTGCTCGATCCGTTTCAACGCTTGCCGTGGTATCAACCCCCCGAGGCGGGCTGAACATGCGTCAGACCACCGCGTTTCGCGCGAGTACGTACCTCACGATGAGCATCGCCTTCGCCGCGCTCGGTTACGCCGAATCCGAGATGCTGCCGGAAGTCGGCGTCTTCTCGCTCGTCGTACTCGTCGCCCTGGCGACCATCTATCGCTTGGAAACGCGCGTGCAGTTGCTCTCGATGAGTGAAGCGAACCGCCTCGGTGCGGGAATCGGCCTCGTCGCGATTCTCTGGGCTGGCTTTCGCATCGTCCGCGAGTTGAGAGTCGGTGAATTCGCGGCCCTCGGCTGGCCCGTGTTCATCGTTTCGCTCATCGCGCCGGTCCTCATGGCGACGGTCTGTGCGAAGCTGTTGCGTCGCGAGAAGCACGCCGGCGATTATTGGTTCATTCACGCCGCCGGCCTCGCGACCATCGTGCTCGCCGGTGCCATGGCGGAGCAAGCGCTGCTCGTCGTGCTCACCGCCCTCTATGCCTTCACGGCAATCTGGTCGCTGTCGCTTTTCTTCCTCGCACGAAGCAGCGGGTCGGTTCCCACGATCCCGGGCCGCAGCCGAGCCGCGGGGCACGCTCCGATCGCCATTCGAACCGTGGAAACGAGCTTGCCGCGAAGTGCGGGTTTCAAACGAGCCTTGCTCTGGTCCGGCATCGCGGCAGCCGTGGCGATGCCCCTCTACTTGCTCACCCCGCGATCCACATTCGGAAAACTCGACTTCGGCCAACCGCGCATCGAGATCGGCTATGCCGCCGATCAGATGATCGACCTGACGCAAACCGGCAGCCTCCGCGAGAACCCCGAGACCGCCTTCGAAGTGACGGCGGTCGATGCCAACGGGCAACCCAAGCTCGATCTCGATCCGGATCAGCGCTGGCGCGGGAACGTACTCGCCACGTATTCCAGCGGCGCGTGGCAGCGCGGCTCGCAGTTTCCGTTTCCCACGGGGCCGATCACCGCAGTGGAGCCCGGCCCGTGGTCGCCCCCCCAATTCGGTCGTGCGGCCCACTCGCTCACCTTCACGGTTCCCACGAAGTTGGGCGTGAAATTTCTCGCGGACCCGGTCGAGTGGGATCCCCGCGAGCCGGTGCCTGTCGCCGACCTCGTGGCGGACGGCCCGCCGCGCCCGTGGTTAGCCGCCAAGAACGGACGGTTATTCGTCTCGAACCCGACTCTCAAGGATGCCCATTACGTGCAGTACACGCGGCCGTCCCTCGAAAAGGATCTCAGCCCGGCGTTCCTCACCGTGAGCGAACCGAGTCGAGTATTGTGGACGAACCCCATTCCCGGCGTGAAGGTGTACGCCGATCGGGTACTCGCCGAGATGGTCGCGGCGGGTCGCTTGCCTGCGGCCGCCCTCTCCCGCGACGACGTTCGTTTATTGCCGGCGGAACTTTACCACGAAGCCATTGCCCGAGCCTTCCGGGATCACCTTTCCGAGCGGCCGGACCTCGTCTATACCACCGTGCTCAAACGCGAGAACAAGAAGGTGGACCCCATCGAGGACTTTCTGCTTTACTCGAAGGCGGGGCACTGCGAACGGTTTGCCTCAGCGCTCGTCTTGATGCTCCGCTCGCAGGGCATATCGGCCGTGATGGTTCTCGGATTCAAGGGTTGCGAACATACCGGAAGCGGGCACTACCTCGTGCGGCAAGAGTACGCCCATGCCTGGGCCGAGGCCCTGATCTCGCGGACTAATCTCGCGAAGCAGCGACGCGAATGGCACTGGCTCAGCCTCGACCCCTCGCCCGCCCAAGCTGCGAACTCGAACGACGCGGGGAACGCTCTGAATTGGGGCCGAGCCGCGTTCGAGCGATTCATCTTTCACTACACGCCCGAGCAACGCGAGCGGGCACTTCGCACCATCCTTGAAGGTTTGTCGAGTTGGGAACTACTGGGTGCCGTCTGCGGAACGGGTCTGGCCTTTCTGGCCTTTCGTAAAGTCCGCCGCCGATTGGCAGGAGCAAAGGCACGGAATTCGCGTTCGTCGGAGTGGTACGAGCGCCTGATCGTGGTGCTGGCGCGTCGCGGCTTGAAGCCATCGCCCGGCGAGACGCCCCGCGAGTTTGCCGAGGCGGCGCGAGCCGTCTTGACGGAAGACTCTCAGACTGCTTCCATAGCCGATGTACCGGGCGAGTGGGTCGAAGCGCACTATCGCGAGCGGTTCGGCGGATCGGCCATCTCGGAAGAACGCCGAGTGGAACTCGAGTCGCGCCTCGACTCACTCAAAACTTTGCTGGAGCGGAATCCGTGAAAACGACTCTGAAGCGACTCCGCCCCGAGAACTCGATTCTCGTCGTCATCGACATTCAGGACAAGTTGCTCGCCGAGATTCCGACTGCCGATTCGCTGGTGAGCAGCGCCGGATTCCTTCTCGATATTGCGAAGTTGCTCGAAGTTCCCATCCGCGCCACGGAACAATATCCCAAGGGGCTCGGCCCCACGACGGCCGAGATCGCACGGCGACTCACGGAGGTCGCCGAGAAGACGGCGTTCAGTTGCTGCTGCGCCGGCACGTTTCTCGAAGAACTCGAAATGCTCCAGCGGCCGAACGTCGTACTCGTGGGAATGGAGACGCACGTTTGCATCATGCAGACGGCGCTGGACCTTCTCGAAGCGGGCCTGAACGTGTTCCTTCCCGCCGATGCACTCGGCTCCCGCGCTCCGCTCGACCACGAACTCGGGCTGCATCGCATGGATCGAGCCGGCGGCATCCTTACCACCGTGGAAGCGGTGGCGTTCGAGTGGCTCCGCGATTCGTCCCATCCGCAGTTCAAGGCCGTCAGCAAATTGGTGATCGCGAGAAGCGCCTGATTCCCTTTCCAAGTTGGCAAGGAGACGAGTCGGCGACCCACACCTCCCCCCCGCTTTGTGCAAAGGTATACCCACGCCCAACGGGGAGAGGTGAAGAATCGGGCCGTCTCTTCGACGATTCAAAGTGCAAAAATCACCAGGCACACCCACTTGGCGAGGGCGTTCGTTCTTGGTGCCAACCCAACCGGCCGGAAGCCGGTACATTGATGTCATGCTCCAAATTCACACCATCGTCTCCGATCCGTTCGCCGAGAACTCCTACGTTCTCTGGCACGAGGGGCAGACCGAGGCCATCGTGGTCGATCCCGGCTTCGAACCCGATCTGATACTCGATTTCCTCTCCGAGAATGGGCTGAAACTCGCGGCCATCGCGAACACGCACGGGCACGTCGATCACATGGCCGGCAACGCCGAGATGAAGCGAGCCTTCCCGGATGCCCCGATCCTGATCGGGGCCGGCGACGCCATCATGCTCACCGATGCGGTCGTCAACATGAGTGCGAATTACGGCATGCCCGTGGTCAGCCCGCCCGCGGATCGGCTCTTGAAGGAAGGCGAGCAACTGAGCCTCGCGGGCATCGCGCTCGAAGTCTTCGACATTCCCGGGCATTCGCCGGGCCACATCGTGTATCTCATTCGCGAAACGAAGCCGTTCACCGTGATTGGCGGCGACGTGCTCTTTCGCGGCAGCGTCGGCCGCACCGACTTCCCCGGCGGAAGCTTCGAGACGCTCAAGGCGAACATCGAACGCGTACTCTGGCCCTTGCCGCCAGATGCGGTCGTCTACCCCGGTCACGGGCCAATGACCACGGTCGGACACGAGAAAGAGACGAACCCGTGGGTCGGGGCCGGCAGTATGCGGAACCGATAGCTCAGACGCGCGGCTTCGGCTTCGGCCACGCCGGATCGTACTCCAGCGAGAAGATTTGTTGGATGCGTGCCGCTCGCCCGGTTTCGACTTCTTGAAGTGCCGCGATGGCTTGCTGAATGCGGGCCATGCGGGGGTCGTTCACGGTGCCGTCGCCGCGATCGACGCGATCCAGAATCGCAGCGACATCGAGCAACCGAGCGCGAGCTTCGAGGAAAAATTGATCCAGGGCACGCGATGCGGAAAGCGGTGTCATGGCGTCGATCCTGTTGCGAAGCGGGCTTTCAATTCCAAGGGGACGAGTTCGTTCAAGCTGCCGGAGCGAAACCCATCCAGGTCGAGAGTGATGAACTTGAAGCCGAGGCGGCGGAACTCGCGGGCCAGCTTCTCGCGAACGGCTTCGCTCGCCAAGTTCGCCAAGTCGGAGAGCGGCACCTCGATCCGGGCGAGGTCGCCTTCATGATACCGAACGCGGCACTCGCGCAGCCCCAGGTTGCGGAGGTACGCCTCGGCATCTTCCACTCGCTTCGTACGTTCCGGCGTGACCGCGAGGCCCGGCGCGAGCCGGCTCGACAGGCACGGTGCCGCCGGCTTATCCCACGTCGGTAACTCCCAGTACAAGGCGAGCGCTCGCACATCGGCCTTCGTGAACCCGGCTTCTTGCAGCGGATGCCTCACGGAATGCTCCGCGGCCGCGGTGAGGCCGGGGCGATAATCGCCCAGGTCGTCCAGGTTCGCGCCGCTGGCAATAATCTTGAGGCCAAGGTCGGGAAGCAACGTCTCGATGCGCGAATAGAGTTCGCTCTTGCAGTGGTAACAGCGGTCGCCGTCGTTCTTCAGATAGTTCGGGTTTTCAAATTCGTCCGTGTACACGACGACGTGCCGGATCCCGATGATCGCCGCGACTTCGCGGGCCGTGGCGAGTTCGCTCCGCGGCACGCTCGCACTGTCGGCCGTAACCGCGACGGCCTTCGAACCGAGCGCGAGTGCGGCGGCCTTGGCAACCACGGTGCTGTCGATCCCGCCGCTGAACGCAACGGCAACGCCGGGCATCTCAGCGAGCACCGCCAACAATCGATCGCGCTTCGCGGTGATCATCATTGCATTCTATCGCCGCTTGCGGATTCGCGATCGATCACTTGGTCGGTCGCACCGTGAGCACGGGGCACGGGGCGTGGCGAATGATCTTCTCGGCTACGCTGCCGAGGAGGAAGTGCGCGAGCCCGGTGCGGCCGTGCGTGCTAATGCAGAGTAGATCCACCTTGAGGTCGCTGGCCGCGCTGACGATCTCGGAAGGCGGGTTGCCGACCCGCACTTCCGCCTTCGGGTTCAGATGCGCGAGGTTGAGCGAAGCGACGAGATTCGCGAGGCCGGTCTTCGCGGACGCGATCATGTCGTTGAGGTCCGGAGTCGCCACGGGGATCGGCATCACGGCGTCGGGCAAGATCAGCGCCAAGTCTTGAACCACGTGCAGAAGCACCACCTCCGATTGGAACTTCTCGGCCAACTCGGCCGCGTAGCGAACCGCCCGCTCCGAGTTGTCGCTGAAATCCGTCGGAACCAGGATGCGTTTGATAGTGATCATGGAGAGTCTCCCTTGCGGCTATTCTATTCTTCGCCGCGGGTGAGTTTGCGGTAGGCTTCGCGAATCCGCTTCGCGATCGGGCCTTCCTTGCCGTTACCGATGGGTTTCTTGTCGACGCTGATGATGTCGAAGAGTTGCAGCAGGAAGTACCGGCCGAAAAAACTTATCGTCGAACGACATGATCCCAACGTAGCGGAGGCACCGGCGATGTCGCGCTCCGCTCCGAGGACTCCGCGTCGCGGCTAATCTAGGTCGGCTCAGACCGCCATCAGTTCGGGCCGCGGGATGTGCCTTTTGGAATCGTCCGTCACGACGCCCCCGATCATGCGGACGACGCGATCCGTCGACGAGACGATGTCCAAATTGTGCGTGACCATCACGATGGTGACGCCTTCGTCGCGGTTGAGGTCGCGGAGGAGGCGGACGATGTCGCCGCCGGTCTGGGCGTCGAGGTTGCCGGTCGGTTCGTCGGCGAGGAGCACGCGCGGGTGCATGAGCAGGGCGCGCGCCACGGCGGCCCGCTGCAACTCGCCGCCGGAGAGTTCGCGCGGCCGATGCTTCAACCGATGCGACAGACCCACGCGATCGAGCAGTTCCAACGCCCGCGCCCGCCACTTCGAACGGTTCTTCCACCAGTCGATGGTCGAGTGAGCGATGTACGCCGGCATCAGCACGTTGTTGAGAAGCGTGAGTTCCGGCAGCAGATGGTAGAACTGGAAAATGTAGCCGAAGGTGCGGTTGCGGAGCAGTTCGCGGTCTTTCGCCGGCAGGTTGTCGATGCGGGTTTCGTCGAGGTAAATCGCGCCGGAGTCCGGGGCGTCCAGGGTGCCGAGCAGGTGTAGGAGCGTACTTTTGCCGGAGCCCGAGGCACCGACGATGCTGAGGAACTCGCCGGTTTTCACCTCGAGGTTCAAACCGTTGAGCACGCGCACCTGCACGGCATGGCGCTTGTACGTCTTCGAGATGTTCTCGGCTCTGAGCATGTTTGAAATCCCAAGCCCACCCATAGCAATGGGTGGGCTTCTCGTTACTCGAACCGCAAGGCTCGCACCGGGTGCAACCGCGCCGCCCGGTACGCCGGCAACAGGCTGAATACCACGGCAATCGTCAACGCGCCCACGTTCACCATCAATACGTTCATCATCTCGACGTTGGTGGGGATTTCCTTGAAGTAGTACACGTTCCGCGGGAAGACCTCGGCACCCGTGATCTCGGTCAGTTTCTGTTCGATGTAATTGATGTTTTTCGTGAACCAGAGGCCGAGGGCGGTGCCGCACATGCAGCCTACGGTGCCGAGCAAGAGGCCGTAGCCGAGGAAGATGACCATGACGCCTTGGCTCGAGGCCCCAAGCGATTTCAGGATGCCGATGTCGCGGTATTTCTCGGATACGATCATCGTGAAGATGGCGAGGATGCTGAACCCGGCCACGCCCACGATCATGAACAGCAGCAGGTTCAAGATGCTGCGTTCGACGTCGATGGCGGCGAGAAGCGGCCCCTGCCGACCTTCCCAAGTATCCACCATGATGCCCGATTGCGGAACGAAGATCTTCCGCATTTCGTCAGTGACGAACTTCTTGTCTTTCTCGTAGTTCTTGAGTTTGATTTGAATCGCGGTGCAGCGGCCGGTCATGCCCCGAATTTTCTGCAACTGTTCGAGCGGCACGTACACGATGCCCTGATCGTACTCGCTCATCTCGGTCTTGATGTAATCGGAGACGAGGAAGGTGCCCCAGACGGGCCGCAGGTCCGCGCCGCCGACAGTGGTGACGGTCACGTCGTCGCCCGGATGGAGGACCTGCTCTTCGACGGTTTCGCCGTTCTCGTTCTTGAATCGCATGTGGGCGATAGTGTAGCCGGGAATGATGCCGAAGGGCTTGGACTGCGTGATGCCGACATCGATCTTCATATCCGGTTCGGGCAGTGCGCCGGGCTTCGGAGGCGGAGGCAGTTGAATCGCTTCGCGCGGCTCGCGCTGGCGTTTGTTCCATTCGAATCGGTTCATCGCCTCGGTCGTCAGGTCGAAGTTCGGCTTCGCGAAATCCTTCTGGCGCACGAGAAATTCGGAGTAACCGCCAATGGCGGCCCGGCCTTCCGAATCGATCCCGATCACGCGGACCGGCTTCGTCATCATCTGGCCGCGATACTGGAATTGCAGGATGGCGAAGACTTCGATGGTGGCCGTGATGGCTTCGATCTTATCGCCGGCGGGGCTGCTCAGGATCAGCTTGGTAATTTCTTCGGGTGAAAGCGGGATCGGCTGGTTCGTGTTCGGATCGAGGACCGGGTAGCCTTCCCGGTCGCACTTTACGAAGCCGTCCATCCGCTCGGTGTCCATGACCACGTCGGACATCATGCCGTGGAGCCGGTCGCGGAGTTTCGTGGAGAAACCGCTCATGACGGAGTTCACCACGATGAGCGTGGCGACGCCGAGCATCACGCTGACGATGCAAATGAACGCGAGGTATCGCGTTTGGAGGTAGCGAACGCAGAGGAGCAGTTTGTACACGGTCGGGAATCCTTCCCAGCGCGGCGCGCAATCCGAGGTCCGCGCCGGTGACGCGGTTGTAGCAAGTCCGGCCACGCAGGAAAAGACGAACTTGGAATGGGGGGTGTGCCACTGGAAGTAGGCACTCTGACCCTCTCCCCGCTGGGGAGAGGGTGGTTCGCGAACTGCGCAT
>JAYTUG010000455.1:0-4720 GCA_043744695.1 Gemmataceae bacterium
CGCACCGATCGCCGGTCACGCTTCGCAGGTTCGATGCTCCGGCTGCGGCGCGATGGTGCTGCTCGACGACAAGGTCGTAACCGAGAAGTGTCCCTTCTGTTCCACGCATCTCGAGAACAAGCCCGAATCGGCCGCGAGCATGATTCCGCCGGAATCGCTGGTGCCGTTCAAGCACGACTTCCGCCGCGCTCGCGAGGTCTTCGAGCAGTGGATTGGCGGTCTCTGGTTCGCCCCGAGCGAATTGAAACTGGCCGCCAACCTCGGCCAACTCTCCGGCGTCTACGTCCCGTACTGGACGTACGACGCCATGACCAACACCCGCTACCGAGGCGAACGCGGCGACGACTACCAAGACACCGAGACCTACACCGAGACCGACGCCCAGGGTAACTCGGTGTCCAAGACTCGCACCGTGACCCGCACCCGATGGAGCAACGTCTCGGGCCGCGTGGAACACTTCTTCGACGACGTGCTCGTCTGCGCCACAAAGAGCGTGCCCGAGAAACTCGTCACCAGCCTCGCACCGTGGGACCTCGACAAGCTCGAACCGTTCAACGCCGACTTCCTGAGCGGCTTCAAAACCGAACGCTACGGCATCGGCCTCCAAGACGGCTTCGGCGAAGCCAAGCAGATGATGGAATCCGAAATCGTGAGGCTTATCAACCGCGACATCGGCGGCGATCATCAGCGCGTCTCCAACAAGCAAACGCAGTATCTCGGCATCACGTTCAAGCACCTGCTCCTACCCGTGTGGGTCGCCAACTACCGCTATCAAGACAAGCTCTATCAGATCCTCGTGAACGGCCGCACCGGCAAGCTCTCCGGCGAGCGGCCCTGGAGCGCGTGGAAAATCGCACGGCTCATCATTCTCATCCTGGTGGCCTTCATTCTGGTCGGCGCAGTCGCTTCGCTGGCAAAGGGAAAGAGCCCCAAGGCCGAGGTTCGCCCCGACGACTCGCGCCTCAATTATTCTCAACTCGAAAAGGAAATCCATGGCCGAACGAATCGTGATGCGGACCGGAGAAGCCCTCGTCGAGGGAGACAAGGATTACCTCTGTGCCGAGCCGGAGGTGGTGATCGGCGAACTCGATGGACCCGTCGGTTACGCACTCGCCAAACTCATCGGCGACCAAGTGAAAGGGCACACCCGCGTCTGGGCCATTCTCAATAGCGACGTGCAGGTTCGCCCCGCGACGCTCATGGTTTCCAAGGTCACGGTGAAGGATGCACGGTACACGGCCATCCTGATGGGCACGGTGCAGGCCGGGATCGCCCACGGCGTGCTCGACGCCGTGCGGGCTGGGGACATTCCCAAAGAGAAAGCCAACGATCTCGGCATCGTCTATTCCGTCTGGCTCGATCCGTCGATCCTCGCCGTGCCCGAGGGCGAGATCGACCACGCGGCGCTGTTCAACGTGAACCGCGAGGCGACCGCCAAAGTGATCCGCAAAGCCATGCGAAACGAGCCGACCATCGACTGGCTGCTGGAGAACCAGGACAAGGTGAGCCACTACTTTCATCAACTGGGGCTGGAAGGGAAGATCTGATCGTGAGCCGCGCCGGCCCTCGAAAGCAACGAACGCGACAGCACGTGATCGCCGACCTGAGCGTGCATCACGTGGAAGGATTCATTTTGGCCGAGGGCCACACCGCGCAGCGAGTGGATCGCGATTACGGCTACGATTTGATCCTTTCCACGTTCGATGAGCAGGGCTACGTCGAACCCGGCTTGCTCTTCATCCAGATCAAGGCTGCTGAGTCTTTGAGGAAGAACGGCCAGTATTTTGTCTACGATCTCGACATCCGCGATTACAATCTCTGGACTTGGGAGAAACTGCCTGTCATTCTGATACTATTCGATGTTGGGAAGGAGCGATCCTACTGGTTACCCATTCAGGAGTACTTTCGAGATAACCCAGATCGGAAGCCCAGGAGAGGCAATCGGACGATACGGGTTCTGATACCTTCTGGACAAACCGTGAACCGCGAAGCGATCGCTCGGATGCGGGAAATGAAGCGCGTCGCGCAATTGCCGGCTATCTTTGGAGGTGAGTGATGATGAAGCGAACCGATGTGACTTACGGGCAACTCAACAAGGCGCTCGCGTTGCTCGGATTGACCCGACGCCTTCTGAACGACGATCCACCCACTAACGTTTACGAGCACCCCGAACGTGGTTTGATCGTCTCGCTTCCTGCTTTTCCCTCGCGTAATCGAGTGTATGAGCATCATCTGATTGGAGTGCGGACGCTGTTGGATCAGTTCGGCATTGCCGAGCCCACCGCCTTCGATGCCGAGCTCCAGAAAGCAGCGTAATTCCATGCCTCTGCTTCCCACTCGCCGAACCGTACTTCGCGCTGCCGGCGTTACGGTTGCCTTGCCGTGGCTCGAAGCCCTGGCCGCAACCGAGGCAGTCGCCAAACCGAAGCGGTTCGCGGCCCTATTCATGGGCAACGGCATCAGCCCCAAGAACTGGTGGGCCAAGGGCAGCGGTGCCGAGATGGAACTCTCGAAGAGCCTCGAACCGCTCGCGCCGTTCCGCTCCAAACTGAACGTGATCAGCGGCCTCTTCAACAAGAAGGCCACCGGCGTCGGCATCCATCCGGGCCAGACCGGGAACATCCTTTCCGGGGCTGCTCTGCAAAAGGGTGCCGTCCTTCGCGGCAGCATCAGCATGGATCAAGTGCTCGCCGCCCACTCCGCGGACGACGTCGCTCAGCCCAGCCTCGTGCTCGGCTGCGAACAACCCATCACCGGCTACCACGAGTCCAATTTCTCCATGGCCTACAGTTCGCACATTTCCTGGCAGGACGCGAACTCACCGGTGCCGATGGAAGTCTACCCGTCGCTGGCATTCGATAGCCTGTTCGATAGCCAGGGGAGTCGCCGCACGGCCAGCATCCTCGACCGCGTGAAGGATCAGGCCACCGCCCTCAACTCGAAGGTCAGTTCCACCGACAAGGCCAAGCTCGAAGAATACCTCACGAGCGTTCGCGAAGTGGAGAAGCGGGTCGAGAAGGCCCGCGGCGACAAGACGAAGGCCCACGCGCGCGGCACATCGCCCCTCGCCATGAAGCGACCGGACAACGGACTGCCCGAAGACATTCGCGAACACATGCGGCTCATGACCGACATCATCGCGCTCGGCTTCCAGACGGATAAAACGCGGGTCGCCACGCTGCTCATGTGCCGCGATCTCTCCGGCCTCTTCTACCCGTTCCTCGACGTCCGCCAGGCCCACCACCCCACGTCGCACGAGGACAACTCGGACGCTTACGAGCGCGTCACGCGATTTTACGTCGGGCATCTCGCTTACCTCGCGACCAAACTCGCCGCGATGAAGGAGGGCGAATCGACCGTGCTGGACAACTCGTGTCTGATGTTCGTTTCAAACATGTGGTCTGGGAGCCAGCACGATTCGAAGAAGCTGCCGGTGCTGCTCATCGGCGGGCTCGGCGGCTCGCTCACCACCGGCCGCGTGCTCAACTATCTGGACAAACCCGAGGAGGATCGCCGGCTCTGTAGCCTGTACGTAGGCCTGATGAATCGAATGGGCGTTCCGGGCTCGAAGTTCGGCGACGCAACCGCTTCCCTGTCCGGACTGTGACGGCACAATTCCGTGTCCGGACGCTATGGGATTGCATAAAATAGACCGAGTGGAGCAAAGGAAGCACGACATGGTTGTAATCACATTCCCGGACAGCGAGACCCAGAAGAAAGCCCTCGGCTTTCTCTTGGGTCGCTTCTCGGGAAAGGTCTTGAAGAACGGCGAGCACATCGTTCCCGAGGCGGCACTGGAGGCGCTCGGAGAAGGGTGTGAAGTTCACCGTGATCGACAGCGTACAAAGCACCAAACGTTCACCCTCGTGAGGTTGCAATGGCAAAGACCTGCTTCGTAATTATGTCAATCGGTGACCAAGAGTTTGGAACACATAAAATCACTTCCGGAGAATTGAAGGCTCGGTACACTGACCTGATTCGAGAAGCGTTGTCTGTTGCAGACCCATCGCTTGAGATAACTCGTGCCGATGAGGTCAGTGCTCCAGGAATGATATCTGGGGACATTATAACTCGTATAATGCATGCCGACTTTGTTGTCGCCGATGTGACCTACCCAAACCCCAACGTTTTTTATGAACTTGGGCTACGACATGCATGCCGTGTCGGGACCATTATCATTCGCGAGCGAAACGCTCCACGCATCCCATTCGATATTTCGCACCTTCGACACATTGAGTACGACAATACTCCTTCAGGCCTCAAGCAGCTTTCAAACAACTTCAAAGAGTGCTTCGGGCACTTTGCGAGAAATCCTACTTCTACTGACAATCAGTTCCAAGATTACGCGAAATTGATGAAGTATCGCTTTCCAGACTATTGTGATCCGAATGACGCTGTGCCTCCTGATGCAGTTGCCATGATGGCACTGTTGCAGTCACCAGAGGTCATGGACCTGGCAATACGAAAGGGTCGAGGCGAGGAAATCGATCAGATGGACCTTCTCAAGAGTATGGCAAATAACCCGAACCTCGCTGGTGCAATCGCGATATTCATGTCGAAGACAGGTCAGCTAAATCTATCGGGTCAAAACAAAAATTCCGGAAGTAAATCGCCGACGCCAAACCGTTCACAGCGTCGCAAGACTCGCAAATAGCTCTCACTTACATAACGAAAGATCCCCCTATGAGCACCGAAGCCGAACTGATCGCTGCCGGCGGTT
>JAYTUG010000456.1:0-4716 GCA_043744695.1 Gemmataceae bacterium
CTCCGGCCGGTTGCTGTGGCTTCGTCGGGCCTGGCCCCTCAGCCACTCTGGATAAGATACTCACCAGTTTGTTCGGCCCATTCTTGCGAATGGGTGTGAAGTGAAGATAAGAGCGCGAACGCGGGTCGGCAACTCCAAGTCGCGAAAAAGTGTTACCAACGGCTCGCTTCTGCTGCGATCGCGTGGCCGCCGCGGGAACGAGGCAGCGCCGGCAAATCGGTCCGCGCTTCGCCCCGAATTCCCGCGCGGATCACGAGCACGCGTTGCCGCGATTCGCTCTTCGCCTCCACGCCGAACATCGCCGCACCGAGCGTCTCCGTGGCCGTGGCCGGCGAGCCAATTACGAGGTATTCGCCTGGCCCGAGCGTCACGTCGAATCCGAGACCCGGATAGCGTTCCAGCGGAATCTCACCCTGAAGCGAGAACCCAGTGGAATCGCTCGTGGGGCGAATCCAGTCTTGCCGTTCGCCGTGTTGGATCTGCGGCTCGCAGCGCACCTTCACGCGGCCATCGGCAGTCGCTTCCGGCGTTACGAGGATGCCCCCGTTTGCGGTGCGAAGTTTGACCGCCTCGCGCGAACCCGACAGGTCGGCGAGCACGCGGTACTCGCACTTCTCGATCGGCCCCACCGTGGGCAGCACCGCCTCCGATCGACTGGCGAAGGTGAGCCCCTGCGGATTGACGGCCTCGGTTTCCGATTCGAGCAACTTCTGGAAGGCCCGGGGCAAGTTGCCGGCGAACGCGGCTACGCGCAGCCCGTTTTCTTCGAGCAACGCCCGCGTCTTCGGCGGCAGCGGGGAGGATGCGTTCGCCCAAAGATCGCGGTCGAGGAGCGGGTCGCCGACGGGCCGTTCGAAGAGCACCGATTCGAGGTAAACGCCGGGCGTCTGATCCGGAGCGATCGCGTTGCCGAACGCGTTTCCGAACCCGCCGACCGAGTACGGCGAGTTCGATTGAATGGCGACGGGCTTCGCGGGCCGCAAGAACGCGAACGGGCCCTCGCGATCGGTGTGGCAACCGGTCGCAAAGAGGCAAATCAAAACAGGCCACACCCCGCGGCGCATAGAACCCCTGATTACTGTTTGAGTGGCTGCGGAATAACGAGGACGGCTCGCCGCGTCAAGAGTTGATTTCCGGGCACTTCGGCAACGGATGAGTCTGCTAGAATAGTGCAGAACGCCGCTCGTTTTTGAGAAACGCTTCGTCGGATCGAATGGCATTCCATGACCTCATCCGAACGAGACCGCGAGCACTTCATCCCAATCCGGGTGACGGACCTCGTCGATTATTTGTGCCGCGAGTCGGGGCCGAGCCGCGGGCAGGTACTCTCCGAAGACGATCGAACGCGGTTCCGCCGCTTCGCCCGGGCCGTCAGCTTCCACCTCCACGCCATCTACCTCAGCGAACTGCGCCGCCTCAAGGACGCCTACGCGCCCTTCGATCCGGACGTCGACCCGAAGCCGCTCGTGGCCATCACGGACGAGCAGCGGGAAGCGGCACTCGAACGCCTCTTCGACACCTTCGTCCACCTCATGCAGCGGGCGAATTACGTGCGGCTTTCGCGCGAAGACCTCGAACGCATCATGCTCGGAGCCAGCGAGTGGGGCGTGGACATGCACGTGAACTGGGACATCTTCGACAAGGTCGAAGTCTTCTGCCGCGGCAAGGGCGAGACGCGCCGCTTCCTCCGCCGTTGGTACAAGTTCTTCAAGCGCGAGGAAGTCGCGGTGCCGACCTTTCGCCGCGTCGTCGTCATGTTGAAGCAGCAAGCCAACCCCGCGATCGGTTCCGATGCCGACACCCGCAGCGTCTTCCTCAAGTTGTTCAAGGACATCCCGCAAATGGATGTCGAGATGCTGCTGCCCGGCACGCGGATCAAGATGCCGATGCTGGAGCGATTCAAGCTCGGCGGCTCGCTCACCAGTTCGCTCGGCTACGTCGGCTGGAAGCTCAGCACCATGAGCCTGACCGCACTTTCCGGAGCGCTCACGCTCGGCACCACGGCCGCGTTCCTCACGCTCTACACGCCCATCGCCCTCATCCTCGGCTACGGCTACAAAACGTGGTACAGCTTCCAGGTCTCGAAACAGACATACTCGCTGCAACTCACGCAGAGCCTCTACTATCAAAACCTCGACAACAACGGCGGCGTCATGTACCGCCTGCTCGATGAAGCCGAGGAACAGGAGACGCGAGAAACGCTGCTGGCGTACTTTTACCTCTGGCGCTACGCCGACCCGCGCGGCTGGACGGCGGACGAGTTGGATCGCTACATCGAGATCGACCTCGAGCGCCGGCTCGAAGTGGGCCTCGACTTCGAGATCGCCGACGCACTGCAAAAGTTGGAAAAGGCCGACCTCGTAACGTTGGTCGACGGGCGTTACCACGCGCTGCCGATCGCTGAAGCCCAGCAGCGACTCGAGAAGCTCTGGAAGCAGTATGCGAAGGAAAATTAGCCGCTTGCGGCTTCGCGATTTGGGATGATAACAGCAATTGCAAAGCCGCAAGCGGCAAGCCACCGAGAGTTCACCATGATCCCCAATTCCTGGCTCGCCGACCGCACCAAGCTCATCGAGCTCTCCGGCATTCGCAAGGTGTTCGAGCTCGGCAAGTCGCTCAAGGACCCCGTGAACCTGAGCATCGGGCAGCCGCACTTCGACGTGCCGGCATCGATCAAGGCTGCCGCGAAAGCCGCCATCGACTCCAATCAGAACGGCTACACCGTCACGCAGGGCATCCCCGAACTGCGCGAGAAACTGCTCGCCGACGCGAAGGCCCGCTTCCCCCATCTCGATCACTCCGATCGGGACGTGCTCGTCACCAGCGGCACGAGCGGCGGGCTCGTACTCGCGCTCATGGCCATCGTGAACCCCGGCGACGAAGTCATCACCCCGGACCCGTACTTCGTGGCCTACCCGCACGTGATCACGCTCGCCGGCGGCCGCATGGTGCCCGTCGATACCTACCCGGACTTCTACCCCGACCCGCGCAAAATTGAGGCCGCCATCACGCCGCGAACCAAGGCCGTGCTGCTCTCGACGCCCTCGAACCCGACCGGCGCCATCATCGACCCGGCGACCCAACACGCGATCGCGAAGCTGTGCCGCGAGCGCGGGCTCGTGCTGCTCAGCGACGAGATTTATCGCGCCTTCCATTACGACGCGCTCCCCGCGAGCCCGGCCACCCACGACGGCAACGTGCTCGTGCTCGAAGGCTTCGGCAAAACCTACGGCATCACCGGCTGGCGGCTCGGCTGGGTTCACGGACCCAAACGCCTCCTCAACGAAATGGCGAAGCTCCAGCAGTTCACCTTCGTGTGCGCGCCGAGCATGGTGCAAGCGGCCGGCGTCGCGGCGCTGGACTTCGACGTAACCGGGATCGTGGACGATTATCGCCGCAAGCGCGACTTGCTGATCGAAGGCCTCGCAGATTCGTACGAATTCACGAAGCCCGGCGGTGCGTTCTACCTGTTCGCAAAGACGCCGTGGGGAACGGGCGGCGAGTTCGTCGCCGAGGCAATTCGGAACAATTTGCTCGTCATTCCCGGGTCGGTGTTCAGCGGTCGGGACACGCACTTCCGCGTGTCGTATGCGGCGAGCGACGAGACGCTGCGCCGGGGGATCGACATCCTCCGCCGAGTCGCCACGAACGGCAAAGCCGTTACAGGTCGAGTACGCGAGCCGGAAGCGTAAGCGACGGACGGCGTACAACCGTCGCTTACGCTTCCGGCTCTTCGTCGAATCCCGGATACTCAACTTGTACCGGCTGCCGCGCCTCGCTGCGTGAAGTCGAACCACATCGAGCCGGAACCCGGTCAAGCCCCCAAACGCCCGCGTCCGATCCTACGTGGTCTACCACAACGCAGGACCACACCGTGACAGACCGGCCGAAGCCAGCCAACGTCGCCCTCGGGTTTCTTACCGTGATCCAGGAGCCGACCGGCTGGGTGGGGGGCTACCTGGTGACGAACGCCTGGGGCCGGCCGCTCGAATTTCGCCTCACCTCGGCCGTGCAACCCAACCGCGTCCAGACGGTACTCTACGGGCCGACGTTGAACGAGTACCTCCAGGTGGACGTGATCGGGAAGGCACTCGTCGAGAAGACCTCAATCCGCCCGGATCTGATCGTGACGGACTGCCTCGCGGTGCTCGGGCTGCGATCGAGAATCGACATTCCGGTGATTGCACTCCCTGGGAGCGCGGGCGTCCCGCCCGCTTCGGATTCCATCGCGCTCACTCACGCACTTTTCAAATCGCCGCTGCTCCTCTCGGCGCGATTCGCTTCGGACGAAGCGATGATCGTGGAGCGACTCGATGGCGTCGATCCGGCCGTGGACTTAGCCGAGCCGTTCGACCGCATTCGCGAGGCGGTTGCCGAGGCCCGCAAGATGGGGGTTGCCAACCGTGCTGCCTGACGAGCAAGAGGCCCACGGACCGCCGTCCGTGGGCTTGGAGGTTCAATCCCTTCCCCGTTTCGAGCGGCCGCTGGAAGCGAGCGTTCGCGAGTCGCGCCTCGTCTGCGACGCGCCGTGGGTGCGGTCGCTGGGGCGGCTCGATTTCACGGTCGCGACCGAAGGGTGGAAGTTCCCCGCGCCGCCGATGCAAACCGCACCACAACCGAAGTTGCAGCGCGAACCGAAGTCGCTGCCCACCGGTACACCATCGCTTCCCGATGCGAAGCCGCCCGAGGCGAAGCCGCACATCCGCCCGCGGCCCA
>JAYTUG010000457.1:0-4715 GCA_043744695.1 Gemmataceae bacterium
GTGAACGTGCATGTCGATCAAACCGGGCGACACGATCATCCCGCTGCAATCGAGCGTGCGATCCGGCGAGCCCGGTTGCGGCCCGATGCCGAGGACGCGACCATCCTTCAGCCAGAGGTCGGCCTTCTGGTCGATGGTCTGCGATGGGTCGATGACCGACCCGCCCGTTGCGAAGGAGGAGTGTGCTTATGTTGAAATGATAGGAAGCGGACGCCGACGCAGGCTGATTCGTAGGATACCCGCTCCGCATCGTCCCGGTGTTTTGGAAGGACGGGCAAGAGGCCGCGAACATGGTGCTGACGGGGACACTTGCGGTATGATACTCAGGGTGAGAACAGAGGGCTGGTCGCGTCTCGAAAATGCAATTGGTTGATCTTCATTGCGGGATTGATCGTAGGTGTCGCGATGCCTGTCTGTCACTTCTTCTCCATCGCTTCGTGTCTCGCGCGATCGAGTGCGGCCTTTGGCGGCGCGAAGTCCGGAGGCGCGAGCCGCACGGCCTGCTCCAAGGGAGCGATCGCCTCTTTCGGACGCTTCAACTCCAGCAAGATCTCGCCCATTACAAAGTGAGCTTCGGCCAGCGACGGGCTCAGGCGGATGGCTTCGCCACACGCGTTGCTCGCCTCCTGGAGTTGGCCGAGGCGCCTCTCCACTTTTGCGAGAAACAGATGGGCCAGCGCGTGCCCCGGCTTCAACTCAATGGTCTTCTGAAACGCTACGCGCGCCAGTTTGAATCGCTCCTGGGCTCGTGCCGGTTGCTTCTGTTGCTCCTCGGATTCACCGTGTTGAAAGAGAGTGACACCGAGAAGGTGATGGGCTTCCGCGTAGTTAGGATCGAGTTGCACAGCTCGCCGCAGAACTTCCTCCGCCTGGTCCAAGAGGCCCGATTTCGAGAGCCGATCCCCGAAAACGGAAAGCGTTTGTATGTCGGGATAAAGCGCGACGATCTTTTCGAAAAGATCCAACGCTTCTCCGCGCCGACCCGATTCGAACAGTTCGGAGGCCTGCTGCACCATCGCGGAGCGGCCCGTGCCTCGCTTCGAGTAGGCCATTACGAACTCGTCCGGCCAGGCGAGCCCGCCGACGAACCCGGCGGAGTCTGCCGCAGCGCGGTTGGCCTCGCCTTCTCGCCCGAGTCGCCGGTATGCATTGGCGAGGAGCGACGAAGCGTTCTTGCGGCCATACGGCCCCGCGACGGTGATTTTCAAATGTACGACGGCCCCTGCGGGATCGTCCATTTGAAGTGCGCGCACACCCAACCAGTAGTGGGCGCGGGCATTTGAAGGATCGGTCTGGAGTTCCTCGTCGAAGAGCCGAATGGCGTCGTCCACGCGACCGCGGTCGAGATAGAGCTCCGCAAGGCGCAGACGTGCGGAGGACCTCTCACCGGCCACGACCGCGATCCGATAAGCGGTCTCGAAGTAGGGGAGCGCCTCGTTGGGCCGCTGTTCCAATAATCCGATCCCGATGAGATAAGGCCAGTGCGGCTTCGAAGGGTCGAGCCGGGCAGCCTCGGTGAAGCAGATGAAAGACTGCGCTGTGAACTCGTGGGCGTAGAATACGAATCCGAGTTCGCCCCACGCGCTTCCGGACTCCGGGTTCGCGAACACCTCGTCGCGCGACTTGGAAAGGGCTCCCAGGATGGACGGATCGGTGACGTCCGGCGGAATCGCAGGCGGATGCGCGGTTCGTGGATTCAAGAGGTAAACGAGCCCAACGGCCAGGGCAAGAATCGCCGTAGCCGCCAACAGTCGCTTCCATTTCAGCGAACGGAACCTCATGCGAGCATCACCCTTTCGGCCTAGCGCTTCGCTCCGGCTCCCTTTCGCAGTTCCACCCCACAATTGGAGGCACCTCCGGGGAACGCCTCTTTCGAGCCATCGGTCCAAACGACTTCGATCGAATCGTAAGCGGAGGCCGACCCGATTCCGAACTCGGCGGTCGCGGGCCCTGCGGAAAGATAGCTCTGAGCCGAACCGAGAATTCGCGTACGCTTCAAACCCGATGCATTCACCGTGATCTCGGTACCGAGCGCTGCTCGCTTCGAGGCCGGGTCGAGGGCGCGAACGGTAAGCCAGTGTCCCCGGTTGGGTGCGATGTTCCTCAAGACGCGAGCCCGTTCGCCAATCGCATTGATCAGGAGATCGGGCGCGCCGTCGCCATCGATGTCTCCGCAGGCCAGCCCGCGAGCCACCGTGTGGTATCCGCACAGCGCGGGCGAATCGATCGAGACGTCCAGGAACTGCCCGTTGCCCCTGTTCGCGAGAAGTTGGTTTCGTTCGCCGTAAGGCGACCAATGGGCGGAGAGGCCGGACTTAACAGTGGTGGGGCTCTCGCGGGCCACGCGGCCATTGGCGATGGCGATGTCTTGCAAACCGTCGAGGTTGAAGTCCGCCATGAGTGCCCCGAAGCCCGTGCCGCGCCATCGCGTGCCGAACAACCCGGCCTCCGTGGATTTGTCTTGAAAGAATCCGCGCGGGCCCTGCTTCCAGAGCGTGTTGGTCTCACTCGTGAGGTGCGTAACGTACAAATCCTGCAGCCCGTCGTTGTCGATGTCGCCGAGGGCGACGCCCATGCCGGCGTAGACTTGGCCCATTTGCGTGAAGGCGACTCCACGCGCCGCGGCTTCGTCCGCGAAAGTGCCGTTGCGTTTGTTCATCCAGAGGCGGTTCGGCTGGCCGTCGTTGGCGACGAAGACATCGGGCCAACCATCGCCATCGAAGTCGGCCACCGTGAGGCCGAGGCCGGGTCCGGGAATGTCGCCGATCCGCGAGGCGGCCGAGACATCCTCGAAGGCCACCCGCTTTCCGCCCGAGTTTCCCAGATTGCGGAAGAGTTTCGAGGAGGTGCCGGGGAAGTTCTTCGGGCTGCAGTAGCCGAGTTCGCCGCCCACCGAGCGGCAAGCCCAGGTGCGGTCGTAGTCGATGTAGTTCACCACGAAGAGATCGAGCCGGCCATCGCGATCGAAGTCGAGAAACGCGGCTGAAGTGCCGAATAAGGCGTTCCGGATGCCGGCTTCCTCACTGATGTCCCGGAACTTCATCCCGCCGAGATTGAGGAGCAGCCGCGTTTTCCCGACCTGCGTGATGAGCACGTCCGGCAGACCGTCGTTATCGACATCGCCGATGGCGATGCCCATCGTCCAGCCCGTGAAATCCAGCCCCGAACCGGAGGAGACGTCTTCAAACGTGCCGTCGGGCTTTTGGCGAAACAGTCGATTGGTGGACTTCGAATCGGGCCCGCCATTCGTGAGCAGAACGAGGTCGGGCCGGTTGTCCCCATCGAGGTCGTGGATGGCGCAACCGGACCCCATGACCTGGTACATCCAGTGCTTTTCGATTGGACCGGGATCGTGCGTGAAGTGGACGCCGAGCCGCTCGGTTGCGTCTTCGAACCACTCGGGCCCGTCGGGAATTTCCGCTACAGCGGCATCGGGAGTGGACGCGGAACGACCGCAGCCGAGTACGATGCCCAGGCACAAAGCCGAGGCGGTGACGAGAAGCATTAACGGGCGGCGGGAGAACACGGGGAGAGACCTCGTCGTCGAGCGACCTACCCCAGAACACTATTTGCTCGGCGGCCTTCTTGCAAGGCAAAAGTCATCGTGGCGAAGTGAGATTCTCCTCAGTCGACTCCCGGTCTGCCGGTTCACTCGACCCACCCGAAATCAGTCCGCCAGCCAGTAGCGCACGATGCAGTATAACGCCTGAAAGCCGTCCTTCATGCCGATCTTCTTGCCTTCCTCGTAGGTGCGGCCCGAGTAGCTGATCGGCACCTCGTAAATCCGCAGCGCGGGTTGGCCCTTCTTCTTGCGGGCGATCTTCGCCGTCACTTCCGGCTCGAAGCCGAACCGGTTCGAACGCAGCGTCAGGCCCTGAATCGTTTCGCGCTTGAAGACCTTGTAGCAGGTCTCCATGTCGGTCAGGTTCAAGTTCGTAAAGAAGTTCGACATCAAGGTCAGGACTTTGTTGCCGATGGAGTGCCAGAAGTAGAGGACGCGGTGGCTTTCGCCGATGAAGCGCGAGCCGATCACGACGTCGGCGCGATCCTCGATGATCGGCTGAATCAGCTTCGGAATCTCCGCGGGGTCGTACTCCCAGTCGGCATCTTGAACGATGACGAGGGTGCCGGTGCAGTGTTTGAACCCTTCGCGGAGGGCCGCACCCTTGCCCATGTTCTTCGGCTGGTGGAACACGCGGACGTTGTCGTACTCGCGTTCGAGCCGGTCGAGGATCGCGGGGGTGCCGTCCGTCGAGAAGTCGTTGACGAGGATCAGTTCCTTGGGAATCGGCACGGCCTGAACGCGGCGAACGAGTTCGCCCAGCCAGCGCTCCTCGTTGAAGACGGGTATCACGACCGAGAGCTTGAACCCCGGCGGAAGTTGAAAGATGCCGATCTTGCGGCAGGCACCCTCGCCCAACAACTTGTGCAGCAACTCGACCCGCATCTCGGGGTCGGCGGAAACCCGATCGAGGAGTTCCGCCACTTCCTGGGCTGCGTTCTCCACGTCCGGGTCCTCCAGATCAATCGTCAGCATGGTCCGTCGCTCCGCGTCGGCGTTCTGGTGAAAGCACCTCGAATCGATGCTCGCCCAGTATGGGACAATTTTCCCGGTCTCGCAAGCCGAACCACCGGCGATGTTCGGCGCATGGGTGTGCCTCCCGAAGTAGGCAGTTCATTTATGGAACGAAAGCACGATCGATCTCTTCACCTCT
>JAYTUG010000458.1:0-4685 GCA_043744695.1 Gemmataceae bacterium
CGCACTGGCGCGGCCCACGGTCCCCTTCGCGATCGCCGACGGCACCCGTCTGCTGGGTGAAGTCATTTCCTGGACCTGTGGCGGGGTGGCGGTCACCCATGCCGCCCTGGTCGCGGCTCTGGTGGCTGCCGGTGATCGCCTTCGCGACGGCGCTCAGCGAGGCGTAGACCTCGCCCGCGTATTCGATCCGTCGTCCAGCACCTTCACCTGCACGACACCGCCCTTGTACTTCCGGGTCAGGATCGAACCCGGCGGCGGTAGTCGATCGTCGTTGCCCATGTCGAGCACCCGCGTGGCCCCGCTCGCCTTCACCTGGTTCATCGCCTGCACCGGCGGCGGGGTCGTCCGGATGTCCGCCTCGTTGGCCAGTGCCGCGGCGCGAGCCTTGGCCCGTTCCGACAGCCCGCCCTCTGCGTTCGTCTGGATACGCCACGCGATCCGCTTCACCAGCCACGCCTTGTTGTTCGCCGCGGTCGCCTCGCCGAAGATCTCGTACCGCGTTCGCAATTCCTTGTTGGTCATCCGCTCCAGCGCGGCGACCTCCCGACCGATGTTCACCGTCATCGTCCACGTACCCGCGGACGGAATCACGGACTGTATTCACTATCATCTCCTTGAAGATCGGTTTTCATCGGACATCCCGACATGAGGGCTGTCATGGCGGCCAGCGCGCTCGACGGCCGTGGCGATTTCGCAACCACGCAATGGAGCCTCGTCGTTCGGGCTCGCGGGTCCGGGGCTGCGTCGCGCGAGGCGCTTGGCGAACTCATTCGCACATACTGGTATCCGGTCTACGCCTATTTCCGGCGGAAGACCGGTGCGGCCGACCGCGCGGAAGACCTGACGCAAGGGCTGTTCACCCACCTCCTCGACGGGGAGGCGCTGACGAACCTCGAACCCGGCCGCGGCCGGTTCCGATCGTTCCTAATCGCTTGCTGCGAGAACTACATCCGCAACGATAGCGCTCGGCTCGCGGCCCGCAAGCGCGGCGGCGGCATCGTGCCGCAATCGCTCGACCTCGCGACCGCGGAGGGCCGCTACCGCGTCGAGCCGGTCGATCACCTCACTGCGGAACGAATCTATGCCCGCAGTTGGGCGTTGGACCTGCTCGCCGTGGCCCTCACCGATCTCCAAGCGGAATATGGCAACTCCAACTTGTTCGAACAACTCCGCCCCACGCTGACCGCGGGGGACGACGCGCCGGCCTACTCCGAGGTCGCCGCGGCGTGCGGGATGAGCGTCGCGGCGGTGAAAAAGGCCGCGCAGCGGTTGCGCGAACGCTACGGGGCCGTCCTCCGCCGCCGGATCGCGGAGACACTCGCCGATGGCGAGGACGTCGATCGGGAGATCGCGGAGCTGTTCGCGGCGCTGGCGGCTCGCTGACCGCGAACCACTTTTTTCGGGAATGTGTGTCACCTTCGCGGCGGGAATCTGTTCTCATTGGCAGATCGTGGAGGAGACGCCGTGATCGCGTTGACGAGTTGCCCGCAGTGCTCCGGCGGCATACCCGCTGCGGCACCCGAGGGACTGTGCCCGACCTGCCTCCTGCGGTTGGCCGAGGTTACCACTCCGCGGCCCGACGAGACGCCGCTGTCGCCGGGCCTGGAATCGACCGGACTCCATCAGCCCGAGCCGATCAACGCGACCACCGCGAAACATGCGGAACACGACACCAACGGCACGGCATGGCCTTCGCGCGGCGCGAAGCCGGCGCGGCAGGTGCCGGCGGTGCTCGGGACCCTGGACGTGTTCGAGGAGATCGGCCACGGCGGCATGGGTGTGGTCTACCGGGCGAAGCAGCGGATCGCCAACCGCGAGGTCGCCGTCAAGGTTCTCTCGGGCGCCTTGGCCGCCCGCGGTCGCGCCGCGGAGCGATTCGCGGGCGAGATCGAGGCGCTCGCGGGGTTGCGGCACCCGAACATCGTCGAGGTCTACGAGGTCGGCGAGGAATCCGGCTGCGTCTACTTCTCGATGGAACTCGTGCCCGGCGGCACGCTGGCGAACCGCGCGAAGCGGCAGCCGATCGCACCGACCGAGGCCGCGGCGATCATGGAGCAACTCGCGGTCGCCGTCCACTCGGCGCATGCGGTGGGCCTGCTCCATCGGGACATCAAGCCCGCCAACGTGCTGCTCACCTCGGAGGGCTCGCCCAAGTTGTCGGACTTCGGACTGGCGAAGTGGATGGACCGCGAGGACGGGCTCACCGAAACCGGCGCGGTGCTGGGCACGCCGAGTTACATGGCTCCGGAACAGGCGGTCGGTTCCCGGCACGGCGCGCTCGGGCCGCCGACCGACGTGTACGGGCTGGGGGCGACGCTCTACGAGTTGCTCACCGGTCGGCCGCCGTTTCGCGCCGCCAGCACGTTCGAAACGTTGCAGAAGGTGATTCACGAGCCGCCGGTTTCGCCGAGAAGCCTGCGCCCCGAGGTCAACCAGGACCTGGAGGCGGTCTGTCTGAAGTGTCTTGAGAAGGACCCCGCCCGCCGCTACGCGACGGCGCAGGAACTGGCGAACGACCTTCATCGCTGGCGCATCGGCGACCCGACCCACGCCCAGCCGCTGTCGTGGCCGTGGAGGATCTGGCAGGTCGTACGGCGACGATCGCGTTGGATCGGGGCTGTCGCCGCGCTGGCCGCGGCGGTCGGCATCGGGATCTACATCGCGACCGAAGGGCCGCCCACGGCCGACAAGGAGATGAGGGCACTCCGCCGCGGGGAGAAGGTCACACTGATCGGGGAGACCGGTGCGCCTCGCTATCACCGCTGGGCGGTGGGTCTGGGAGAAGCCGGAGAGCAGGGTGCGGGGAAACAGTTCATGGCGTTCGCCGTGGAGACCGGCATGGTGGAACTCGTCCCGGATACACAGACGGACCGGTATCGGGTCACTGCGGAGTTCCGCGTCGATGCCTCAATCACGGCAAATAGCAAAGCAGGGATCTACTTTGCCCACAACCGCAGCGTCCTTGGCGGCGGGGTCGGCGTCGATCGGGCCGTGACGGTCGAGTTCAACGACAATCATCTCACCGAGATACCGTACAAGAACATCAAGTTCGTAGAGCCTGGTAAACCAAGCGTCTATGATCCAGTTACGATCCGAGAGGGAATCTACTATGTGTCGCCAACAGGCAGCATTAAGCCGGAGGTAACGCCAGTGACGGACCTGCGGGTTGTGGATCCACTCGACTCAGACGGAAGGAAGAAGTGGGACCAAATCCCCTGGCGTCAGATCGTGGCGACCGTCGGTCCCGATGAGCTGCGCGTGGAGTGGCGAGACCCGGACGGCACGTATCGCCCCGTCGGCATCGAGGGCCATCGGTTGCCGTTCGAGCCGGCGATCCCGACAAGCAAATTGATGGCGCGAGAAGAGTACTACAAATTCAAACTGCAGGACGTCTATCCCGGCATCGACACGAGTGGATTCAAGCCGTACAGCCCGCGCGGCGGCGTCGGTCTTTATGTCTATAGCGCGCGGGTGTTTTTCCGCAACGTGGTGATCGAACCCCTGGCCCCAACGGCAACCCCTTAACCCCTGGAACTGGAGCACGACCATGCAACCACCACCCAAAGGCGACCCCCCGTTCTTGATCGACGCGCCCACGAACGGATCCGTCCTCGGCCCGACCTTCAGCGTCAACGGCTCGGGCCCGGCGAACATGACCAACATCAACGCGACGGTCGGCAACAGCTCGCAACCCACGATGCAACAGCCGAGCGGCTGCTGGGAGGCGATCTTCAGCAACATGGCGACGGGAACCTACGCCGTGTCGGCCTCGTCGAGCGCCGGCAACGCGACGCCGGGCGCCATCTCGGTCACCGTCGACGCCAGTCCCGGGATCTCCATCGGGACGGTGACACCGCCCCCCGGGCCGATGATGGACGGAGCTGGGGATCCCCAAACCAACCCGTGGTCCGGCTGGAAGATCACGGGGCTGTACAACCCCGCGGTGATCAAGAAAGTGTGGATCTACCTCACCCACAAGGGGGAGGATGTCAAGGTGTTTGGTAACACAGCCTGGGGGGAAGCCTCTCTCGGTGCAAACGGCACCAACACATGGTCGCGCGACCTCAGCTTCGTGCCTCAGGGCTTCCGCGGGAACGGGTTCCTCATCCACTACAACGCCCACCGGCTCAACGACCAGATCGTCCACGGTACGATCGCGAACTTCTTCAACGGACCCAATTAAATTAAGCGACGCATAACGCGGGATCTCCCTTCGGGAACCGCGACCCCGACCGCCCCACACGCGTCCGGCTGCCCGCCCGATCGGGCGGGCATACTCCTCGTGGGACTTGCGCCTGCGGGCTGCGGCCGCGCGAACAACCTTCCTTGATCTTGGCCGCCCCCACCGATGCGGTCGCAGATTACGCTCACTCGCGTCCCTATCTGAAACACTCCTCGAACTCGCACGGCGCGTGTCGCGCGCGAGTTTTTCCGAGAGTGCCTACCGAAGTCTCACATTTCATGGTAGCTGCGGCGAAATGCTCTTCTGACCTGGACCGAAAAACTACTCCAGTTCAAATCTCGTTCGGTGTCTCGCTGCAACACTTATCGAACTCGCGCGCTCGCGCCTGCTGTTATGCTTTAAGTGTTCAGGAGTGACACATTGTCCCACGTCTGGAAATTGTGGGTCAATAGCGTCGCCAGTTTTTCGTGGTGTTTAGTCGGCATATCGGCCAGGCAACCGT
>JAYTUG010000459.1:0-4679 GCA_043744695.1 Gemmataceae bacterium
TCTGATCACCGCCTTGAACTTTTCCACCAGGATCTTGGCTCCGTTCCACGGGAAATCCTCGTGTGTCGCCTTCCCCTTACAAACCATGTACTGCACCCGCGCGATGTGATCCTCGGGCGAAGTGACGTCATTCTGGCTTCCGATTATCGAACGCGTAATACACCGGTTCGCTGAAGCGGCTCTTCTCCAGGGTCTCGGCACTCACGCGGGTTCGCTTGGAACCGTAGGCTCCGTGGGCCGTCTGCTTCGCATCGCCCTTCCTGATGATGCCGACCCGCACGAAGCCGGCACGTTCGAAGAAAGGATTCGCCTGGCCCATGGCGGAAAGCGTTTCGATCCAGTCCACGGGGCAGAGTGCGCACGCTCGCTTCACGAAGTTCGCCGCGATCCCGGCTCCGCGGTAAGTCGGATGAATGACCACGCGTTGGAGCAGCCAGAGTTGTTGATTCAGGCCGGCCATCGCGACGCCACTTCGTGGGTTGCTCAAACCGAAGTATCGGGTGCGAAGCGAGAGCGAGGCGGCCGGGGTGCCGAAGACGCAGATGCCGATCGGTTCGCGACCATACCAGAGCAGAATCACCCTGCGGGTGTAAGCGAGGTGGTGGCTGCGGTAATGCCACCGAGCGAAGTGCGGCCAGTCGGTTCGGGTGCCTTCCGAGAGCCAAAGCTCGTGCGCGAACGACAGGTCTTTTTTTTTACGTCGCGCCGCTCGACTGCGATGCGCCCTTCCCCGAGGCAGCGCACCCAGAGATCGGGATTGAGATCTTCAACGACATCGTCGTGAGTCGTGGCGGCGAGCACGCCGGTGCCGGTTCGGTTCACGAGCTTTCGCAGGTTGAAGGCGACGACCTTGGCTAGCGGCCGATCGAGAGTCGCGGTGAACTCGTCGGCCACGATCCACGGCGAACGCGAAGCCAGGGCAAACGCGAGGCGAAAACGATAGCGCTGACCTTCGCTCAGTTCGGCGGGCGTTCGCAGCAGCAATCGCGCTTCGGAGAGCCCGCAACCCGAGAGCATGGCGAGGCGTTCCTCCACTTTCCCGGGAAGTGCATCGATCAGCGGCGCGTTCGGCAACTCGAGCGCGAAGGCATCGACCGCATCGAGTTGCTTCGCGGCTTCCCGCATGAGCGACGACTTCCCGCTGCCGCTCGGCCCGGTGAACAGCACGAGGTCGCCGGGGCGAATGTCGAGGCAGATTCCCTCGGCAACGGTGTGCGGCGGCTCCCGTTCCGGCAACCCGAACAGGTCCGACACCTGCCCCGTCGCGAGGCTGCGCTTGGACGGTCGAAACGAATAGCGAACCGTGATGGGAGCGAGCATGAGACACCTCGAAATTGGGAAGCGGATGGTGTAGACTGGGGAAATGGAGGGCGAGATCATGATGCCAGTATTGCTGGAACCCGACGATCTACTGCGGATGCCGGACGGCGATTTCTACGAACTGATCGACGGGGTCCCGACGGAGAAGCCCATGGGCGCGAATGCCGATAAAATTGCCCTCCGTCTGGCGTCTCGGCTCGAAGTTTTTTGTTCGCAGACTCGCTGCGGGATCGCTTTCGCGGAAACGAGCTACCGTGGATGTTTTCCCGGCAAGCCGCTACAACTGAGAAAACCCGATGCCTCGTTCATCGCAACGGGTCGGTTACCCGACGATAAAATCCCTGCTGGCGACATCACCATCGCCCCCGACATGATCGCAGAGGTGATCTCGCCAAACGACGGCTACGAGGAGGTCCAAAGCCGCATTTCGGATTTTCGGAGTGCGAAGACGCCGCTCATCTGGGTCATCAGCCCGATCGCGAAATCCGTCTTGATCCGGCGGCTCGATGGATCGTGCGATGAGATTTACGAAGACGGCGAACTCTCCGGCGAAGACGTGATCCCTGGCTTCACCTGCAAAGTAGCGGAGTTGTTCGTGTGATCACCAGGCCCTCGGCTCCCTTCGATCCAGCAAGTACGCCGTACCAGTCGCGGCCGCATCCACGAGGTCGTCGTGTTCGCCGAACGGGAACGTGATCATCTCGTCCATCAATCGCTTCTGGCCCGCATCCACGCTTCCCGTGCCGTTCCCCTTCAAGCGAAAGCTGCCGTTCTCGACCGACACGCTGAAGGCCGCGATGCGGGAAGCCTTATCCTTCGACTGCGAGATGCCTTTCACGCGCGGGCCAAAGCGGGCGTGCCGCACCAGCAAGTCCTTGATGCCGAGGAACGCCGCGTTCGTTTCGAAGAGTACGACGGCCGGGTTCCAGCGCCGGTCGAAGTCGTCGATCAACCCGACGAGATCGGGCGCGGCCACGCGCCGCGCCGTCGCTTCGAGCACGTGAATGGATGCGTTCGATTTCCCGAGCACGACCAGCGCACTGGCATCGGCCTTCGAACTGATGCTCACCGCCGGATCGACCGAGAGCACGATGCTTTCGTACTCGGCGGGCTCGGTCCAGAACCGCACCCATTCGCTGCGGATCGGCGTGTCTTCCTCCGCGATCGGCACGAGCCGATAACCGCGTGCGAACGACGTCGCCCCAATTTCGTCGCGGCGAGCCTTCAACTTCGCTACGGGCCACTTCTCCGGCCAGACCGGTTCGAGGTCGCTGCCGATGGCCCGGCGAAAGTGAGAATACGAACCGTTCTTCTTGAGGCGGGCGTTGAGATCGTCGCCGTGCCAAGGCGTGAACAATCCCCAAAAACGGCCATCCGGTTCGAGTAAGTTCATGAGATTCTCGTGGAAGTAATCGGCCACGCGGTTGCGTTCGCTCGCCGTGTGGAGTGCCCGCACGTCCACGATGTCGTCGCAGATGAGCAGATCGGCGCGGGTGCCGGTGCTACCGGCCCCGACGCCGTAAGCCGCGACGCTCGGGCCGATCGCTTCCGCGGGCCGCTGCACCGTGAACCGATCCGCCGACCACGGTTCCGCGGGAAGCAACTTCGGGAAGACCTGGCGAACCCAACCGTTCCCGTCAATCGCGGCCCGCAAAAACCGCGAACGCTCGGCCGCGATTGCGCCCGTCGAGCAAACGATCTTCACCCGCAGCCCCGGATTGCGGCCCAGTTCCCAGACGATCCGCGAACAAATCTGAAAGCTCTTCCCGTGATCGCGCGGGAGTTCGATCAGGGCCTTCGGATGCTTCGAGAGGAAGTCTTGCAGTTCGAGGTGGATTGAAGCTTGTCGGATCGGCTGACCGTGCGAATCGGCGAAGCAAAAGCGGATGAACGCGTTGGGGTCAAGCCGCGCCATCGACGGGGCACGGCTCAGCAGCAGCAGGCTCTTGAGCCGCGACGAATGGGAACACGTTGGCGGCGAGGAAAGCGAGTTCTTCATCGGGATGTCCATCCAGAAAGGCCAGGATGCGGGCGGCTTCGGAAGTGAGCGGCTGAGCCGCCTCGGAATTCGCCGCGAGTTCGAGCTTGCTCAGATCGAGGCGCAGGTCGGTCAGCGAACGAGCCGCATCGCGGCAAACCTTCTCATCCTCGGAGCGGAGGAGAGTTCGCAGGACGAGTACGGATTCGGCGGCGGCCTCGCAGACGAGCCGGCGTTCGGCCTCGCGGAGCGCGATCTTCCAGCGATCCGCGTAGTCGCGCGGCCACTTCCGCACCGCGCCCGCGGAGCGGTGAATCTTCGCGGCCACCGCTTCCCACGTCGAGCCCGCAGCCCGAAGCTCGGCGGCTCGGTTCAACAAGTCATCGTTCAGCGGCTTCGACATGGCAGACCCCCCTGCGTGAAAATGGGAATCGTTCTGAAGACGAAGGAAGATACGATCTAGTGAACGGGTGTCAAGTAGCGGATGAAATTGCACATTAGCCCCGACTTGCACAAAACCCACCCCCGTTGCACAAAAACCTCTTGACCTCCTTCATTAATCTGGACCACACTCGTCGGCTCATCGCCCATCCCATCCCATCCGAAGGAGTCGGCTATGAAGAAGTTCGTTGCGCTGGCGGGTGCGTTCGCAATCATACTCGGCGGTATCGCTACATGGCGAGGCTCGCATCTGGACGCCGCACCTGGGACGATTACCGATCCGCACGATGCTATTCTCAAGCATTCGCGAGAGGCAATGGAACAACTGAAAACCGGCGGGATTGAGGCCATGCTCGCAGTGCTTCAAAGGAATCCGACGCTCCTTCCCAAAGGCCAGGAGAAGGAGGCCTCCCAGTTTTTTAAATCCACTGAAGAGGCCCGCAATACCCAATTCGGGAAGCCGGTTGGAGAGATCGAATTCGTTTGCAAACAATCACTGAGTGAGTCGATGGTTCGCTTCGTATACCTGGAAAAGTGCGAGCGCGGCGCGATGATTTGGCGGCTTACCTACTACCGAATATCCGGCGAGTGGCACTTCTTTGAATTCAATTCGAACGATAACCGTGAGCCCTGGTTTCGGACGGTTCCTTGAGGGCTGCGTCATCTCCGAGTTCTACGAACGCGGCACCGATCCGAAGTTCGTAGGCTTGCCGGAAGCGGTCCAACTGACCTGCACAAAAACCCCCAATCCTGCACCCTAAGGACCGTCGATTTATCAAGTGTCGGAATTACTGTGGGATGGCTCGATAATTCCATTTGGGAATCTTCTTGTCGAACGCAGCCATCATCGTTTCCTTGAAACCGTCCGCCACTTTGAGTCCAATCTCATAAGCTCGGCGGATCACGTTGACCGTCGTCCGCAGGCCCGTGCGGGTCGAGG
>JAYTUG010000460.1:0-4679 GCA_043744695.1 Gemmataceae bacterium
TTGGCACCTGATTGGAGTTGGGGCGATTGGGGAATGCGGGTTTCGAGATGGAGTCTATCAGATCAAGCAGCTGGACTGCAAACCATGTACTGCACCCGATACGCCTGCCCTCAACAAGCTGCACTTCCCCCGTTGAAAGCCCGCGCGGTACAAGACGGCACTCGAAACGCACGGATGCGAACCATGCCCGAACAATCGCGCTTCCCTTGGTGGATCCCGGCCGGCGGCCTGCTGTTGGCCGCACTCTACCTGCCCACCCTCGCCACGCCCTTCGACTTCATCGACGACGGCAACCTCGTCTACCCCGCTGCGGCTGGCCTGAGCCTGGCCGAGCACGCCGAACTCTGGTGGGAGAAGGTCGAGTCGAACTACGAGCACCTCGGTCCCTTTCGGCCCACACTCTGGGTCCACTGGCAGATTCAATCGAACCTCTTCGGTGGCGATGCCTTCACCTGGCGGCTCTATCGCTTCATCTGGTGCGGCCTCGCCGCCACGATGCTGCTCTGGCTGTTCCGCGAGTTAAAAGTGCATCCGATGGCGGCGCTACTCGCCGGGGCGCTCGCCATGTGGAACCCGTTCCGCAACGAAGTCTGGACGAGCCTGACGCTGGCGGAAGGCGTGGCGATGCCCTACGCAATCTTCGCATTGATTGCCGCCCGCAAGGCAGTGAGTTCGCCGCGACCGCTGAAGTGGGAACTCGCCTCGGTGCTCGCGGTGTTCGTCGCGCTCGGCTGCAAGAACACCTTCGCGGCACTGGTACCCGCGCAGATCATCTTGCGGATGTGGCCCGATGGCTTGACCCTGCGCGAAGCCTGGCGGCAGAACGGCTGGCGGTCGCTGGCGCTGGGCGTCACGCTCCTGATGCCCGCGATTCACTTCGTCTACTTCAAGCGGCACTGGCATCCGGGCCAATACGAGACGCAGCCCGCCTCGCTCGAACAGTTTCTGCGAATCGTGAAGGCACTCAAGGGTACGATGAGCCTGGAATTCATGGCTGCGGGCGTGGTGCTGGCGGGTATCTGTTTGTGGAAGAAAAGGTCGCAAAGCCCACCCATGGCCATGGGTGGGCTTGCCGCCGCACTCCTGCTGCTCCTCGGCGGCATCGTCGTGTACTTGCCGATGAACATGCTCGCCGGACGGTACGCGATGCCCGCCGTCTGGGGCCTGGACATTCTCTTCGCGTTGCTTCTCACCGCACTCGTGGCCGTGCCGTTAACGGTCTGGAAGAAAGCCGCGTTCGCCGGAGTCTGCACCGGGCTGGCGATCGTCGCGATCTCCAACGTCGGGCGGCAGGAGAAGTTCGCGGCTCGCGCCAAGATGCTCTGGGACGCCGTGCATTACGTGGAAGCCACCGCGCCACCGGAAACGCGCATCGCCTGGATGAGCGGCGACAGCCTCAAGGGCGGATTGAACATCGAGGAGGGCATCCACTTCCAGTGGCACCTCTACCATCGTGGCCGAGGCGACGTCGCGGTTGGGCTGTTCGACGAAACGGGCAAGCCGCTCCAGCGGGTCGAACTTCCGCCGCTGAAGGCCGAGCCGCAATTCGCGCTCATCGGCACGGTCGAGCCGCCGGGCTGGGAGCCTGAACGTTCCTTCCACACGGCTTACTGGATGGGCCGAAAGCGGTATGATTGTCTCTTCACCCGCAAGGGCTCGCGCGGATTCGTCGCGGTGGAGGCGGATCATGAGCAGATGAAGGAGCAGCTATTACGAAGCTATCAGCGGTAGAACGGATGACGACCACCGCGAGCCACAAGTTGGTGCTGCCGTCGGATGCGAACCACCACGGCACGCTCTATGCCGGGTCGATGCTGCGCTTCGCGTTAGAAGCCGGCTACGCCACCGCGTGGAAGCACATCGGCCCGCAGGCCAACCTCGTGCTGCGTCGCGTGTTGAACATGGAGTGCCTGCGGCCCGTGCCGGTCGGCGTGGTCGTCGAGATTCAGGGCGAGATTCTGCACCGCACTTCGGCGTACCTGATCTGCGGGCTCGTCGGCATGCCGCTCGAAGCCGACCAGGGGCCGTGGATGGAAGCGCTCATGGGCTTCGCCCAGGTGAGCGAGGACGGCAAACCGACCCACTTCCCGGAACACCACACGAAGGTGGAACTCCCTCCCGGCGAGATCTGGACACGGCTCGATACGCGACTCAAGAAACTGCTGCGTTTAAGGTAAACATCCGCAAGCCCACCCTTTGCAATGGGTGGGCCAGCCCTTCCCTCTGGTTCGCACTATGCCCACTCTCGACGTTCCCGCCGCCGTGGCTCGCCTCATGCGATTCCTCTCGGTCGAAGGTATCACCGGCGAGGAAGCCGCCATCGGCAAGGAGATCGTGAAAGCGCTCAAGGAAGTCGGCGTACACGGCTCGGCAATTCGCTTCGACGATGTCAACACCCGCATCCCCGAACCGACGCAGACCGGCAACCTCATCGTCAAGCTGCCCGGCACCGGCAAGAAGAGCGCCAAGCCGATCCTCTTCATGACCCATATGGATACGGTGCCGCTCTGTGCCGGGGCGAAGCCGAAGTTGCAAGGCAAGCGAATCGTGAACGAAGCCAACGCGGCCCTCGGTGGCGACAACCGCACCGGCTGCGCCGTCCTCACCACGCTCGCGGCCGAACTCATCGTCCAGAAATTGCCGCACCCGCCGATCACCATGCTGTTCACGGTGCGCGAAGAGAGCGGACTCTTCGGCGCGAAACACCTCAACCCGTTGGATCTCGGTGGCCCCGTGATGGGTTTCAACTTCGACGGCCGGTCGGCCGCGGACGTGATGATCGGCGCGATCGGTGCCGACCGCTGGACCGTGGACATTCAAGGCAAGGCGTCGCACGCCGGGGTCGCGCCGGAGAAGGGCATCTCGGCGACGATGGTGCTGGCACTGGCGATGGCCGAGGTCTTCGCGGGAGGTTGGTTCGGTAAAGTCGAGAAGGACGGGAAGTTCGGCACGAGCAACATCGGCCCGGTCGGCACACTCGACGGCAAGAGTGCTGGGGCCGCGACCAACGTGGTCACCGATTTCGTTCACGTGAAAGGAGAGAGCCGCAGCCATGATGCGAAGTTCGTGCGGCAGATCACGGCCGCGTTCAAGACGGCCTTCACCAATGCCGCGAATCGGGTGAAGGACCACGAAGGCCGCTCGGCGAAGGTGAAGTTCAACTCGCGCCTCGACTACGTGCCTTTCCACATGAAGGAAGATTCTCTCGCGGTTCGCCGTGCCGTGGAGGCGGTGCAGTCGATTGGCCGCGAGCCGAATTTACGCGTGACGAACGGCGGGCTCGATGCCAACTGGATGGTGAAGCACGGCATCCCAACCGTGACCTTCGGGGCCGGACAGAACGAGATTCACACGGTGAAAGAGTACGTGGACCTGGAGGAGTTCGAGAGCGGCTGCCGCCTCGCAATTGCGGCAGCGACGGCTCAGTGAAACCCGAGCCGGTCCCACTCAAGCCGTTCCCAGTTCCGCCAGAATCGTGGCGGCGCGGTTCGCATCCACCACGCTGTCGAAGGTGGCATAGCCGACGAATTTACCGGCGATCACGGACATTACGAGCCCGTGCAAGTTGATGCCGGCCATTTCCCAGGATTGCGTGAGCCGGCCGCTGAGGCCAGCTTTGTCGTCGCCGGACACGCGCATCACGATCGGCTCGCTCACCTCGTGCATCCCGGCGGAGCGAGCCGCAGTCAGTTCGTTTGCCCCGTGCAGCGGTGCGACGTAGAGATCGCCCATGCCCGTTTTCGTCGCCGAACGCTGACTGTACACGTATTCGAGGTGAGCACCGCCTTCGGCCAACTTCTTCAGCTTCGCCGAGATCCCGCCCGGCTTGTCCTCGATTTCCGCGTGGAAAACTTGGACTCTCTGCATCTTGAAACTCATGGGAGTTGCTCCTGAGGGTCTGGACCCGATCGTTTGAAATTCGGCGACAGGCCTGCGGGTTGAGCCGCGGATCGTCTTTACGGGATGATACCTCCGGCGGGCCGCAACGGAAACGGGTTCGCCCGGTAATCCTGACCGTCCTCGGAAGCGAATGAAATAGTGACTCCAGGAAATGTGTAGGCAACTACCCACCCCATCGGCCAGTCTTCGCGTTCTTGCGTTGACCGGTGGCGACTCTCACGGCAACTTCAACGCGGCCTCCTGGGTATGGTTCTGCTATGGGTCGGCTCGCGAAAGGAGAAACCGGTATGACCACTCGGCTGATATATTTCTATTCCGGTCATGAGGCATGTTTTCACCATGATTTGAGGCGTTTCGCACGGCCCGCGCCGGGCCTCGCTGGTCGTGCTCGTTCGGTCTTCGGCCGCAACTCGATTCGAGACAGCACGATCCGCCTCCAACGGGCATGACCAGGGCGGTCATGCCGGAGGCGAATCCGCGAAATTAAGTGCGGGCCGCACGAATCGTACAATCTGGAATGGGGCAGTGCAAATCGCGCCGAATCAGGCCGTGTTACGGGAGAGTTCACGGCGCGTCTTCGCCAGATGCGGCTGGTGTGAGTAAAAAAGATTGTCAACACTCCGAAGGGAAGGGATAATCAGGAGTTAGTAGCCCAAGAGGTACTGCCATGTCGTGCGAATGCTGCGGGTGTGCCTCCCGAAGTAGGCAGTTCATTTATGGAACGAAAGCACGATCGATCTCTTCACCTCTCCCCGTTGGGGAGAGGTCGCGATGCCGAT
>JAYTUG010000461.1:0-52872 GCA_043744695.1 Gemmataceae bacterium
TTCATCGACGACAAGGCCTTTTCCGAACGCATCACCACGGCACCGGTCTCGCCCGTCGGGCAGCAGTTCTACCTGCCCACGAAGTACGCCACGTACATCGCGGCCCCCACAACGGTCGCGGTCGATCCGACCCGCACGCGGATGGCCGCGAACAAAGAGCAGCCGATCCATCCGCTGTTCGGCTACCTCTACATCTGCGACAAGTACGAGGGCCTGATCCTCACCGGCGCGGCGACCACCCTCGACGGCAACCCCGTTAATAACTTCCTCAAACGCGAACTCTGCTTCAACCCGGACAACCTTCTGCTCGGTGCGAAGCACGTGACGATTGTCGGGCACTATGCCTACGTGTCGTGCGATGCCGGGCTCGTGGTGCTGGACATCGACGAACCGCTGAAGCCGAAGGTGACGAGCATCGTCGGGTTGAACCATCCGCGTTCCGTCGCCGTGCAGTTCCGCTACGCTTACGTCTGCGACGAGGATGGCGTGAAGGTGTTGGACGTGACAGACAAATCGAAGCCGGTGTTGAAGTCGATGATCCGCCTGCCAGAAGCGCAGAGCATTTATCTGGCCCGCACCTATGCCTACGTCGCGGCTGGTTCGCGCGGCCTCGTGATCTTGGACACGACGAAGGCCGAGGAGCCGCGCGTCGATCAGGTCTTCACGGCGGGCGGCTGCATGAACGACGTTCACGATGTGAAGCTCGGCATCACTTACAACAGCCTGATGGCTTACGTCGCGGATGGGAAGAACGGCCTGCGGGTGGTGCAACTCACGTCGCCGGACACGCCGGGTTATGAAGGGTTCAGCCCGAAGCCGACGCCGCGCTTGATTGCCACGTTCCGGCCCAAACACGAGACGAAGATTCTCTCGGTGGCGCGGGCGCTGGATCGCGATCGTGCCGTGGATGAAGACGGCAACCAGATCGGCGTGTTCGGCCGAGTGGGTGCCCGGCCCTTCAACGGCCCCGAGCAGCGGAAGTTCTTCCTCCGCGACGGCGTGCCGTGGTTCGTCACCGACAACGCGCGGGACGCGATCTACGAGTGGAAGTCGCGATAAGGTCGTCTCGGTTCAAGGAGCCAGTTCGCCTTCCAACTTGAAGTCGAAGACGTTGTCCTTCCCGGCGAGGACTTCCTCCTTGAGGCCGGACGTGTCGGGTGAGAAGTACTTTTTGGGGATGAGCGGCTTGCCGGGCATGCGGAGGGTTTCCGCCGCCGCTTCGGCTTTGGCGAGATGCTCCGGCAAGGGCGGCGAGGCACCCGTCAGCGAGATCGCGATGCGGCAGGGGCCAACAGGAGCGCCGTCTGCGGCCCCATAGGTACCCAGGACGTACTCGCCGTTCTCGTCGGTTGTGGCCAGGGCGGGGATCGTGCCCGCCTGCGCGGGAATGAAGGAGATGGCCGCCTTCGCCACCGGCTTCCCGCGATAGGTGATCGTTCCCCGCACCTTGGCGACTGGCACCTGGCCCGATTTTCCGCAACCCGCCGACAGCGAAGTCGCCAGTGCGAAGCAAGCGATGAGCGCCCAGCGGTCGAGACGAATGCGACTCATCAATAGTCCCCGATCACTTCGCCGCCGTCCCGGCTACCGAGAGCGTTGTATGTGAATTGGCTGATGGAATCCGGGATGTAGCGAACCGAGCCATCCGCGAGATTGACCTGGATCCCGCCGGTGTGCCGGCTGGCGAATCCGCGACCCATCCAGCTGGACGTGGCCCCCGCGCAGGCATCGACCGACATTCCGGCGGTCGACTGGCAAACGCGAAGCTTCCAGTTCGGTGGAAGGCTCGTGCCGTGGGCCGAACCGGTGCTGGTCATCCAGATCGAACTGTTGGACGAGGCCGACCAGTCGGTGTGTCCGAAGGCGATGGTGTTGCTCAAACCATCCCCGATCGCGAGGAACGTGATCGGTGCTGCGACGCCGATGTAATCGAACAAGCCGCGATGATTGGGGCCGCCTCCGTAGCCTTGGCCCGGCTGTGGGCAGGGCGAAGTGGGTGCCACGGTATTGTTGCTGGCGCAGCCGCCACAACCGTAGTTGACCCGCGAGCCATCGCCTCCATACGGATCGACTGCAGGCGACGGGATGTTGTTGAAGCCGTCTCCGTAGCTTCCGACGTAGTTGCTGTGCCAGCCGAGATAGCGACCGCCGGGGCCATCGCCGACTCCGGACGTGCCGAGTTGCGGGCACCCGCTCACCGGCATGGTGCGGTTGTTGCTCATGGAGCTGGAATGCGGATCGCTGGGGCACAGGAAGGTGGCGATCTTGGCTTGCCGAACGACGGCCATGGCCTCGCACGTCACGTTCACATCGAATCGAATCTGCCGGTACAACGGATCTTGTTCGAGGTAAGGTAGCAGGCGCGGCAGATGGCCCCAACCCAGGGTGAAGCCGTCGATTTTCGGCAGAGCGCGATTGGCGTCGTGGTAGCCGTGCAACGCGAGCCCAACCTGCTTCATGTTGTTGGCGCACTTGCTCCGATTGGCTGCCTCGCGGACCTTCTGAACCGCCGGCAAAAGTAGCCCGATCAAAATGGCGATGATGGCGATCACGACCAGCAGTTCGATGAGAGTAAAGCCTTTGCGGCGCATGTTCGATCTCCTGGCGAGGATTTCGTGAGTCTCCTCCCAACTCGAAATAATCCCACGGCTCGATCATATGTCGGCGTCGATCGCGGCACAAGAATTTTTTCCTCCCGGGCACTCCAAGAGATTTGGTCATGGGTGGCAGCGTCGCGCAACTTTTCTCCCCTCGCCTGAATTCTGCTCCCAGCATCATCTCTTTCCTGCCTGCATAATCCGTCCGACCGTCAAATCGTGACCTACTTTTCTGAAGTCGCTTCTGCTTCGAGGTCACCGCCGTGCCCATCGCGTGCCCCTACTGCGAACACCGGATCAACTTGAAGGCCGCGAAGGCGGGGCGCTACCGCTCGCGCTGTCCGAAGTGCGAGCGGCCATTCGCCCTCAACGTGCCGCAAGACGGCACCGCGATCCAAGTTCGCGCGCTCGAGGTGGAAGAGACGATCGCCAACCGCGCGTCCGCGAAGTCGGAGTTGGCCGTCGCCGGCTCCCGCGGCAGTTCCCACATCGCGGGCTTCGAACCGACTAACGCCGATCCGCGCCGCAGCAACCATTCGATTACGGATTTTGAGGACGCTCCAGATGCCGCGGATTCTCGCGAGGACTACGCAGCCCCGCGAACGGATGTCCACGGTTATCGGATCGTGCGGGAACTCGGTCGCGGCGGCATGGGTGCGGTCTTTCTCGCGCAACAACTTTCCCTCGATCGGCCCGTCGCGCTCAAAGTGATGGCGAAGCGCTGGGCCAGCGACCCCACGTTCGTAGCCCGCTTCACGCGGGAAGCGTACGCGGCCGCCCAACTCTGCCACCCGAATATCGTTCAGATTCACGACATCGGCGAGGTGGATGGCGGTCGTTTCTTCAGCATGGAATACGTGCCGGGTCGCTCCCTGGCCGAGTTAGTGCGCAAGCAGGGAAAGCTCGACCCCGAGACGGCCGTGGGCTACATCTTGCAGGCGGCTCGCGGCCTCAAGCACGCCCACGATCGCGGCATGATCCACCGCGACGTGAAGCCGGACAATCTGCTGCTGGACGATCAGGGTTTGGTGAAGGTGGCGGATCTCGGCCTCGTGAAGACTCCGGCGCTCACGCGGGAAGACGACGCACTCGCTACGTCTCGGATTGGGTTGAACTCGATTCCCGCGAACATGACCGGCGCCCGGATTGCCTTGGGCACGCCAGCGTACATGTCGCCGGAACAGTGCCGCGATGCCGCCACGGTCGATCGCCGAGCCGATGTCTATTCGCTCGGCTGCACGCTGTACGTGATGGTCACGGGCCGCCCGCCGTTCCACGGCACCACCGCTGTCGAACTCATGACGAAGCAGGCTTACGAACCGATCGTGCCGCCGGAACGGATCGTGGCCCGCGTTCCCGCCGAACTCTCGGCCGTGATCCAACGCATGCTCGCCAAGAGCCCCGACGATCGCTTCCAGAGCATGGACGACGTGATCCGCACGCTCGAAGCTTGGCTCGGCATCCGAACCGCTGGCTCGTTCTGCCCACGCGAAGAAGAGATCGCAAAGCTCGAAGGCTTCGTCCACGTTTTTAACGCGTCGCCGAAGGCCGTGCTTCGCGGCCGGCTCGTGCAAGGCTTCGCCGCGCTCGCCGTCTTCGCGTCCATCTTGCTGCTGTTCTTCGGCCGGGCGGGGTGGTCGTTCGGCGTCGTGTCGCTGCTCGTGCAAACGTCCGCGGCGTACTTCGCGATCGATGGCATCGCGCGGAAGGGTGTACTCTTTACTAGAGCCCGGCAATTCGTCTGGGGTCTCGGCTGGTGGGACTGGGCCATCGCGCTCGCAGCCTTCGGCATGTTCGTACTCTTGCTCGCGATGTCCGGCTTGTTCTGGATCGCAGCCGCGTTCGGCATCATGGGAATCGGGCTGGCCTTCGCCGTACATCTGGCCTTGGACCGCCCGATCGATGTCGAGCGCCGCGGCCCCATCGACGCCTGCGAGAGGTTGCTGCGACGGTTCCGCGCTCAAGGGCTGGATGAAGAGGACTTGCGCCAGTTCGCGGCCAAGTTCGCGGGCCGCAAGTGGGAAGGATTCTTCGAAGCGCTCTTCGGCTACGAGGCGAAGTTGACTGCCCGAGCAACCCTCTTGCGGGGCGGTTCTTCCGGGCCGCGCGAGAAGCACGCCGCCTGGCGCGAACCGATTCTCAACGCGATGACGCGCATCGAATCGACGCGCCGGGAATCCCGCGAGCGGAAGATGCTCGCGGTCGTGGAACGCGCCCGATTGCTCGCCGAGGGTGCGGCTAAGGATGTGGCCCAGCGCCAGGCCTCGGCCACGGCCGACGCCATGGTCCGCACCGCGGATCACATTCGCCGGTCCGCGACCGAGCGCAACGTCGGCAGCTTGATGACCGGTGCCAGCGATCCCGAGCTCAACTTCGAGCCGTCGAGGCCCGATCCGCTGGGCCGTTTGATTTCTCTCGTTGTCGGCCCGCACGTTCGAACCGTCATCGCTGCTGTGCTCCTGGCCGCGTGTGGAATCTGGGCGCACCAGAACGGCCTGCTGCCGGGAAGTGAAGTGCAGGCGCAGGTTCAATCCGCGGTGGAAGGGAGCGACCTCGCAAAGCTGGAGCAAACCGCGGCCCTGGATCAGAACCGCAAGACGACTCCACTCTCGGTCGAGAGCGTGCCGTCGCGATTCACGGCATGGGTGGATAGCTTCAACGTGGGGATCGCGGGGCTGCTTTTGATGGGCTCGCTCTGCTTCCGGGGTAACGCGATGTCCCTGATGGTGCTGGCCGGAGCGGGCGTCGCAGTGGTCGGGCATCAACTCGGAGTGCGAACCGTGGAACCGGTCAGCGACTACCACGTGGCACTCTTGCTAGGTGCGGTCATCGCACTCATCGGCTTCCGGTTCGGGAGCCGGTAATCTACTTCTTGTACACTGCTTTCGGATCGAAGACGCGCTCGCCGATCACGGTCAGTTCGCCCTCGGTCAGTTCCCGAAAGAAGCAACTGGAATATCCTTCGTGGCACGCGGCCCCACCGACCTGCTTCACCTTCAACAACACCGTGTCGGCATCGCAGTCCACGAAAACGCCTTTCACTTCCTGAACGTGGCCGCTCTCTTCGCCCTTCCGCCAAAGGCGATTGCGGCTGCGGCTGAAGTAGACCGCGCGGTTGGTCCGCACCGTTTCCTCGAACGCCTCGCGGTTCATCCACGCGAGCATCAGCACTTCACCCGTCTCGGCATCTTGTGCAATCGCAGGCACGAGCCCACCCGATTTGTCGAAATCGATCATCGGTCGTCCTCCTCGTCTTCGTGGTCGTGGTGTTGCAGTCGGCGTTTGTTCCGCTTGAAGGCCGCCTTCACGTCGTCGTTGTTCATCGCGACGATGAGCCAGATGCCGGGGATGATGATGGGCAGGCCGCAGATACCGACCAATACGATCGCGGCAACGGACATCACTCCCGCCGCGACGCCCCAGCTTTGGCTGGTGAGGTTCCGAGCCTTACGGGCACCGTACGCGATGGCGATGAAGTACGGGACCGAAAAGATGCCCAGGCAGACCCCCATGAAGATGAACAGTTCGGGCGGGTCTTCCTTGGGCTGCTGTTGCGGTGGCGGTTGATTGCCCTGCACGATTCCCGCGATCACGAGAATGACCGAGACGGCAAGGATGAGCAGCAGCGTGATCCAGGCCGTGAGTTCGAGCGCGGAGGCGGGTCGAACGATCTCGCGTTCGCCGGTCTCGGGATCGCCCGAATCGTCGTCGTGCCGCCTGCGCCGGCGACGTTGTCGCGGTACCGGCTCCTCGCCGTCCGCCACGATTTCAAACGCGTCCCGGGCCGAGGCCGCATCCAACGACCGAAACTCGTGCCGGCACTGCGGGCACCGCACCTTCCAATCCCGGTGTTCCTCGTCCACCTCCAAGGGCGTGTGGCACTCGGGGCAATGCACGGAGAGCGACATGGATCAGTACCCATCCGACGACTGTCGGGCCTTGGCGACTGCGGCGAAACCCGCCTTCACCTCCGGTTTCCCGAGCGCGATCAGCACCCAGATTCCAACGGGTAGGCCGAGGCAACAGCAACCGCTCGCGATGGGAAACATGGACAATACCGACCCCGTGACACCCAACCACTTGCCCTTCAACTGCATGATCCGCACCGAGCCGAAAATTGTGATGGCACCGGTGATCAAACTAATGGCGATGCTGATCGGTAACACGACCTGGGCCACGTCCTTGTAGGTGTTGAGCATCTGCTTCATCTCTTTCTTTTGCTCCGGCTTCAAATTGGGATCGTTGTCCCACTGATTCTGAACCTGCGCGAACTGCTGGTCCATCGTGAACAGGCTCGGAATCGAGGCCAGCGTCACGAGAAAGCCAAGTACCCCCACAACGAGGAGCACGACGGCCGGCGTCTTGATGCGGTCCTTGGCCCGCCGGATGACGCGATCGTCACCGTCGTCATCTCGATTCGGTTCCTCGCGGGCATCGCGGTCGTCGTCGTAATCGGAAGCCATGTGAGCCTCGTTTCGCGTCAGTAGGTCAGCAGGCTGAAGCAATCGTATTTCGTGAGTAAGCGGCGGCCATTGAGAAATCCGAGTTCCATCAGGAACGCGCAGCCTACGACCACCCCACCCGCTTGCTCGATCAGATGGCACGCGGCGGCCATCGTGCCGCCGGTCGCGAGTACGTCGTCCACGAGGAGCACCTTCGCACCGTGCGTCACGCTATCCACGTGCATGTGCAGTTCCGCGGACCCGTACTCGAGATCGTATTTGTGGCTGATGGTGCGGTACGGGAGCTTCCCCGGTTTGCGGAGCGGGATGAGCGATTTGTGCAGTTCGAGGGCCATGGGTGCGGCGAAGAGGAACCCGCGGGCCTCGGCGGCCGCGATCGCATCCAGCGGCCTTCCCGCGAAGTGCTTCGCGAGTTGCGAACAGGCCGAGCCGAAGGCCGTGGGGTCTGCCAGCAAGGGCGTGATGTCCTTGAACTGGATTCCCGGCTTGGGGAAATCCGGCACGTTGCGAATGTAGGCCTGAAGGTCCATGGTGTCGCCGCGTGTGAGGGTCGCGTTATCCTATGAGGTGCCGGGATGCAACTAGCGCGGGAAGTTCGGAATCGCGAATGCCTCGTTGTGATTCTCGAACTTAAAGCTCGCGATTGCCGTCAGTTTCCACTGGCCATCGGGTTGCTTCCGGAAGGTCGCCTTCATGTAGAGCATCATCGGACCGCCCGACTCGCCCTTCCCGCTGAACCCGATCTCGATGGTGTTCGCGTCGACTTGCTTCACGTCGTCTCGCGAAAAATCCCAGACGGTCACGCGGGCATTGATCTGCCGGAGCATCTCCCAGAACGGCGCGGTCCGCATTTCGTCTCGTTTGACGGTCGTTGGCTTCTCGCCGCCGCGATATTCAAAACTGTCCGCGAGGTGTTCGACGAACGCATCGGGGTTCTTGGCGTCGGCGGCCTGGGCCATGGCCTGAACGCGGCGAACGGCTTCTTCCCGCGGGCTCTCGAAACTTTTATCGATGAGGTACGCCAGCAACAAAACCGCGAGGGCGATGCCGAATCGGATGAAGCTGGGACGATCTTGATAGCGGGCCGCAATGGCACCGGTGACGATGGCGAATGCGAGCAGAATGAGGTAGAACGCCGGCGTGGGATCGGTGAGGAACGTGGGCATGTTGGTCTCGTGAACGCAACTGGGAGCCGTGGGAAACGGTCTTGGCCGCGACTATTCTACCAGAACGAATTCTTGCATCCGGCTCAGAGCCTGATAGCATCGCTGATTCTGCTTCTCTCTCCGAGACTCTCCATGCTGTTCGCCTACGTCCAGAACCTCGACCCCTTCGGCAACCGGTTCGTCTCCACCATAGTGGCCGCGTTGCCGGTGATCGTGCTCTTCTACCTGCTCGTGGGAAGGCGTTGGCTCGCCAGTTGGGCCGGTGCCGCGGGAGCCGTGGTCGCCATCGCGCTCGCCGTGTTCGTCTACGGCATGCCGTTTGAAATGGCGTCGTGGTCGTTCGTGCACGGAGCCGTGTTCGGCCTGCTCCCCATCGGATGGACCGTCCTCGCCGCGATGCTGCTCTACAACGTGACGGTCGAAACCGGGCAGTTCGCCGTGATCCGCCGTTCCATCGGCGCGTTGTCGGGTGATGCCCGCGTTCAAGCGGTGCTCATCGGCTTCTGCTTCGGGGCGTTCATGGAAGGGGCCGCGGGTGCGGGTTCGCCCGTGGCCATCTGCGGGGCGATGCTCGTGGGCCTCGGCGTGCCGCCGTTCCGCGCCGCCGTCATCTGTCTCATCGCCAACACTTCGCCCGTCTGTTACGGAGGGCTCGGCGTGCCAGTGATTACGCTCGCCAACGTCACTGGCATCCCGGCGGACACCATCAGCATCATGTGCGGCCACCAACTACCGTTTCTTTCGTGCCTCATTCCGCTCTACATGGTGAAGACGATGTGTACCTGGCGGCAGACGCTCGCCATCTGGCCGGCGCTGCTCGTCGGCGGCGGATCGTTCGCCGTCTTCCAGTTCTTCTTCGCCACGGCCCATGCCTACGGCTTCCCCCCGATCTGGTCGCTGACGGACATCGCCGGCTCGGCGCTGTCGATGGTCGCGCTGGCACTCTTCTTGAAGTTCGTGTGGAAGCCGAAAGTCGAATGGCGATTCCCGGAAGAACCCAGTTTAGCCGCGACGCGGAGTCCTCGGAGCGGAGCGAGTGAGCATCTCGATCCCGAACAGCGGGCCGCGAAGGAAGAAGTGGAATCGCTGTTGAGTGCGCCCAAGGAGATCGAGCAGCCCCTGACCGCGCGGCGCGTCATCATTGCGTGGTCCCCATGGATCATCATGGGGGCGTTCCTCGTCGTGTCCGGCGTCTTGAAGGATCAGGAGAAGAAGGGCCCCATTGACCTCGGCATCATCGATTCCTTCTACGAGCCGGCCGTGCCCACGCTGCACAAGACGGTGGAACGCGCGGATCGACTCGTGCCGCCCGGCGCGGTCGGCGATGCCCGCAAGGAACCCGCCATCTTCAAGATCGGCTGGCTCACCGCACCCGGCACCTCCGTGCTGTTCGCCGCCATCACGTCTATGCTGTTCCTCGGCATGTCGCGGTCGAAAGTCGCACTCGTGATCCGGAAAACCATCGTGCAGATGAAGGTGCCGATCCCGACGATCATGTGCATGTTGGGGCTGAGTTACGTCACGAAGTTCGCGGGCATGGATGCGACGCTCGGCGTCGCCTTCGCGGAAACGGGCGTGCTCTATCCGTTCTTCGCGGCGCTGCTCGGCTGGGTCGGCGTCTTCCTCACGGGAACCGATGCCGGTTCGAACGCACTCTTCGGCAGCCTGCAAAAGATCACCGCCATCGAGGTCTACAACGCCAATCCCGAGGCGATGAGCAACCTCACGATCGAGCAGGCTCAGGTCCTGATCTGCACGGCGAACAGCACCGGCGGCGTGATGGGCAAAATGATCGACGCCCAGAGCATCTGCGTGGCGACCGCCGGCACGAATCAGATCGGCAAGGAGGCCGACATCTTCAAGGCCGTGGTTTGGCACAGCGCCTTCCTGGCGTGCGTGGTCGGCGCGATGACGGCGCTGCAGGCGTTCGTCCCGCCGTTTACACTGATGGTGCCGAAGCCGTAGCGATCCGGGAGCGGCCGTGATAGCATTTTGGAAGGAGGCCACGATGATTGAGTTAACCGAACCGGAATATGACGACAGTCCGTGGACGCGAGATGAAATCGAAGCGTTGGCATTGGAGAGGATCGAACGCGGCGGAGAAGACCTGGACGAATACGATTTGATTCCGGAGAAGTCCTGAAAAGCGAGAGACGCCTTTCGCCTTCACAAACCCAAAGCCGCGCTCGCGATACCGTGAGTTCGCTCCGTCTCCTCGTTCGAGATTTCCCCATGTACAAGTTCGCTGCCACGATTCTCCTCGCAACGACTGCCGGCTTCACCATAGCTGCGGACTGGCCCGCGTGGCGCGGACCCACCGGCCAGGGCGTTTCCGAGGAGAAGAACCTCCCGCTCAAATGGAGCGCCAAGGACAACGTAAAGTGGAAGGTGGCCCTCGCGAACCAGGGCAACTCCACGCCCGTGATCTGGGGCGAAAAGCTCTTCCTCACTCAGGCCAACAAGGGCGGCACCGAACGCAGCCTGATTTGCTTCAATCGCGCCGACGGCAAGATTCTCTGGCAGAAGACCATCGCCTACACCGAAGCGGAACGCAACTGGGATCAGAACTGGTATGCGAACGCTTCGCCGGTCACCGATGGCGAGCGCGTCGTCGTGTCGTTCGGTTCCGCCGGGCTCTTCGGCTTCGACTTCAACGGCAAGGAACTCTGGAAGCGCACCGACCTCGGCAAGTTCGAACACGCCTTCGGCAACAGCGCCTCCCCCATTCTCCACGGCGACCTCGCCATCCAGTGGTGCGGCGTCAACGAGAAGGGCCGCAACTACCTGTTGGCCGTCGACAAGAAGACCGGCAAGACCGTGTGGGAACACGACGAGCCGTACGGCTCGTGGTGTACTCCGGTGATCGCGAGTATCGACGGCAAGGACCAACTCGTGTTCGGGCAATCGCAGGATGTGAAGGGCGCGACCGAAGCGAAGACCGGCTACTTGAAGGGCATCGATCCGAAGTCGGGCAAGGAACTGTGGAGCTGCCGCGGCCTCGATAGCTATATGTACTCGTCGCCGCTGGTGAGTGGCGGCGTGGCCGTGGGCATGTCCGGATACGGTGGGTCGAGCCTGGCCGTGAAGCTCGGCGGCTCGGGAAACATTACCGGCGATCGGCTCTGGCTTCACCCCAAACCCGCCGGACAGCGCGTCGGCACCGGCGTCATCCTCGGCGAACACCTCTACATGGTGGACGAAAACGCCGTGCCACACTGTTACGAACTCAAGACCGGCGTCGACCTCTGGAAGGACGAGGGCAAGCTCCGCGGCGGCCTCACCTGGGGTTCCCTGGTCGCGGCCGACGGCAAGCTGTATCTCTTGATGCGAAACGGCGAGACGGTCGTGCTCGCGGCCAATCCCAAGCACGAGGTGCTGGCCGTGAACTCGCTCGGAGCCGGCGAACTCTCCAACTCGTCGGTCGCGATCTCGAACGGCGAGATCTTCATCCGCACCTTCAAGACGCTCTGGTGCATCGGCGAGAAGAAGTAGGCGAAAGAAACTTGACGCACGCTTCGACTTCTGGCACAGTTGAAGGTGACCTCCCGCTCGTGCCCGCCTGCCCGACTCTCACCGCTCGCGATCTCCCGCCTGGAGCCCTTCATGTTCCGACTCGATCTCGGATCGACCAGCCGCTATTGCGACGGCGTCGATCGCCGGAGTTTCCTTCAACTCGGCATCGCCGGGATGGCCAGCGTCGGCTTGCCGCAACTGCTTCGTGCGAAGGCGAACTCACAATCCACCAGCAAGAACACGTCGGTCATCCTGATCTGGCTCGATGGCGGTCCCGGCCACATGGACATGTACGATATGAAGCCGGACGCACCGGCGGAATATCGCGGCTTATGGAAGCCGATCCGCTCCAAAGTGCCCGGCTTCGACGTCACCGAACTCTACCCACTGCAAGCGAAGATCACGGACAAGTTCTCGATGGTGCGGTCGCTGCACCACAACACGGGCGACCATTTTGCCGGCGGGCACCGGATGCTCACGACCAAGGACATGGGCGTGAGCGGCGCGAACAACGGCCAGAAGTTCCCCGGCATCGGGGCCATCGCGAACCGCGAAGTCGGCCCGCGCCGCAACGGCATGCCCGGCTACGTCGGCATCCCCCATTCCTCCAGCATCGGCCTCACCCCGGGCTACTTCGGCGGCAGCATTCTCGGCAACCAGCACAACCCGTTCGACACCGGCGGCGATCCGTCTTCCCCGGCCTTCAGCGTGCAGAACCTGAACCTCGCACAGGGCCTGAGCCTGGAGAAACTCGACGACCGCCGTTCGCTGGTGAAGCACTTCGATGGTGCCCGCCGCGACTTGACTCCACTCGCGGAATCGCGGGCGATGGACCGCTTCGCCCAAGAAGCCTTCGAGTTCGTCGGCGGTCGCGCCGCTCGGCAAGCATTCGACATGAACCGCGAAGACCCGCGACTCCGCGACACCTACGGTCGCCATAGCTGGGGCCAATCCACGCTGCTGGCTCGTCGACTGGTCGAAGCTGGCTCCACGTTCGTGACCGTCCACTTCGGCGGCTGGGATCACCACTGGGATTTGAAGGCCGGTTACGAGAACTACCTGCCCAAGGTGGATAAGGCCGTCGCAGCTCTGTTCAACGATCTCGACGACCGCGGCTTGCTCGACACGACGCTCGTGGTGCTCTGCGGGGAGTTCAGCCGAACGCCGAAGATGAATGACGGCGGCAACGGCGGCGCGGCCGGCAGCAAGGGCACGCCCGGCCGCGATCACTGGGGCAACTCGATGTTCTGCCTGATGGGTGGTGGCGGCGTGAAGGGCGGCCAGGTGATCGGTTCGACGGATCGCCTCGGCTCGGTGCCGCATACACGGGCCGTCACGGCCTCGAACATCCACGCCACGATTTACCAAGTGCTCGGCATGGATCCGAAGTTGCAACTGCTCGACCCGAGCGGGCGACCCGTGAACGTGTTGGACAACCCCGAGCCCATCAGCGAATTGTTTTGACCTTAGGAGCGCGGGCATCCCGCCCGCTTCTTGCTATGCGTGGACTGTTTTCGCAGGTCGGTATGGGGATTGACCCCATTCCAGGGATCCTCCTCTTCGCCGTTCTCGTTTACGGCGGAATCGCACTCGCGCTCTGGCTCATCATTTTGCTATCGACCGGAGGAAGGCAACCCCGTCTTCCGCGCCTCCAAAAGCTTCCAAGGTTCGTCGGCATCATCTTGCTGGTCGCTGCCTCTTTGTCGTGGATCGGGTGTCTCGGTGGATACGCGGTTCAGGGTTCCCGCTCCGAGGTACTACGGGAGCTGTTGCCTTATGCGTTGGCGCTTTCGGCTGCGACCGCGAGCGTGATGTTCACTTCGCCTCGCGTTCCGAAGGGTGGCGGGTCTTCATAGCTGCATTCCTTGCAAGCTGGTGAAGAACGAGTCGCGAAGCCGCGAGCGGCTCGGAAAACCACCGAATCGATCTCACAGATTGTTACGGGAAGAGCTTCTTCGCCTGAACCCGCACTTCATTCGTCATCTTGTAGATCGTCGGGCTACCGGTGCCCGCGAGTTCGTAGCCCGGCGAACGCTGAAGGCCCACCAAAGTATAAAGTGCGACTTCCTTCCCGTTGGGCGGGACGCCCCGCACCGTCGAGTTCGCGTTCAAGAGCAGCAGATACTGCCCCGGGCCGTCGAAGCCCTTCGCCTCGGACAGGTTTACGAGAAAAACCTCGGTTCCGGCAGCGGGTCCGCCTGCCGTGAAGCTCTCGACCACCTTCACTTCCGGGGCGGGCTTACCATCCGCGCCGGCCGTCACTTCACCGACCACGGCATGAGCCGCGGCCGCGGCCTGGACATGGGACACGACCGGCCCGCGATTCTTGGCCAGCGCCGAGTAGCCCAGCCACGACAGCCAGCCGAGGAAGAGCGCCGCGGCCACGATCAATCTCAGCTTAGCTCCGTTCACCGTTCACTCCGCGGGGCGCGACCCCCGTGCCTTGTTCGAATTCCTCGGCCAGCGCCTTCTCGATGTCGAAAAGCTCGCGGAAGTCGTCCGGGTCGTCGCGGTCGGACTTGCTCAGCCGTTCCGCTTCGATCAGACGAAAGACCATTTCGCCGAAGTCGTCCGTGTTGCGGATGCCCCACAGTTTGAAGACGACCGGGGCCATGAGGCCGTACTCTTGCACGGCGAGCGAACACGCGCCGCGGAGCAATTCGCCCCCGCTCACGTGCTGATCGACGTCGCGTTCCTCGTCGTCGAGTACCCGCCCGAGCCGATCTTGCGTGTAGTTCACGGCATCGCAGACGAACTGGTACGCCTCGTAGCTGTACCGCGGTTCCGTCCGGGTCAATTCCATAATTTTCTGATCCACGGCAACTCCATGCTGTGGTGGCGATCGCCGCGAGCGGCGTCAATCGCTGAGGTTGTAAGCCTCTTTCACAGTCGCGTCAACACCTCATGCGCGGGAATCGGCAGCCGGCGCCCGTCTTCGAACTCGACCAAGAGCCGCCGGGCGAGGATTTCTTGCGCCAGAACGCGGCCCTGACCCTTGTCCGTGAGTACCCGCGAACCGACCGGCGGAAGCTCCTGCTGGAATTCTTCGTACACGTCTTGCTCGAATCGCAGGCAGCACTTCAATCGGCCGCAGCGGCCCGAAATCTTCGTCGGGTCGAGCGTCGATTTCTGCAGCTTCGCCATTCGCATGCTCACGGGTGGCATCACCATCATGTGCGTGTTGCAGCAGACGGGCTTGCCGCAGTCGCCGTAATCGGCGAGGAGTTTGGCTTCGTCGCGGACGCCGATCTGCCGCAGTTCGATGCGGGTGTGGAACTCGCGGGCCATGCTCCGAACCAGTTCGCGAAAATCGACGCGCTGGTCGGCCAGGAAGTAGAAAACGAGCCGTTCGCCCCCGAAGACGTGCTCGATGTCCACTAGTTGCATCGCGAGCCGGTGATCGACGACGAGCTTCTCCGCGATGGTGAACTGCTGGCGTTTCAGGCTTTCGAGTTGAGCGATTCGCGATTTGTCGTCGGTCGTGGCGAGGCGAACGATCTCGCCCTTGGTCGGGTCGGGGATCACCGAGAGCGCTTGCGGGGAAGACGGGCAGAGCACGTCGCCGACTTCCAGACCGCGTTCGGTGCGAATGACGACGACATCGCCGCGGCGAACGGACAGGTTCGGCGACGCGGTGAATTCGCCCAAGAAGCGCATGACGCCGTGGCGAACGAGCAACAACTGTGAAGGAGCTTCGATGGCGAGCACGGTTTACCTAAGTGGGAGCTACCGCATTTATAGCGGAACCCGACGGCCTTTGCTCCCGGTGGACGAGAGGTTTTCACGCATCGCCGGAGTTCGCTTTGCGAACCTCCCGTTCTCGGGTATGCTGATTTCAACCGAATCGTGAGGCCGAACATGCCCGCACTGACCGACGACAGGCACGAACCCAAGACGCCGCCAGACCCGACGCAGATTCCCGAGGCACCGCCCGAGGAAGAATTCTGGGAGCGGTACAACAAGCGGCTCGAATTCCCCATTGCCACGGTCGCGGCCGTACTGCTGCACCTCACCGTCGCGGCATGTCTGGTGTTCTTCTTCCTGGGGTACTTCGGGAAGAATGCGGACAAGTCCGGCGTGCCGGTGAGCTTGGTTCCGGACATGGGCGGCCTCGACGACGAAGGCACCGGCTCGGCCGGTTCCGGCGGCATTCAAGACCCGCTCAAGGAAGCCAAGAGCACCTCCCTCGAAGAGCAACTCAAAGTGCTGCCCGATCCCAGCCAACTGCCCGTGATCAAAGACAACATCAAGGAATCGCTCAAGTACGAGAACGAGGGGAACATCCCGGTTTCGGATTTTAACGCGCCGGCGTACGCTGCCGTGGACAAGACGCTCGCGGATAAGTTGCTCGGCATCGGCGCGAAGAAAGGCTCCGGGCCAGGAGCGGGCAGCGGCGACGACGGCACCAAAGGAACGGGACCCGGCGGCACCGGAGCCAACTCCTCGCGAGCGCGTTCGCTCCGCTGGGTCATGCGGTTCCGCACCAGCAGCGGCGAAGATTACATCGCGCAACTCGCGGCCATGGGCGCAGTCGTGATCGTGCCGCTCCCACCCGAGAACAAGCAGTGTATGTACTTCACCAATTTGAAGAATTTCAACGAAAAGAAGATGTGTACCGACGACGATCTGCGGAAGCTCGCCGGGCAGATCAAGTTCAGCGACACGCGGCCGGACTCGGTACGGGCCGTATGCGAAGTGCTCGGCGTGAAGGAAAACGCCAAGTCGTTCTGGGCCTTCTTCCCGAGGGGTCTCGAAGACGAGGTCTCGAAGAAAGAGATCGGCTACCGCAATCGCCGACCCGAGAACATCGAGGAGACGATCTTCCGCGTCATCGTGCGCGGCGGCAGCTACGAGATCATCGTGGACGATCAAACCGCGAAGAAGTGATTCATCCGGAAGCGCGGGACGACCGCGCTTCCAGGCTAGCCCTTGCCCGGAATCGCACGGCCCATCACGCTCAGCAGCATCTTCATGTCGTCCCAGCAGTCCTTTTTCTTCGACTCGTCGCGCAGCAAATACGCCGGGTGAAACGTGCAGAGTACGGGGATCGCCCCCAAAGTGTGCATCGTACCGCGAAGCTTGCCGATTCCGAGGGTTGAGCCGAGAACGTTCTGCGCCGCGGTCGCGCCGAGGCAGACGATGAACTTCGGATTCACCAGTGCGATTTGCTCGTCGAAATACTCGCGGCAGTTGTCGCGTTCCGAGGTACTCGGCGTGCGGTTGTTTGGGGGCCGGCATTTGATCGTGTTGCAGATGTAAACTTCTTCGCGCTTGAACCCGCACGCACCGATGATCTTGTCCAGAAGTTGCCCGGCCTTGCCGACGAACGGTTCGCCGCGTGCGTCTTCGTCGGCACCCGGTGCTTCGCCCACGAAGCAAATCTCGGGATCGACGGGCCCGACGCCGAAGACGGTCTGCGTTCGCGTGGAGAAGAGTTCCGGGCATCGGTCGCACGGGGCGATTCGTTTGGCGAGAACGGTGAGTGCGTGCCGTCGCGATTCCGGGCCGCTCGCGGCTTCGCGTTGCGGCGCTACTTCAACGACGGGCGAAGCGGCAACCGCCTGAGCGAAATGCAATCGTTCACCGACGGGCACGAACTCGACGCCCGCCGAGCGCAGCGATTCGAGGTGCGTCCGGAGTTGATGAGCGAGATCCATTAAAGTTCTACCGTTCCCGCGTTTCACGCCATTCTAGTTGCCGCGATTCGCGGGCTCCAAAAATCTTCCTCCGGACGCGGTTCCATCCGCTATCATTCCTTTGGCGGCGACGCACTCTTCCACCCTCTCAACCCGGCGGTGACATGGACGAGTTGCACCACGAATGCGGTGTGGCGGCGCTTTACTATCTGCCCACCCCCGCAGACAAAGAGAAATCGCACGTCTGGTCCGGCGACCCGGACGAACTCTCGCGGCACATGCCGCGGATGCTCCTCGACCTGCAGAACCGCGGCCAACTCGCCGCCGGCATGTCCAGCTTCAACCCCAATCGCGACCTGCTCCTCGATACGTACAAGGAACTCGGCACGGTCATCGAGGCGTTCAAGATCAACCATCCGGCGAAGTACGCGAGCATCATGGAGGAGTACGCGGGCCGGGCTTCTATCGGGCACACGCGCTATGCGACGTGCGGGGCTACGAGCCGCCGATACGCTCAGCCGTTCGAGCGGCAGCACGGGTGTAAGTGGAAGTGGTTCGCCTTCGCCTTCAACGGCCAACTCACGAACTTCTCTGCCCTTCGCGATCAACTCCTCCAGAATCACGACTACCACCTGCCGCGCGAGAACGACACCGAAGTCATCATGCACTACATCGCGCACGAGATGCTCGGAGGCGTGCGGCCGAACTGGGTGGAACTCTTTTCGCGGCTCAGCCAGAAGTTCGACGGCGCGTACAACATCGTGTTCTTGAACGCGATGGGCGACATGGTGGTGCTGCGCGACCCAACCGGGCTACGGCCGATGTGCTGGGCCCACGAAGGTTCGGTCTTCGGCGCGGCCAGCGAAAGCGTCGCCCTCCAGAACATCGGCTTCCGCAAGATTCAATCGCTCGAACCGGGCCACATGATCCTGATTCAGGACGGCAAGCTGAGCATGCATCAGTTCGCCGAGCCGCGCCGCAAGAGCCACTGCTTCTTCGAATGGATTTATTTCGCGAACGTGGCCAGTACGCTGGACAACCGCAGCGTGTACCTGTCGCGGGCGAAGCTCGGCCAGGAACTGGCGAAGCAGGAGCGCCTGCTCGATCGCGTGCCGATGGGTTTAGGCGATACCGTGGTCGTGCCGGTGCCGGATACCGGGAAGGCGGCCGCGGATGCGATGGCCTTCGAACTCGGCATCCCTTGCGTGGAAGGCCTCATTCGCAACCGCTACATCGGTCGCACCTTCATCGAAGGCGCGAACCGCAGCGACAAGGCGCAACTCAAGTTTACCCCCTTGCGCGAAGTGCTCGAAGGGAAGCGCGTAATCCTCGTCGAAGATTCGATCGTCCGCAGCACCACGCTCAAGAGCCTGTTGCACCACTTGAAGGATCAGGGCCGCGCGGCGGAGATTCACGTTCGCGTGGCGTGCCCGCCGATACTCGCGCCGTGCTTCTACGGCATCGACATGAGCAAAGTGAGCGAACTGTTCGCGCCGCAGCGCATGGCCGGGAAGGTGCCGACCGTTGCCGAGCAGGACGCGATGGCGAAGGAACTCGGGGCGACGAGCCTTTTCTACCTTCCCGTGGACGCCGTCGCTCGGTGCATCGGCCTGCCGGACGATCAGTTGTGCCGCGGGTGCATCACGGGCGAATACCCAACGGAGGCCGGCGAACGGATGTATCAACTCGCACTGATCAACCGCGACAATGATGCGGAAGCGGGCCGCACCTACGAATGTTCGCCGAACCCGAGGATCGTCACCAAGCCGCTCGCGGCTTCGCGATAAAAGTCGAACCCACCCATTGCCATGGGTGAGCTTCTTTGCCTTCTCCTGGATGGAGCCATGTCCTCGGAAACACCGCCCAACAACGACTTCATCGCCTACGAACTCTACGCCGACCAGCAGTACGCCATCGAATCGGCCCCCATCGCACGCGACTGGATGGACCGAGCCCACGTGCGCTTCCCCTATCGGTGCCTGCCGCTGGTTATCGCCAATCAGTGCGGGTGGGTGCTGCTCTCGCCCGCGTCCTTCCGCGCCTACTGGTACGGCGGCCCCGAGAAGACCGACGTCGAAGTTCAGTTCGACGGCCCGCCGGACAACCGCATTCTCAGCCACTTCGGCGTCGGCACCGTCACGTTCTCGATTCCGTATCTTTTCCGCACGCCGCCCGGCATCAACCTCTGGGTCAAAGGTCCGGCCAACCACATCAAAGACGGCATCCAGCCCCTCGAAGGCATCGTCGAGACCGACTGGCTCATGTCCACGTTCACCATGAACTGGAAGCTGACGCGGATATGCGAGTGGGTGAGTTTCGAGAAGGGCGAGCCGTTCTGCATGTTGGTGCCGTTGCCGCGCGGCTTACCCGAGAGCCTGATTCCGAAGCGCGTTCCGATCGAAGCCGACGCGGCATTGCACGCCAAGTATCTGGAGTGGCAGACGAGCCGCTCGGGCTTTCTCACGGGCCTAGCTTCGCGCGACCCCGAGGCTGTGAAGCAGGGCTGGCAGAAGGACTACTTCCAAGGGAAGAAGCCGGACGGCAGCGACTTCCAGGAACATCAGACGCGCCTGGCGATCCGCGACTTCGCCCCGCCGGAGCCGATGAAGCCGCTCCTGCAAGAAGGCGAAGGCCCGCATTGAATGCGCGCGGCGATCAGTTCGGCAGCACTTCGGAGAAGAAGCGGATCCAGTTGCCGTGCATGATCGCCTCGATGTCGGCCTGCTTGTAGTTCCGCTTCGCCAGAAGTTCGCCGACCTTCTGCATGTCGGCAATCGTGTTCAAATCGGATGGAGTCTGGTCGCAGCCGTAGCCGCCATCGAGATCGCTACCGATGCCCGAGTGCCGGCAATTCCCGGCCAGTTGGCAAACGTGGTCGACGTTCTCGACCACGCGTTCGATGGTCACTTCGGGCTTCGAGGTGCCGCGAACCCAACCGGGTTGAAGCATCACGGCGTCGAACGCGACGCCGAGCACGCCGTCGCGCTTAATCACAAACTCGATCTGTTCGTCCGAGAACTGCCGCTGCCAATCGCAGAACTTGCGGGCGTTCTGATGGCTCGCCAGCACGCGACCGCCGAAGCGATCCGCGACCTGCCAGAAGGCTTTGTCCGAAAGGTGCGTCATGTCCACAGCGATGCCGAGTTCCTCGATGTTCCGCAACAGTGGCAACGCGTCGACGGCCAAGCCCACTTCGCACTGGGTGCCGCCGCCGTAGCGGTTCGGCCCGTAATGCGTGATGCCGATCGCTCGCAGGCCCATCTCGTAGAACTCGCGGATGTTGTCCGGATCGATCACGGCATCGGCGCATTCCATGCTAATAATGTAGCCGTACGGCGTTTCCTTCGGGTCGTTCTTCCAGTCGGTCACGTGCTGTTGAAGGTCCTTTTTGGTCTTGATCTGCCGCATCCACCCGGCTTTCTCCATCGCGCGATAATAATAGACGTGGCTCATTGCAACGGCGTAGCAGGCTTCGACCGTGGTGTAGCCGAGGAAGTGGTTGATCTGCCGTTCCTGGCGAGCGATCAGGGTGGCGACGCCGAGGCCGACCTGACCGCGCTTCAATTCCGGGAAGCTGACGGTGTTCGTCCGCCGGCCGGGGTCGGTCATGTTCAGCTGGCATTCCTGGGCGCGAATCTCGGCGATGCTCATGCGGAGGTCGCGGTTCCAGTCCACGGCGTTGAGCGCGAGGTCGAGGTGCGAATCGAAGATGAGCACGAGCAGTTCTCCGGCGGGTGAAGGAGAGTTTACCCGAACGGAAAGCGAAGTGTAAGAGCCTCGACGCGCGAATGTCGAGCGCCGCTTCATAACAACTCCTGAAGGATCCGACCAACTACGAAGACAAATATCGAACGACTTCTCGGGCCACGTCCACACCGCTAGCGGCGGCCAGCGCTCGCCAGCCGGGGACGGCATTCACTTCGATCACGTACAGTTCGCCGCCCGGCCCCGGCAGCAAATCGACCCCGGCCACCGGACACCCCACGGCCTCCGCCGCCTTCAAAGCCAACGCCTCTTGTTCGCGGCTCAGCGTCACGCGCTCCGCGAGGCCGCCCTGGGCGACGTTCGTTCGCCAGTCGCCGCGCGAACTTCGCTTCATCGCGGCCACGACCCGACCCTCGATGGCGAACGCGCGCAAATCCCAACCCGGATGCCGCACGAATTGCTGCTGATAAATCACCTGGCCCGTGCGTTCGAGCACGTGGAAGGTTCGCCACGCGGTCTCGGCATCGGTGAGCCGCACCATGCCACGACCTTCCGATCCGAAGATCGGCTTAAGCACGATGTCGCGGCCTAAGCGCTCGAAGGCCTCGATCGCGTCGTCGGCCCGCTGGGCCACGTGCGTAGGTGGTGTGAGCAGACCGGACTTCGCCAACCGCACGTTCGTGAGGTACTTATCCACGCACGTTTCGAGGGCTCGCGGTGGGTTCACCACGTTCACGCCGTTCGCCGCGGCCGCGTGAAGCACATCGATGCGAAAGACGATCTGTTCCAGCGAACCGCTGGGCATCGTGCGCACGATCGCGGCATCGAACCCCGCCAGCGGCGCGGGTCCTGCTTCGACTCCACAGGCGAGATGGCGGAAGTCCACGGCCCGGGCCGCGTGCCCGAGTTCGCCCGCGGCACGGATCAAGTCCTCCACGTGCCAGCCACCGTGGCCAGACAGAATCGCAATGTGCATATCATTTAGCCGCCGGCTTGCCGGCGGTCGTGTTTGAAAAGACCGCCGGCAAGCCGGCGGTTAAATGCCGAACGATTTCCGCACCAGTCCCGGTTCGACCTTGCCGAAGCGGAAGCAGCGGCCCGTTTTCAAATTGCGGAACTCGACCTCGGCCGGCGAGAACAGCAGCGGGTCGATCTTGTAGAAGTCGCCGTAGCGCTTGAAGATGGTCGCGAACGGTTCGCCGTGATCCTTCGACGAACTCGACGGCACCTTGGGGCCGATCGCTTCGAGCAGTTCGTCGTCAGCGCGGACCCAAAGCACGACCGAGCCACCATAAAGGATCGCGTCGTTGGTGCGGCCGATGGCCGCGAGTTCGTCCGGATGCACCGGCGGCAGCGGAGCGATGCCGTATCCCGAGACCACCTGCGTCACGTCGAATTTTAACTCGTGCAGTTTGTGCAGTGCCGTCTCGATGGATCGCGCCACGACCTGAACCGTGCCCGCGAGGCTGGACGCCGGAGCGACCAACAGTGTGAGCGATTCGGCGCTCGCAGGAAGCTTCGCCACGATGCTCGCGATCACGTCTTCGGTCGGGTGCTTGCGGGTTTCGAGAACGCCGACCGCGACCGGCGACACTTCCTTCCCCGGGATGTGCTGGAAGATGTCTTCTCGGGCCGAGAGCGCCCGCATCGGCCCAGAGCCCATCGCGAAGAACTTGTCGACCTGCACCTGCCAGCCCGCATATTGCGAAGCGAGGCACGCCCGCACCGGATCGTCGGTCGTCACTTGCACGGCGGGGCCGCCGACCACGGGGCACGGCACATAACTCACCTCGGCCAAATCGGCTAGGCAAGCGCGGGCCATGGCAAGCCCAGCCGCGAGGCTCCCGGTGACCGCGCCGCCGCAATCGATGACCCGCGCCCCGGCTACCTTCGACACCACAAGACGCAAGCGATCCGCGTTGCGCTCCAGTTCATCTGCGATGAGATTGGCGCGTTCGTTGAGGGTCATGGTCAGGCGCTCGCGAAGAGGAGATCGAGTTCCGCTGCTCGTGATTGTAGCTGTTCCCGGCACGACGCGACCGTCGAACCCGACGCGAAAAACGTTAGCACGGGTGAACCGGCTTCCATCGGCTCATCGGGTTCGGGTATGTCGGCGAAGCCGGGCAACCGCCACGGATTGAACGGCACATCGAGATCGGCATCCCACGGGCCGGTTCGCGGAAAGCGAAAGGCGTGCGGCGCGAAGTAGATCGCCTTGCCGACCGCGCGATCGAGGTGAGCGGCATGTTCCAACACCTCGACGGACGCCGGGTAGCGCGGGTTCACCTCAACGACGAAGGGCGCGTCGCAGTTCATGATGAAGTCGATGCCGAAGTAGCCGACGAGCCGGAAGCGTAAGCGACGGATGCTTTCCAGCCGATCGTCGCTTACGCTTCCGGCTCCTACGATCGTGCCGGCGTAATGAAACTCCTTCGCGTGAAGCCAGGGCGTGCCGATGAGTTGTTCCGTGACGCCGAGCATCTGCTGATCGAGGAACACGGCCGACATCGAAGGGCCTTCGACGAATTGCTGGGCGTAGTGCCCCGTGGGTACGATTTCGCCTGGAACTGCAAAACGAACGCCGAGCCCTCCCGAGGAACGCCGCCATTTGAGAAGCCAGCGGTCGGTCTCTGGTACTGGCGAGCCGGGAGCGTAAGCGACCGGAGTGGGGAATCCCCGGTTCGTCAGTTCGAACGGATCGCGAACGCCTTGGAGTACCTCGGGGCCGTTGCCCCAGAGTGGACGGTGACGGGCGAGTTCGCGCACGACCTCGGGATGATTCTCCAGACCGCCAGTGTACATAACGGGGCCGGGCGGGAATGCCTCCGCGAGCCTGGGAATTGCTTGGGGAAAGTCGGCGAACGGGCAGCGAGCACAGGCCGCGATTCGCTTCAAATCGCGGTCGTTGAACAGGTCTACGGCCCAGCACGAATGCCCGGCCCGCGCCAGCGACATCACCGCGGCCCGGGCGCTGGCTCCGACCACGCCGATGATCGGCGCGCTCACTCCTTCACCGGGACTGGCAGGCCGAGCTTTTCTCGAACCCACTGCACTTCCTTCAACATCATCACCCGGAGTACGTCCGAATAATCGTCGGTCCAGAGCGGCACGTCGTCGAGCACCTTGAGCTTGTGGAACATCTGGCCGAAGACGATCTCAGAGAGGTCGCCGATCGTGAGTTCCTGCTTCAGCAAGCCGCCCTTGCGGACGTATTCGGCCAAGACTGCGGCCTGCCCGCCGAACTTCGTGCCGAAGTCTTCCAGCGCGAGGTCGTCGCCACCGTAGTGCTCGGTGAGCGCTTTCTTTGCCGGATACTCAGCCCCGTACTTCCTAAGGAGTTCGACGAGTTCGAGGTTCTTGGTCCCGAAGGCCATGATCTGCTGGCTGGCCGGGGCCGCGAGCGTACCGAGCGTCTTCTCGTCCTTCGCCAACGCGACCCAACTCGAGGCCGTCTTGCCCGGACGGCTCTCGCTGTCGTCGTTCCAGACCCGAGCCGCGAGCCCGAGTTCCTCCGCGATCTTCGCAACGACCGGTTCGAGCCGCACGTACTTGTTCGAAATGTGCAGCGCGAGAATGCCGTCGTCCGTCATGCGTTCCAAGTAAAGTTGCACCGCCTGCTTGGTGAGCAAGTGGACCGGGATGGCGTCGGAACTGAATGCGTCCACGAGCAAGAGCGCGTACTTCTTGTCCGCGAGTTCCTTGAGCTTGAGGCGGGCATCGCCCATGTGAATGTCGAGCGTCGCTCCGCGGTTGCGAGCATCGCGCACGTAGGTGAAGTACTTGTCGGTGTCGGCCACGAGCCGCTTCACACCGATGTCGATTTCGTAGAAGTCGAGCTTTTGGCCCTTCAGGGCGTAGCACGACGCGGAGCCGGTGCCGAGGCCGACCATGGCCACGTCGGCCTTAGCATCCACGCCGTTCTTGCGAGTCCGGAGTTCGCGGAACATCGCCCCGACGGGGCCGGTGCGGTGGTAGTACGTGAGCGGTTCTTGCCGCGGATCCCAGGCCGCGAGGCCGCCTTCAAGGGCGATCACATCCCAAGGGCTAAACGACCCGAACGGCACCGGGGCATCGGCCCGCACGAGATAGTACTGATTGATCTGGGTGCCGTGCAGCGTGGTGCCGTGAACGAGTCGTGTGAAGACCCCGCGTTCCTCGACCTTGAGAATGCCGAAGAACGTGCGCTCGGTGTACACCACGTCGGTGTCTTGATCGCGGTAGGTGTGGATGCCGAGCAGCACGGCCACGGCCGCCGCGAAGCGGAACGGGCGATCGACGTAGAAGAAGCACGCCATCACTGGCACGGCATAAACGAGGATCGCGACCACCGTGTTGTCCGAGACCGGTGCGTGGGCCACGATCCACTTCACCATCTTGGAGAAGAACTCGCGTTGCGAGACGACCGACACGAGCAGCCAGAAAAAGAAGCCGGTGAGGGCGGGGAGCAGGAAGTTCAGTCCGAGAGTGATCTTCCGCTTAAAAGCAGCGAGTTCGGGCGATGTCGGCGTCACTCGTTCGATCAGAACCGGCACCATTAAGCATCCCACGACGATGACGATATCGTACTCGTAGGCGAGCGCGAAGATGAGCGGCGCGATGAGTGCGTTGAAGAGCCCGCCGAGGACGCCGCCCACGGACATCATCAGGTAGAACTTGGTGAGGTGCGTGACGTCCTTCGGGCGGTCGCGGACGAGTTCGTAATGGCACATGAGCGACACGGCGAAGAACGTCGTGATGTGGAGCATCAGCGCGATCGCGGGCCGGCCGCTGACCACACCCGAGACCTTCACGAACACGAGCAGCAGGATCATGACCGGGGCGAGGTTGCCGATCACGAGGCGGAACCACGACGGCACGCGGCCGAAGGCGATGATGAACGTGACCAAGTACAGCGCGAGCGGCACGACCCAAAGCAGCGGAATCGAGGCGATGTCGGTCGTCATGTAGAACGTGACGCCCAGCATCCAACTCGAAGGGACAAAGGCGAGCACGATCCACTTCGCAACTCGCATCGCACTCGGCGGCGGTTCGATTTCCAGCGTCGAGGCGTTCTTCCCACTGGGCTGTCTCTCGGCAATTGGAGGCACGCCGATGGGGTTGGCCGCAGCCCAGCCGCAGAGCACGATCAGCACGAAGAGAAGGGCGAACCCCGCAGCGAAGAGCCACGCCTGCTCGTTCACCGTGAGGTTCGGCTCGATGAACAGCGGGTATCCGAGCAGCGAGATGAGGCTGCCCACGTTGCTGGCGGCATACAGGTAGTACGGATCGCTCGACGACGGATGGCCCGTGTACGCGAACCACTTCTGAAGGAGCGGGGCGCTCGTGGATGCGACGAAAAAGGGGATGCCGATGGCAACGCTCATGAGAGCCATCACCGCGAGGAACGGGCTCGTATCGCCGGACGGCGCGAGGCTCTCGGCCACGGCGATGGGCGAGTGCTTGGGGCTGAGCGCCACCGCCAGCACCATCGCGAACACGGGCACGAGCAGCACGATGGTGTGCAGCGCCCACTGCCGCTTGGGGGAGTACTTCGTGGAAACGTGATGGGCGTAGAGGTAGCCGAGGAGCAAGAGGGCTTGGAAGAACACCATGCAGGCATTCCACACGGCCGGGCTCCCGCCGAGCAGCGGCAGGATCATCTTCCCGACCATCGGCTGAACCATGAACAGAAGCGAGGCGCTGACGAACAGCGTGACGGCAAACAGCAGCGGCACGGGCAACTCCAGATGCAGTGTCAGCGCGGTGGGAACTACGAGGGGGTTTTATTTACGAAGAGGTGGAAGGCGAGCTGCAATTCACGATACACGATTGCCGCTTGCGGCTTCGCGATGGAGTCCAGTCGCCATCGCGAAGCCGCAAGCGTCTCAATCGAGTCCCGCGCCGAAGTCGTCGTCTTCCACGAGTGGGCGCAGTGCGGGCCGGGGCGCGGGTGCAGGCCTCGGCGCGGGACGCGGCGCGGCTTGCCGTGGGGCGGGCGCCGGTTCCTCGACGGGCTTACGGCGAGCGACCGGTGCGGTGGGCGGGCTCGCCGCGCGACCCCGCGGAGCAGCCGCACCGCGGCCTCGTTTCGGTTCGGCATCGTCGTTAGCCGCCGCCGGACGCACCGCCGGTTTCACACTTGCGTTCGCATTCGCCGCGGGCCGGCGAGCGGGCGGCTTCGCGGGCTCCGCCTGCACGACCTTCTTCCGGCCGTAAGACGGAATCAGGTCCAAGTCGTCGCCCGCATCGACGTCTTCGACTAGCGCGCGACCGAGGGGACGTTCCTCGACCTCAGGCGGAGCCTGCACCACTTTAAGCGGCGGCGGTGCCGGCAGCGGCCTCATGGGGAGCGTCGCGGGAGGAGGCGGTGCCGTCCGGCCGCGGCCCCGTTCCGCAGGCTGGCGTTCGACCGGCGGTTGCACCCGACCGGAATCGCGACCCCCATTGCGCGGCGGCGGAGGGTCCTTCCGTTCGGGCGGCGGAGCGTTCCTCGCCGGTGTATTCAGCGCGGGAGGCGGAAGCGGAGCGGAGGCATTGTTCATCTCCAAACCGAATCGGCTCACGATGTACATGCCGCTCGTGCGGTGCTTCTCGATCTCGAGGAGCCCTTCCTTCTGCGCGTCTTCGAGCAACTCGCTGAACGCGCGGTAGCCGTAGTAATCCTCGTTGAAGGAAGGCTTCTTCCGCTTCATCGTGTCCTTCACCATCGAGGAGAAGAGCACGTCCTTGTTCTCGCGGCGCAGCGCGAGCAGCGAATCGAGGAGCAGCGCGAATACCTTGCGCTTCTTCTCGGGAATGAGTTCGTTGCCCGCGACGGGGATGATCGGGGCGCGGTCGAGGTCTTCGTAGTAAATGAACTCGTCGCAGTTGTCGCGGAGCAGGTCCGAGGTGGCGTCGCAGAGGCCGAGGCCGATCACGTGCTTGCCGAGTTCCTTGAGCTTGGACACGAGTGGCGAGAAGTCGCTGTCGCCGGACACGATCACGAACGTGTCGATGTGGTCCTTCGAATAGGCGAGGTCGATGGCGTCGACCACGAGGCGGATGTCGGCGGAGTTCTTGCCGGACATGCCGCGGCGCGGAATCTCGACGAGTTCGATCGCGGCTTCGTGCAGCCCGCCGGTGTAGGCGCCGAAGCGGCTCCAATCGGCGTACGCCTTCTTGGCAACGATCTTGCCCTTTTCGACGAGGCGTTCGAGCACCTTGCCGATTTCGAAGCGGTCGCGGCGATTGTTGAACCCGAGCCCCATGTTCTCGAAGTCGATGAATACGGCGAGTGAACGTTCGCCGTCGGTAGGGGTGGCTTTCATCCCGATGCGGTCCTGGGTGACGTGGTGCGCCGGAGCGGCCTTGCGCCGACGACGTTCCTATTGTGCGAAATCGCGCGGTACTTTGACACTGCAACTCGGAACGGATTGTCACTTTCCCAGCACGATGTTGTCGATCAGTCGCGTGGTCCCGAGGTAGACGGCAACCGCCGCGACGGCCGAGCGATCGAGTAAGGCGAGCGGTTGCAGCGTTTCGGCGTCCACGATGCTGGCGTAGTCGATCCGAGCGCCGGGGATTGCCGCGAGCTCGGTTTGAAGGCTCGCTTCGAGAATGGAAACCTCGCGTTCGCCGGTCGAAACGCGGTCCTGCGTCGCTTGCAATGCGCGGTAAATCGCCGGCACCGCAGCCCGTTGCTCGGCCGAGAGATACCGGTTCCGCGAACTCAGGGCGAGGCCGTCCGCCTCCCGCACCGTCGGTTGAACGTTCACAATCACCGGCACGTTCAGATCGCTCACCATCCGCTGAATGATGCGGGCCTGCTGATAGTCCTTCGCGCCGAAGTACGCCACATCCGGCGCGACGATGTTGAACAGCTTCAACACGACGGTGCAGACTCCACGGAAGTGCCCCGGCCGCGACGCCCCACACAGTGCGTCCCCGAGTTTTGCCACATCCACGAACGCGGCCGCGTTCGTCGGGTACATCTCGTCCGCGGACGGCGCGAAGATCAGATTCGCCCCGGCAGCGGCACACACACTTCGATCCGCGTCCAGCGTGCGCGGGTACTTCGAATAATCTTCGTTCGGTCCGAACTGAGTCGGGTTCACGAAGATCGAAACCACGACGAACGCACTCGGCAGCCCGGCGGCGCGGATCAACGCGGCATGACCTTCGTGCAAGGCACCCATTGTCGGCACGAAACCGACGTTCAGCCCCAGCCCGCGGGCACGAGCCACGGCCGCCTGAACCTCTTCGATGCCGCGAACGATGGGAGTCTGCATGTCGTCATGCTAGTGGAGCGTCGGGAGTGCGGCCGGAGCAGTGGAAAGAGGATTTGGCCTCCGGCGTGCATCTTCGAGGCTCGGCCTCGCTATTTGACCTCGACATTCTTGAGCATTGCCAAGAACGGGATTTGCACCATGGTGCCGCGCCGAACCGCCGATCTTGATGCGCGAGCTTCGGATTAAACTTGAGGTGGGAACAAATCATTTCTTGGGCTCGGCTGTCGAGCTGGTGTGAAAATCGTTCGAAATGCTGGGGACGCAACAACGATCAAAATCCGTTTCCTAGAACGGACTTGGGAGCATCTGGGGCGGCGTTCTGTGGCACGATCCGAAGAAACCGCGCCATGCGACACGCCCGGCACGAGAACCAGCACCTTCCCGAAGCTCCCATTTGGCCGTTCGCGAGCGGCGCGGGTAAGTTCATTTCGACCATTGCCCCGTGGGCCGCGGAACCGGTGCAAATGCGCCGATCGCGCGGTTCAGGCCGGTAAAACCGGTCTTTCTCCCGAAGGGGCCAGTGCATTCGTTCGGCCCGGAAGAAATCTCTACGGGGCTCTGTCCCGTCTTGAGTGAGGTAGCACTCTCCCGTCTTGCGATGGCAGAGTGACTTCTTTCGGCCCTAACGAAGCACGGTCGGCACCACGGTTCAGCACCCGGGTCAGGAACAGGAAGCGAAACATGTCGAAGAAATCCCTTGCCGAGCTCTTCAAGCGGTGGTCGAACCGGGGTCCGCGGGTCTCCGGGGATGCGTCGCTGGCGCGCAATCGGATTCGCCTGCGGCTGGAAGAGTTCGAGCATCGGTTGGTGCCCGCAACGCTTCCGCCCGTTACCGCTTCGGATACTCGGGTGATCGACGCGGGCTTCGCGCCGCAGGCCGTGGCCGATCCTACCAATCCGAACACGATTGTCGTGGTCTCGGCGACCATCAATAGCGGGAGCAATCCGTTTCCGGCTCTGAGCGGCCAGATCAGCCGCGATGGCGGCCAGACTTGGAGCCGGTTCACAATCTCGAACCCGGACACGTTCCCCTTGGCCGGTCCCGGCGGCATCACGCTCACGACTGTGAATAGCCCGTCGGTCGCCTTTTCCCGCACCGGCGATCTGTACGTCGTCTGGACTTCGACGACGGCCGACTTCGCCACGGCGGGTCGATTGCGGGTCGCGAGTTTCGCGGTCCAACAAACGACCCCCGCCGTCGGCAACGGCGTCTCGGTACTCAACCCCTCGGTCGTGCTCTACGAATGGCTCGGCCAGGATCCGGTTTACAACCCGACCGTGGCCGTCGACAATAACGTGGATGCCTACACCGATCCCGATACGGCGAACATTACGCCCGTGGATACGATGCTGGGTGCGAACAAGGCCGGCAAGGCCGTGTACGTAGCCTGGAATACGAATGCACTCACGCCGGTGGCGACGGCTGGCCACCAGACGCCCAGCCCGGCGCAGTTCACGCCGACCGCAATCTTCGCGGCGGGTTCTCGCGATCGCGGCCTCTCGTGGAGCACGCCCGTTCCCGTGAGCGACCGCGGGTTTGCCGTTCCAGTTTCCACCTTTCCGGACGCCCCTCGCGGCGGCGTGGCTCCGCGAATCGTCTTCACCCCCGGCGACCTGAATAACCGAACCACCGGTACCGTCCCCGGCCAGCTTCAATTCTTCTGGTCGCTGCCGGGAGGCGGCACGATTTCGGATACGTCGACACCAGACGGTTTGCCGCTCTATTCCACACAGACGGTCGCCAACCAGACCACGACGAATTACCAGTCGCCCACCGGGCTGGGCACGGCCATCAGCGAGCCGCTCATCGATTCGAATAATGCCATTCCGGACTCTCCGTTCAACTCGGATTCGACCATCAACGTGGTGATCGACAACTCGGCCCTCTCGACGAACGGTGCATTTTTCTCCGCGCTCTCGGACATCAACGTGACGCTGGCAATTCGGCACCCGCACGTGAACCAGTTGCGGATCACGCTGATTCCGCCGCCCGGAGCGGGAGTCGGTCCGATCCAACTTCTCGACAGCCGAGTCGACGGGCTCAACAACGCACGCCCCACGCCGTTGCCGAGCGGCCTCGTGGACAACAACGACACCAGTGGCAACACCGGTATCGGTGTGAACAACCAGTTCGTCAGCGGAACGGTGTTCGATCAGGAGGCCGCCCGGCTCATCTTCGACTCGGGTAATTCGGCCCCTTACATCGCGCACTTTCGGCCGGAGAACGGGACTCTTTCCTCGCTCTACGGTACGGATGCGGCCAGCCTGAATGGCACCTGGACCCTCCGGATTCAGGACTTCCGCGACGACGATCGTGCGGCGGGCCCCACACCGGGTGTGCTGCAGGGCCGATTGGTTTCGTGGTCCCTCCAAATGTCTTCGCTGATCAGCAATACAGGTTTCGGAACGGATAAGGTTCCGAATCCGCTCGGAACGGCGTCCAATCCGACACCCGGCGTGGCGGGTACGGGCTTCAATCTCGGCGGAACGGGTGCCACCAACGCGACGGCGCTCGGATTCGGCGGGGCCGTCTCGGTGGCTTACGATTTGAGCCTCGGTTCGTTCAGCCCGTTCAGCGGCCGCCTCTACGCCGCGTACACCAGGATCGACTTCCCCACTGGAAATGGGAACATCTTCGTCAACACTTCGGATAACGCCGGCAGCACTTGGGGAACCCCGGTTCGCGTGAACGACGACAGCGCCTCCGACAATGTTACCGAAGGCAATCGTTCCCAGTTCATGCCGAGCCTGACGGTCGATCCGGTGACCGGCACGGTGGTCGTGATGTGGTACGACGCCCGCGGGGATGCCTCGAACGCCCGCGTGGCCACCTACGTTTCCACGAGCATCGACGGCGGCAACAGCTTCAGCACCCAGGGCCTGACCGCGTACTTGAACAATACCAAGAGCGCGACCGATCAGTTGAATCGCAACGTCGTCGCGCTGGAGCCGATTCCCACCAACCTCCGGGCGCTCGGGGTTGCAGAAGCTGGCCTTCGACAATCGCTCCTCGCGTACGGCGGGCAGATCAAATCGTTCTGGACCGGGAACGAGAACGCGTTTGGGTCGAACATTTACACTGCGACCGTGCAAACTTCGGCCGGCCCGCGGATCGTGGACAACGACACCACCGTGCTCAGCGATCGGGGTGCCGTAACGGCCCCCTCGCCGGGAGGATACAACCAGAGGTTCACCGCCGATGGCACGCGGCGGATCGATGGGTTCACCGTCACCTTCGACCGGTTGGTCGATACGTCGTCGTTCGATACGGCGGCCTTGCTTGGGAACCCGGACCTCGTGGGTGTGTTCTTCCGGGCTCCGGGGACGACCCGCGATGCCGGGCTGCCGGCCACGCGCATTCCGGTTTCCGCGATTGTGGCCCTGGACCCCACGACGCCTCCGAGCGGGATCGCAGGTTCGCCCCAGAATGCGACCCGATTCTTCATCCAGTTCGCGAATCCGCAATCTGCCGCGGGCACCTACAGCTACGCGGTCGGGCCGTACGTTTCGGATCGCGTCCGTTCACAGCGGGTGGCGATGTTTACGCCGGCCGACACGCCCTCGGCGATCCCCGATCTCGGGATGCTCGAATCGACGATCTCGGTTCCCGTGCTGAGGGGAACTCCGGCTCCGGTGGTGCAGAACATTCAGGTGCAGTTGGACATCACGCACACGTTCGATCAGGATTTGAAGATCACGCTGTTCGGCCCCGATGCCGACGGGACGGGTCCGGGGAATCCGCTCTCCGTGATTCTCTCGAACCGCAACGGTGGCGGCGGAAACAACTACACGAACACGCGATTCAACGATGCGGCACTCACGCCAATCGGCGGCGGCTCGGCCCCGTTCACGGGCGTCTTCAAGCCCGAGTCGCCTCTGGCCATTTTCAACGGCACGTCGCTGTCTGGAAACTGGACGCTTCGCGTGGAAGACGTTCAAGGTGGCGAAGTCGGAACGTTGAACGGCTGGTCGATCACGTTCCTCGATGCGGCCGGAAATCCGATCACGGTGAATCAAGACAAGACCTTCATGGATCAAGACGGCGACTCGCGAACGCGCGAAGTCGGCACGAACTTCAATCCGACGATCGCGAAGTCGGCGCAGCCGCCGGTCCTGTACACCGACGCTTATGCCGTGCCCGGTGCCTCGGGCAAGGATGCGTTTAACGTCGAGCCCTTGTCGCTACCGAGCGATTTGAACACGCTGCCGTTGATCTCGACGGGGCCGCACCTCCTCGTCGTCGGGCAACCGGGTGAAACGACCGTGGTGTCATTCGCCACCCGCGATGCCAACAACGCCCAGTTACTCCACATCACCCTCGATCGGGCCGTGGACGTGACCACGTTCGACAAGGTGGACATCGCGGCGGTGGTCGCACAGTCTGGTCCGATCACCGGGACGATTTCGTCGGTCACTCCCACGAACGAATCCGATGGGATCGCCTCGAAGTTCGACATCTTGTACTCGTCGAATTTGCCGACGGGCAGGTACACGGTCACATTGGGGCCGGACATTCTCGTGGCCGACGGGATGTTCCGCAACATCACGAGCAATCAGCTTCAAGTGCGGTTCGATCGGGACATCGACCCATCCACGTTCACGCCGGCCAACATCCTGCGGCTAACCGGCCCGATCGGGGATATCAGCGACGTTCAGAATCTCCAGGTTCTGGGAACGAGCGGTACCTTCACGGTGACGTTCGACAACGGCAGCGGGCCGCAGACCACGGCCGCACTGCCGTACAACGTTCCCGCGTCCGGCGGGATCGGTGCGACCGCGAGCCTGCAGAATGCGCTTGCCGCTCTCACCAACGTCGGCGCGGGCAACGTCGTCGTCACGGTCGAGGCTGTCAGGGATAACAACAATGTCGTGGTTGGGCGAATCTACCACGTCACCTTCACCGGTGGGCTGCGATCCAATCAGCCGATCATGACGACCGTGGGAGCCGCCGGCGCGACGGCGACCATCACCAAGGGCATCACCGTCACGCCCGTGGCCACGACCTTTAACGGAGTGACGGGCGGGGCGCGCACGTTCACCGTGACGTTCCCGGTTCAGAACATTTCCGGCCCGTACGCCATCGAGTTCGGACAGAACCCGTTCGGCAACTCGATCCGCGCCGTGAACGTCCCGCAACTCGTGGACGTTCACTACGTCGCCCCCATCGTGGGTACGATTCGAACCGGGGTCGTCGGTGCGCCGGAAATTCAAACGGTCCGCGTCATTGCCTCGAGCGGCACATTCACCCTTTCGTTCCGGGGCTTCACGACCAGCCCGCTCGCGTTCAACGCGACGGCGGTCGCCGTGCAGGCCGCGTTGAACGGGTTGCCCTCCATCGGCGGGTCCGGCGGGGCCGCGATCGTCACTTCCTCCGGGAATGCCGGCGACATCACTTACACCATTAACTTCAGCGGTTCGCTGGCGAGTTCGGATCTCCCGCAGATCACGGCGGCGTTCACGGGGCCGCGCAACGATCTCACCGTGATCTTCGACCGCGACATCCCCAACGGCGGGTTCGTCTCCTCGGACATCGTCCGAGTCACGGGGCCGAGCGGCGACATCCCCACTGCCAACGTCACGACGATCGTCCGCGATTCGGCTCGGCAGTTCCGCATCGTGTTCAACACCGCGTTGCCGGCGGGTCAGTACGTGGTGGACTTCAACGAAACGCGCGGGTTGAAGGTGGCGAACAGCGGCCCGGCGATCGATACGAATCTCAACGCGGGCCTCGACACGCTTCGCGGAGACGACCCCACGAGTAACGACCTGGCACCCCTCGCCTTCTCGAACCCGAACGCGGTCGCGATCCCTCCCGCCGGCCCGGACAGCACCGGAGCCTTCCGCCCGACCGTCACCCAGTCGTTCATCAGCATCGACGACGATTACATCATTCGGCAATCGACGCTCGAGCAGATCCGCGTGCTCTTGAACATCTCGCACCCGGACGTGCGGGACCTGACTATCGATTTGGTCCCGCCGGATGCAACCGGAGTGGGCCCCATCCGCCTCTTCACGGGCAGCTTGGCGGCGAACGCCAGTTCGACTTCATCCGCGAACTTTTCGAACACGCTGCTCGTCGACCGCGTCGGCGATCCGAACGTTCCCAACATTTTGGCCGGCACGCCGCCGTACTTGTCCGGCTCGAGGTTCTACAGCCCGCAGACGCCGCTCAGCGCGCTCGTGGGCAAGTCGGCCCACGGCGTGTGGACCCTGCGCGTGCTCAACACGGGTAGCAATACGCAGACCCAAGATCCGAACTTCATGACTTTCGATCCCGTTCAGATCACCAACTGGTCGCTCACGCTGCCGAAGGCCTTGACGGTCCAGATCCAGAACTTCGCTCGCACGAGCGGCGTCGTGATTCCTCCCGCCACGACCGTGGGAACCACTACCACGCCGAGCGTGACCAACTCGACGCTGTTCATTCCGGTCGATTTCGCCATCGATGAAACGACGCTGCATCAGATTCAGTTATTGCTCAATATCGCGCACCCGAACGTGCGGGATCTGGACATCGACCTGGTTCCGCCGACGGCGACGGGCGTGACCGCGATTCGGCTCTTCTCGGGGTTGGCGCTCGCGCCGAGTGCGGCAAACCAGACGGCGAACTTCACGAACACGCGATTCTTGAACAAGCTCGGCGATCCGAACGCGCCGTCGATCCAGACGGCCAAGCCGCCGTTCAATGCGGGCGAGGCCGGCTACTTCAGCCCGCAGAACTCGCTCTCGGCCTTGATCGGGAAGTCCACGTTCGGCACCTGGACGCTCCGCGTGACGAACCGCGGGACGAACCCGAGTACGATCGATCCGAACTTCAATGCGTTAGCCCCGATTCAGATTGTGAACTGGTCGCTGACCTTCCCGCGGAAGGTTCCGACGACCGGTTTGGGACAGGCGACGGCGGACCGCTTCCAGGCGGCGTTCCGCATCTTCACTCAGGATCCGACGAACTCCTTGACTCGGCAGAACTGGACGCCGGTCGGCCCGGCACCGACGAACGAAACCGCCAATGCGGCGCGGATCTCGGCTTTGGCGGTGGACCCGACCGACCCGACGGGCAACACCGTGTTCGTCGCGGTGGCCGGCGGCGGCATCTGGAAGACGACCGACTTCCTGAACAGCAGTTCGTCGCTTCAGAACGGCGGGCTCGTGCCGAAGGGCCCGTCTTACGTGCCCCTCACGGATTTCGGACCCACGAGTGCGATCAACATCTCGAGCCTCGCTCTCTTCCCGCGCAACAACGACCCGCACCAGACGATCGTTCTCGCACTCACGGGCGAGGGCAGCACGCAGGGCAAACTGCCGGGCGCGCTGACCGCGACCGGCGTCGGCGTGATTCGCTCGCTGGACGGCGGCCGCACGTTTCAGGTGCTCGATAGCACCACGAACGTGGACCCGACGGGCAAGGTCTTACCGGTCTCCGATCAGAACACCCGCGATCACTTGTTCGTGGGTTCCACGGGCTACAAGCTCGTGGTCGATCCGACGCCGGGTAAGGACGGTGGCGTGATCGTGTACATGGCCCTTTCCGGTAATGCGAATCAGAACGGGCTGTGGCGAAGTTTGAACGGCGGCAACACCTGGACCCGCGTGATGGCCGGCAACGCGACCGACGTGGTCCTCTCCGCCGCCAGTGCCAATCAAACCGATCCGGCCACCGGCAACACGGTCTTCGAGGGCAACCTCCAGCAGTTGTTCGCGGCCTTCCGCAATACGCCGGTCGGCACCGGCCCCGGCGTGTACAGGACGACCTCGGCACCTGCGGCCGCCAGCCTCGACTTCCTGCCCGGTGGAGCGAACAATCCGCTCATCGTCGATGTCAGCGTTGGCAACAACATCACGACCGCGCTGCCGGCCTCGAATCCGAACAGCGGCAACCGCATTTCGCTGGCCGTGCCCACGCTCAGCGGAGACCCCTTGAAGGATTCGTTCCTCCGAGACTGGCTCTACGCCATGACGACGGACGCCCAGGGAATTGCTCAACTGTACGTAACGAAGGATGCCGGCGCACACTGGACGCTGGTGCGGATTCCGACCATTGGATTCGGCACGAACAACGAGGAGACGAACCTGGCACTGGGAGGTCGAGGCCAACAGAACGTCGGCACTTCGGGCGACTACAACATGGCGCTCGCGGTCGACCCTGAGAACCCGTACATCGTGTACATGGCGGGTGCGGGGACGAACAGCATCCGGCTCGATCTGACGAAGATGCGCGATGCCCACAACTTCACGTTTTACAACGAGAGCAATTTCATCGCGACGAACGCCGCGAATCCGGCGTTCACCACAGAGGTGAACGGGAACCGACTGACGATCGGCGGCTTGCAGCCACAAATCTTTCAGCCTTCGAACACCCCGGTTCGTGGCAGCGTGTTGATCGGCGGTTCGAACTTCAATATCTATGCGGACGGCACGGGAACGCCGGTCGGCTTCCTGAACCTCTACGGCGGTCGCGACTTCAACCAGCCGTTCACCACCAACTCGCTCGTTCGGGTTCGGGGCACCAGCGATACCGGGGGTGGGCCTGCCGGGTTCTTCGTGAACGATGGTGCGGACATCTCGTGGAGCCCGTTCAGCGACATTCTCGATCCCAACGTACCCGATCAAACTGGTAGCTTCCGCACCGAGAACCGCTTCTCCGGGGTCAACACCCATAGCATCCTGTCGTTCACCGATCCGGTGACGAACAAGACGCGGCTGCTGTTCGGAACCGACGACGGCGTGTTCACCGGCGTCGATTCGGGCAGTACGCGCGGCACCGGAACGCTTTCGGACGGTATCGGCTTCAGCGAGGCGGTACGCGGCAACCGGAACGGGAACCTGCAAGTCTCGCAATTTTACAGCGGGGCCGTGCAGCCGAGCCAGTTGGCGGCGGACCTCGCCGGGGCGCTCTTCTACGGCATGGGCGATCACAGCGGGTTCGTCGTTTCCAGCCCGAACATTCTCGCCACGGGCGACCTGAACTGGCGCGGGCCTAGGGGCGACGGGGCCGGCGTACTCGTCGATCAAGGCGGGTCGGGCACCGCCTTCCAGTATCGCAGCCCCAGCACTCCAGGGTTCGATCTCAACTCGACGGCTGGACCCCTCGATTTCTTCCGCGTGCAAGCGAACACCTCGGATCACGCCTTCGGCGGCGGGTTTAGCCGCACCGGCAGTTCGTCCGGTTCGCTGTTCGATTTCGGCGACTTTTGGCCGTCCACCACGGCGTCCAACTCTCCGATCCCAATTCCCCAACCCAACGCGAACCCGCAGAATCCGAATGCAATGTTGTTTGGGGCCTTGAGCGGTCGCGTCTTCCGCACGACGGATCAGGGCGTCACCTGGATTTCGGTGGGGGCACCGGCCAACCTGGATAGCACGCCGGTTCTCTCCGTGGCCTTCGGTGCCTCGGACCCGGCTCGCCCGACGCTGACGAACAACTTCCTCTACGCTGGCACCAATAGCGGTCGCATCTTCTCCACGACGACGGGCGGCACCCCCTGGACTCCAATCGGCACGATCGCCAACGGACTCGCGATTAACGGCCAGAGCCCCGGTGCCGTGATTCGCATCGTGCCGAATCCGCAAGTGGGAACCAAGGACGTTTTCGCCATCACGACGGGCGGCGTCTTCTACAAGGCCGACGGCACCACCGCGACCGGCAACTGGGTCAACATCACCGGCAATCTGTTCAACGTTACCCGCACGGTGTTCGGCAACGTCGCCGATCAGGATCCGGCGCTGCGGGCCAACAGCCTCAGTGCCCTGGCCGTGGATTGGCGGTATGCGTTCCCCGATCCGTCGAACCCTAGCGGCACCTTCCCGATCCTCTACGCCGCGGGCGATGGTGGCGTCTTCCGCACCGTGGATTTCGGCGTCACCTGGACCTTCTTCCCGGATGTGGCCAGCGACGGTGCGACCGTGGACGGCGGCTACCTGCCCAACACGCACATCACCGACCTCGACCTTTCGATCGGCGATCTCGATCCGACCACTGGGCGCTACAAGGCCGGCGGGTTCAACATGCTCGTGGCCACCACCTACGGTCGCGGCTCGTTCGCGATCCGCTTGAGTACCGATTTGCCTCCGGCGAGCTTCATCTCGGGCCCTCGCGTCACGCAGTTGGTCAACCCGAACCCGGTCGGCGGGCCCTCCACCGAACTCGACGTGAGGTTCAGCAGTGCGGTCGACCCCTCGACCTTCACGACGGCGGACGTTCACCTCGTCGATTCCAATGGGAACAACATCCCGATCACGAGCGTGAAGCTCATCTCGACGCCGGATGCGAACGGCGTGAACCCGCGCAACTTGTTCGCGGTCACCTTCCCGGCTCAATCGGGCCAGGTCGGCACCGGCTCGTTCACGATCACGATCGGTTACAACCCCACGGGCAACAACGTTCCGCTGATCTCCGATCCATCCGGGTTCCTGATGAACCAGGGCGGCGACCCGAACAAAAACGGAGAGCCGGTCGTCGATCAGTACACCAACACGATTTCGTTGAACGCCTCGACGAACAATCACCTCGTGGTGACGATGTTCTCCTCGACTGCCACGGCCGGGGTGGCGACTTCCGTGACCATTGAGGCCCACGACGAGAACGATCTGCTGTTAGTCGGGGTGAATGGCACTTTGACGTTCAGCCCGAGTCCCGGTACGCCCGGTACGCCCGCTACGGGAACCTTCTCGCCGACCACGGCCACCCTCACGAACGGCGTCGCGACCTTCGATATCACCTATCAGAGTTCCGGGCCGCAGACGGTGATCGCGACGTTCTCGGCGACGCCTCCGGTCAACATCAATTCGACCCAGTGGACTACGACCGTCGCCGCAGCCGCCGCAACTCAGTTCGCGTTCACGCCGGCCTCCACGACGCTCACCGCCGGAGCGACGCAGGCCTTCACGCTCAAGGCTCAGGATCAATTCGGCAACACGGCGACAACCTACAGCCAGACCGCCACCCTCACGAGAACCGGTGCGGCCGCCACGATCCCCAACACTGTGACGCTCACGAATGGCGTCGGCAACTTCAACGGCACGTTCAACGCGAGCGGCACGGTTCAGATCACGGCCACGGGACCTAATCCGGTCAACCCGCCGACCACGATCACTGGCACCGCGACTGTAAACGTTGCGGCCGGCACGGCGACTCACCTCGGGTTCGCGATCTCTCCGGCCGCGCCGTACGCCATCAACCAGACGCTTACCGTCACTTTCTCGGCGTTGGACGCGCAGAACAACTTGGCGAGTAATCTGAACGGGACACCGGTCGCCGTGAGCATTACGCCTTCGGGCAACGCGATCCTCAACCCGGCGACGCCTCCGATCTTCGTGAACGGGGTAGCAACGCTCACGGTAAGGTTCACGGCTGCGGGCACGTTCACGATTACGGGAACCGCCCAGGGCCCGCTCACGGTGAACTCCGGCCCGATCGTAGTGAACACCGCACCGCCGCCGCCGTCGCCGACTCAGAGCCTTACCGGAATCTTCGCCGTGGGCACGGGCGTGGATGGCACTCCGACCACCTACGTGTACAACGGCGACGGCACGCTGAAAACGTCCTTCACCCCGTTCCCGGCCGGCTTCGGCAACGAAGTCGATCCGGCCAGCGACGGCTTCCGCGGTGGCAGTCGCGTCGCGGTCGCCGATGTCACGGGCGACGGCATCCCCGACTACGTGGTCGGCACCGGCCCGACCATCACCGCGACCGTTATCGTCATCGATGGTGCCACCGGGAAGACGGTCCTCACCTACAAGCCCTTCGAAGACTTCAAGGGCGGCGTGTTCGTCGCGGTCGGCGACATCACCGGCGACGGCATCAACGACATCGCCATCACGCCCGACGAGGGTGGCGGCCCGCGAGTGGTCGTGCTTCGCGGCGGCAACTTCGCCCGCATCGCCAACTACTTCGGAATCGACGATCCGAACTTCCGCGGTGGGGCTCGAGCCGCGATCGGCGACATCAACGGAGATGGGTTCGGAGAACTCGTCATCTCGGCCGGGTTCGGAGGTGGGCCGCGCATCTCCGTCTTCGACGGGGCCGCGCTTTCCAAGGGTGTTAACGCCCACCCGGTCGGCGACTTCTTCCTCTTCGAGGAAACCCTTCGCAACGGTGCTTACGTGGCCGTGGGCGACGTGAACGGCGACGGCTTCGCGGACATCATCGGTGGGGCCGGACCCGGCGGCGGTCCTCGCGTACTCGTGATCTCGGGCAAGAAGCTGCTCGAATCCGGACCCGACGGCCCGCTGCCCGCGCTCGCCGCACCGCTCGCCAACTTCTTCGGCGGCGACATCGACAACCGCGGCGGCATCCGCGTCGCCGCCAAGAACATCGACGGCGACCGCGATACCGACATCATTACCGGTTCCGGTGCCACGGATACCAACGGCAACCTCGGCGGGTCCCGCGTCTCCACTTACCTCGGGGCCAGCCTCATTGCCGGGAATACCAACCCGGTTCGCGAGTTCGATCTGATCCCCGGCTACTACGGCGGCGTGTTCGTCGGATAGTCGATTGAGTTGCACTTCCCGCGGCCGGCCTTCTTCGTGGAGAAGGTCGGCCGCTTTCATTGACTTGCGTCGTCTCCCTCCGCCTCCTCGGCAGCGGGGTGGAATTTGCGAATCATCTTACGCACCGTCGCCCGGGCCAGACCCAGCCATCGGCCGGCCGCCACGCGGTTCCAGTCCAGTTGGCTCAGCACTTCATCCAGTAGCGCGGGCTCCACGGCATCGATCAGTTTCTGATACAGTTCGGTGGGCTCGTCGCGGCCGGCGAGACGCACCTGCTCGCGAACCCATTCCACCACCAGCGAACGCAATCGGTCGTCGATTGTACCGGGGGCACCGGCTGCGGCCGGAGCTGGGAAGTGTTCGGGCCGTAGCGGCCCGCCTCGAGCCTCGATCGCCGCGTGTTCCAAGGCGTTCCGCAGTTCGCGCACGTTCCCCGGCCACGGCCGCGACTTCAAGAACGCAATCGTATCCGACGGCAGCACGGCCAGCGGGTTGGCCGCGCCGAAGCGGCGCAGAAAGTGTTCGGCCAAGAGCAGCACATCGTCCGCGCGATCGCGCAGCGGTGGCAGGTGAATCGGATAGACGTTGAGCCGGAAAAACAGATCGTGGCGGAAGCGACCGTCGCGGACCGCGGCGGAAAGGTCGCCGTGCGAAGCGGAGATGACGCGCACGTTCACGGTCGTGGACTCATTCCCGCCGACGGGCAGAATCTCCTGGCGTTCGAGCACGCGGAGCAACTTCGCCTGTACGGGCAGCGGGATGTCCGCGAGTTCGTCCAGGAACACCGTGCCGCCATCGGCGAGCGCGAGGAGCCCCTGACGCGATTTCTCCGCGCCGGTGAACGCGCCCTTCACGTGGCCGAAGAGTTCGCTCTCGACGAGGTTCGGGTTCATCGACGCGATGTGAACGGGCAGGAATGGCCGGTCGCGGCGCGGGCTGTTTGCATGGACGGCGCGAGCAACGAGTTCCTTCCCGGTGCCGCTCTCGCCGCTGACGAGTACGCACGCTTCGGTCGGGGCCACGAGCGCGATCCGTTTGAAAATGCCCTGCATGAGCGGGCTTTTGCCGATGATCGCATCGGGTGAAGGATCGATTCCAAGATCCGTCGCTAACGCGTCCGGCTCGTTCGAAGCCCGATTGAGCGACCGCTTCGCGGCGTCGATGGCTTGTGCCAAGTCGAATGGCTTGGCGAGGTAGTCGAACGCTCCGCCCTCGACGGCCTTCACCGCGGTGTTGAGGTTGCCGTGAGCCGTCATGACGATCACGCTTGCGGCCGGCGCGACGTGCTTCAACTTGGCGAGTGCCGTGAGGCCGTCCATTCCGGGCAGGCGAACGTCGAGGAAGATCACATCCGGCGGGCTCGCGGTGGCTTTCTTCAAGCCTTCCTCGGCAGAAGCCCCGACGCTGACGCGGTAGCCCTCGCGCTCGAAGGCGCGCTTCAACGCCCAGGCGATCGGCTCTTCGTCGTCGACGATCAAGATGGAATGCGGCATGAGCGAATTGTACCAACGAACACCGGGCTCCTGGAAGGGTTCAGTCTGGCTCTTCCCACACGCTCGAGTACGCACCGATGGCTTCGAAGTACGTCAGCATTCGTTGATAGAAGTCGTGGTTCGCGAGGGTGGCGCTGTCGCCGATGACGATGAGCTTGCGACGTGCCCGGGTCAAAGCCACGTTCGTGCGGCGAACGTCGGCGAGGAAGCCGATCTCGCCCTCGGGGTTCGATCGCACCATCGTGATGATCACGGCCTCTTTCTCGCGGCCCTGGAAGCCATCGACGCTGTCGATTTCGAGGCCGGGCACGCCGGCGAGCAACTCGCGGAGGCAACGCACTTGTGCCCGGTACGGTGCGATCACCGCGATCTGCGCAGCCAGCACGCCGACTTCGATCAAAGCTCGGACCTTCTTTGCCGCGAGCGAGGCTTCCTGCCGATTGAACCGGCTCTCGGTGTCCGCTTCCAACTCTTCATCGTAGCTGGCCCCGGCCGTGTCGAGGAACTGCACCGGCAACTCGGTGAGCGGTTCACTTCGAACGCCTTCCAGGTCGCAGAGGCGATGGCCGATCACACTCGCATCCGCGATCAGTTCGCCTTCGTAGAACTCGTCATTCGAGAAGCCCATGATCGCGGCGTGCATCCGATACTGCACCGTGAGCAGCCTCGCAATCTTGGAACCGAACAAGCCCACGAGCCGTTCCATCAGGCTGACGGCGAGGCCGTCTTCCGCGGCTTGAGGCGACAGGACCGTTGGCGGAAGCTGGCAGTGATCGCCGGCCAGCACGAGCCGATCGGCGCGAAGCAGCGGCAACCACGAAGCAGGCTCCGTGGACTGGCACGCTTCGTCGAGTACGGCCAGATCGAAGCGGCGCTGGCCGAGCAGTTGGCTATCGAGGCCCGTGAGCGTGGCGCAGACGATCTTCGCATCGTCGAGGATGCGTTCGATGGCGAGCGATTCGAGCTTGCGGGCTTCGCCGAGAAGCGCTCGCGCCTCGCGGCGAAGTGCGGCCTTCTCGCCGTACTCGGGCTTATCGTGGGTCCACTTGTCCGCCTTGCGAAAGAGTGCCGAGGCTTCGCGCGCGACCTTGCGGGCCTGCCTCGCGTCGGCATGTTTCTCCGCGAGAATGTCGATGGCACGTTCGCGGAGTTCGGGCACGACTCGCGCCGGATGCCCGAGCCGCACCGGTTCTTCTCCCAACCTCAGCAACTTTTCGAGGAGGTTATCCACGGCGTGATTACTGGCGGCACAAGCGAGCACTTTCTCCCCGCACGCAACCGCCTGGCGAATCAGTTCCGCGACCGTCGTGGTCTTGCCCGTGCCCGGCGGCCCGTGAACGATCGCGACATCCTTCGCGGCCAGGGCGAAGCGAATGGCTTCGTTCTGGGAATCGTTGAGCGCGTCGCTCGGAGGTGCCGCTCGCTCGGAAGCGTTAAACTCCGGCTCGCGCTCGCCGAGTAGCACCGCTCGCAACTCGGCGAGGCGATCGCCGTTCGCGGCACTCGCTCGACGCAGCGCGTCTTGCTGGCGCAACCGCGACACTTCATCCGGCGAGAGATCGAGCCGCCATTTCGCTTCGTCCGGAATCTCGTCGTCCGGTGGTTCGATGGCCACGCCGAGGGTCGTCTCGGTGCGGTCGAAGACGACACCGCGCGACGAGAAGCCGCGGTTCACTTTCGTTTGCGTGAGCACGACGGGCGAACCCGGGCCGAGGCGGTTCGGCGGCAGCGGTTCGTTCCGATTGCTCCTTCCGAAGGTGAGCAGAATGCGACCGCCGAGCCCGGCGTCTTGATCGCGGAGATAAAGTGCTGTGAGCGTGGTGCCGTCGCCGCGATCCGCACCGTCCTTCGCGCGCTGGCGGGCCTCGGCTTCCTCCGCAGCGGCTTCGAGATCGAGCAATTTCGAGAGGTGAGCGAAGTGGTTGGCGTCGGTGAAGTCCGCCTTCCCCGCGAAGCGAACCCGCACCGGACGATCCTGGATCGTCGCGCCGTCGAGCGCTTTCACGACCGCGGCGGCTTTCGCATCCGCGATCTCCACGGTCGCGCCGCGACCGATGAAGGCGATCTTGCCGACGTGCGAGCGGTCGATCTTACACGCGTTGCAAATGAAGGCGAGCACGACGCCGGGCGAACAGCGCCGCGGCACCGGCTCGATGTGAATCGCGGCCATGCGGATCGCCTACTTACTGAACATGGCGTTCTTGCGGTCGCCGCGAGAAAGCATGTACGCCATCAGGTCGAGCACCTCGTCTTCCTTAAACGTGTCCAGCAGGCCCGCCGGCATCATCGACACCTTCGACGTCTTCATCGAGTCGATGTTGTTCCGGTTCACTTTGATCGTGGAACCGGGATCCAGCATGTTGGTGTTCACCATCACCTCGTTGTCGTTGAGGTTGACGATGCGGCCGACGATCACGCGATCGTCGAGGGTGCGAATCTCGACGGACGCATACTGGTCGCTGATTTCCTTGTTGGGATCGATCACGGATTCGAGCAGATCGCGGGCGCTGAATCGGCCGGCGATGCCCGAGAGGTCGGGGCCGTGGGCCCCGCCTTCGTTGTCGTAGCGATGGCAGCCGAAGCACTTGGCCGCGGCGAAGAGCTTGCGGCCTCGGTCGAAATCGCGGCCGCCTTTAATTCCCGCATCGAGAGCCGGTGCGAGATCGTTCAGCTTGTAAGCCTTCACGAAGGGCCGCGGTTCGTCCTCGGGCAGCTTCACGCTGCCGGGCTGGGCGTCGATGATCGGCTTGAGTGCGACTATTTCTTGCGGTGTGAGCGTCTTCACGGCGTCGGCTTTGATGAGTTTCAGGAACCCGCCGAAGCTCGCGCCGCCGCGATAGTTCGCGGCCTTCACGAACCACTTGAAGTACTCGTAGCGGAGTTCGGGCGTCCAGCCGGTCTTGAGCATGCGTAGGGAGCGGGCGTACTCCATTTGCTCTTCTTGCGTGGCAGCATCGCGCAGGAGCTTCATCATCTTCACGGCCGTTTCGGGTGCTTCGAGATAGACGAGTACCTGACCGAGTTCGCCGTTCACGTAGCGGTTCTTGTCCGGGAACGCAGTGCTGAACTTCGCAATTACGGCTTCGGCCTCGGCGTCGGTCGGTTTGCCGAAGCGGTTGAAGAGGATTTGATACACGCGGATTATGTCGAGCTTCTGGGCCTCTTCGAGTTGAGAGAAGTCGATGCGGTTGAGAGCTTCGACGATCTTGGCGCGGAGGACGGGATCGGCCGGCGGGTCGGTCGGCTTCCGGTGGAACGGGCAGGGCGCACTCACGCGGGTAAGCGCGAGCAGTGAAAGGATTGCCGCCTGCGGTCGATGTTCGGTCATGGCGCGTTCCGCCCAGAGTTTCGAGTCTTGAAACTCAAGTGCGACGCGGGCAGCGTTCTGCACGAAGCGATCCCGCTGGAGCAGCCCCTTGAAAAGCATGTCCAGATCGGCGGGGTCTTTCTTCAACTGCATCGCTTCCACCTTCAGACGGTCTGCTCGGGTATCGGGCCCCGAACCGGCGATGAGCAACGGCCCTTTCTCCACTTCCGGTCCTGTGTACGTGACGCGGTACAGGCCGCTCTTGGTCTTGCGGCCGCCGATGGCGAAGTACATCGCGCCGTCCGTCGGGTTGATCACCACATCGGTGAGCGGCAGCGGCGTGCCGGTCACGAACTCCTCGGCAACGGGCTGGTAGACGTGGTCGTCTTTGGAGAAATGCACCGCGTACATTTTCCCGTAGCTCCAGTCGCAGATGAACAGCGCGTCCTGGTATTTGGCAGGGAACTTGGAGCCGTAGCCGAAGGTGACGCCGGTGGGCGAACCGGGGCCGATGTTGAGCACGGCGGGTACGCTGTCCGGGTAGTAGGCGGGCCACTTGCCGGCCCCGTTGCGCCAACCGAACTCGCTGCCACTCGTGACCAAACACACCCGCGTCGGCCGATACCACGGGGTGTTGAAGTCCCACTCCATGTCGGCGTCGTAGGTGAACAGATCGCCGTTCTTCATGTATGCGGCGTCGTACTGGTTGCGGAAGCCGACGCTGAAGAGTTCCCAATTCTTGCCGTCTGGGGTGACGTTGTAAATGGCTCCGCCGGGTCCCATGACGCCGGCCATGAAGCCGTTGCCGTCGGGGATGCGCGGCAAGAGGTGATCCTCGCCCCAGACCGGCGGCACGCGGGTCGTGTCGTATTTTTGCAGCTTGGTCTGGTTCCCACAGACGACGGTGAGCCGCTTGCCGTCTGGGTGGAGCAGCACGGCGTGCGGGCCGTGTTCGCCGGCCCCAGCTTCAAACGCACGCAGGAGCACGACCGTATCGAGGTTGTCGTCTTTGTTGGACGCGGTCACGCGGTAGAGGCCGCTGCCCGGCCCGTTGACCACGACGTAAAGCGAATCGAAGGCCCAGAGCAGCCCCTGAGCCATGCCGATCTTCGCTTCGATCTTCTCGACGATGGTTTCCTTCGCCCCGTTGATGCCGCTGGGCGTCACGCGGTAGAGCGAACCGTACTGATCCGAGACGATGAGCCGCCCTTTCGGATCGACGCACATGCTCACCCACGAACCTTGCTCGGCCTTGGGAACCGAGTAGAGCAACTCGACTTTGAAACCCTTGGCAATCTTCATGGTCGCGGGGTCGGTCGCGGCAGGCTCCTTGACCGCGATTGGTGGAGGGGTTGCCTTGTCCTTCTTCTTGAAAATTTGAGCAGCGTCGGTGGTCGGCATGAGGGCGAACGAACCGGCGACGAGGACGAACAGAAGAGCGGCGAGCGGCAGGCGGGCCATGAGTGACTCCTTCGACGGCGTGATACTTGTGAGTATACGGAGCCGCTTGCGGCTTCGCGACGGCGCGATACGCTTCGTTCATGGAAATCGACCTGAACGCGGACCTGGGTGAAGGGGCGGGCTTCGACGCCGAGTTGATGCCGCTCGTCACGTCCGCGAATGTCTGCTGCGGGTTGCACGCCGGCGGGCCGACAGAAATTCGCGCTACGCTCGACCTCGCGAAACGACACGGCGTCCGCATCGGGGCTCATCCGGGCTACGACGACCGCGATCACTTCGGCCGGCGGGAACTCGCACTTTCGCAGCAAGAATTGCTCGACCTCTGCACCGATCAAATCGCGGCACTCGATGCCCTGGCTCGCGAGGCGAATGTGGAGATGCTGTACATCAAGGCGCACGGCGCGTTGTACAACCAGGCTTGCCGCGATCGGGACACGGCACTCGCGTTATCGGCAGCGTTGAGTTCGTGGAACCTGCCCGTGGTCGGTCTGCCGGGTTCGAATTTAGAAGCGGCCGTGAAGGAGCGCGGGCTCGCCTACATTTCCGAAGGCTTCGCGGATCGGCGTTATCGGCCCGATGGTTCGCTGGTGTCGCGCACCGAGCCGGATGCGTTCGTTCGCGATCCCGAGGAAGCGGTGCGGCAGGTGGAATGGTTGATTCGCGCTCAGGGCGTCCGCACGATCTGCGTTCACGGGGACAACCCGCAAGCGGTGACGTTCGCGCGGGCGGTGCGCGAGGCGCTGTTGAAACGTGGGTTCACACTGAAGCCGTTCGCATAGCCAAGTGGCTCAAAACCCGGTTTCTGGATTCGAAACCGGATTTTTTCAGTGAGAAACCCGGTTTCGAAGCCAGAAACCGGGTTTCAAATCCTACCCAGGACGCTCCCAAGTCCCTACGCCTATACCACACGATTCTTCGTTCTGGAAAAGGATGTCTGCCGTGCGCACGCTCATTACCGGAGGGGCCGGGTTCATCGGCTCGCACCTCTGCGAACGCTATCTCGCCGAAGGGCACGAGGTGATCGCCGTCGATAACCTGCTCACCGGCAGCCTCGAAAACCTCGACCCGTTCCGCTCCAATCCGAAGTTCAAATTCATCGGGCACGACGTCTCGAACCCGCTCAAACTTCGCGACAAGATCGACAACGTACTCCACTTCGCCAGCCCCGCGAGCCCCGTCGATTACCTCGAATTCCCGATTCAAACCTTGAAAGTCGGGTCGCTCGGCACCCACAACGCACTCGGACTCGCCAAGCACCACGACGCCCGCTTCCTGCTCGCCAGCACCAGCGAAGTCTACGGCGATCCACTCGAGCATCCGCAAACCGAGAGTTACTGGGGCAACGTCAATCCGGTCGGCATCCGGGGCGTCTACGACGAGGCCAAACGATTCGCCGAATCCATGACCATGGCTTATCACCGCGTCCACGGCGTGAACACGCACATCGTCCGCATCTTCAACACGTACGGCGAGCGGATGCGGCTCAACGATGGCCGCGTTCTGCCCAATTTCATGTATCAGGCGCTCATGGGCGAGCCGCTCACCATGTACGGCGACGGCAAGCAGACTCGCAGCTTCCAGTACGTCTCGGACTTGGTCGAAGGAATCTATCGGCTCATCGCCACCGAGATTCACGACCCGGTGAACATCGGGAACCCGGCCGAGATCACCATGCTGGAGTTCGCGGAAGAGATTCTGAAGTTGGCGGGCAGCAAGAGCCAACTCGAGTATCGGCCGCTGCCGCAGGACGATCCGAAGAAGCGACAGCCGGACATCACCCGGGCGCGGACGCTTCTGGGTTGGGAGCCGAAAGTCGGCCGCGACGAAGGCTTGAAGCGAACGATGGCGTACTTCAAAACGAAGCTCGCGAAGTGACCTATGGACGCCGCTCCCGTTCACGATCCGGCGACGGCGTTTCACGAGGCGGGGCACGCCGCGATCGCGCTGGCCTTGGAGCGGCCGGTGCATCGGGTCAGCGTGCTGCCGAGCCGCGATCGGCTCGGGCAGTGCGAGTTCGGTAAAGGCGTGGCGCGGCCGTCCGAAGACTCGCTGGAACGCGAGATTCTCATCGCGCTGGCCGGCATGGCCGCGGAGGCTCGCCACACCGGCAAGTACGGCTTCGCCGAAGCCGACCGCGATCTGCGCTACGTTCGCCGCCTCGTGCTGCAGCGGACCAGCCCGCGGCAAGCGGAGCGCTACGAACGACGAATGCTGGCCAAGGTCGAGTACTTGCTCGCGGACGAGGGCAATTGGAAGGCCGTGGAAGCGATCGCGGCGGAGTTGTTGAAACTCGGCGCGATCAGCGGCCGCGCCGCCCGTCATCTCTTCGACCGAGCCTGCGAGAAACGGTAGAATCAAGCGCGGAGGTTCCCATGCTCTCGGACACGGCACCGGATGTTGAACGCATCATGGCAGACATCTACCGTCACATGCCGATGGAGCGGAAGTTCGCGATCACGGACGATGCGATTCGCACGACCCGAGCACTGCACGACTCCGGTTATCGACTTCGCAATCCCGATGCCACGGGGCAGCAAATCTGGGCGGATTGGCTTCACCTGATTCACGGCGACGCGATCGCCCCACACATCTTGGAGGCGGTTCCGATGAGCCAGATTCCAACCGAATCCATCCGCACGACTCGCGAAGTAATGGATGTACTCCGCCTGATTGGCGTTGTAAGCGCACTCGGAGGATCGCTGGCGAGTTCGGCCCACGGATACCCGCGATCGACTCAAGATGCCGATGTCTTGACCGAACCATTCCCCGGTCGAGAGCAGGAATTCGTGACTCTGCTCGGGCCGGTTTACTACGCCAACGTCGATACGATTCGGACCGCTGTTCGCGAGCGGAGCAGTTTTAACGTGATCCACACGACGACGGGATTCAAGGTCGATCTGTTCATCCAGAAACGGCGACCGTTCGATCGATCCATCCTCGATCGCCGCACGACGCACAACTTCGCGACCGGCCCGGAAGGCGTGCTGGAGATCGTCACCGCGGAAGATTCCATTCTCCTCAAGCTCGAGTGGTACCGCATCGGCGGCGAGACTTCCGAGAGGCAGTGGAGCGATATTCTCGGCGTCCTGCGGACCCAGCGCGAACGCCTCGATCGGGCGTATCTCGAGCACTGGGCTCGTGAAATCGGCGTTCACGATCTACTGGTCCGCGTCCAGAAAGAGGCATGAGATGCACGAGCCGCCGATCACTTCTTGCGGCGATAGAGCTTCAGGAATTTGAAGTGGGCCGTCGCGGGGTCGTCCTCGAAATGGTGCCGTTCGGTCGCCAGCGTCTTCCAGGTCGGCAGATCGTTGTCGTGCCAGTTGGGCGACACGATCCAGTCGGCGTTTCGCAGTAATTCCAGGATGCGCTCCTCTTCGCGCGGCGTCATGATGGTTTCGATCAGGCACCACCACTTCGGGCCTTGTAGTTCCGGCGCGAGGAATTGCGGGCAGCCCATCCTGGTGAGTACGAGAACGCGGCCGGGATGATTCCGCGCTAGGCCGCGGGCCTGCTCCCACTCGGCCGCTTCTGCCTTCGGCGAATAGAGCCGCGAAGTTTCTTCATGGCGCTGCGTTTCGGTCCACTTCTCGAAGTCGCCGACCCAGAGCCAGTTTACCTGTGCAACAATGGCCAGGATCGTCAGGAACACCGCGAGCACCGTACCAACCCACCGGGAAAGCCCGTTCAGCGCCACCGCCGTCCCCACGAACAAGACGTGCGGATAATAGATCCACGACCACTGATTGCCGAACAGAATGAAAACGAACGCGCCGTGCAGCAGGGCACAGGTGATTGCGAAGTTGGCACCCGTGTCGCGAATGCGCGGGATCAGGCGAAACGCTGCCAGAAAGAGGACCGCGGATGAGGCGAGCCAGACTCCGGGAATGCCGAGGTAGTATTCGAACTCGGGACTCGCGGGAAGCCAGAAGAGTTTGCCGGCCCCGAACAGGAACCCGACGCCTTCGTCGCTGTAGACCTTCATGCCGTCGAGCGGGAGCAACGTCTTGAACACCGGTTCCACACCGAAGATCGCTGTGAAGAGTCCGAGCATTCCGGCGGCAACTGCGGTCGCCGGAAAGAACCGCCGCCAGCGCGACGCGCCGCCGGGCCAGCCCGCGAGAATGAGGACGACGAGAATCAGGCCGTAGAAGTACCCGAGCGAGGGTTTCGCGAGCACGGCCAGGACCGTGAAGACGAGCGAGCGGTCGAGCCGGCCCTTCGCGTGCTCGGCCAATGCGAGCATGAGCAGGGCCGCTTCCAGGGCATGTGCGGGGCTCGGGAAACCTCGCGGGATCACGATCATCGGCATGCATGCGATGAGGAACACCGACGAGCAAATTCGGAGGTTGAGCGCGGTCGCGATGCGTGCCGTGGAGATCGCGATCGCGAACGAACAGACGGCGTAAATGCCGATCACAGTCAGGGGCGTGCGGCCGAAGATCGCGAAGGCACCGCGATCGACGAGGAGCGTGAGCAGTCCGTAGAAGTACGCGAAATCGACGACGGGTGTTTGGTGGTCTTCCGCGGTCAGGTGGTCGACCGTGAGCGCCCAGCCGCAGTCGCCGAACGCGAATCGATCGAAATTGAGGAGCGTCGGGAACAGGTTGATGAATTGCACGGCCGCCATGACGAGCACGGCCGCTGTACGCCAGTTCATAACGAGGTCTCGTTCACAGTTACTTCCGTTCCTGGACGATCACGCGGACGCCCTTTTTGTTCGACACGATCACGTCGAGGAGGCCGTCGCCGTTGATGTCCGCGACTTCGAACTGCGTGCCGATGCCGCTGTC
>JAYTUG010000462.1:0-4670 GCA_043744695.1 Gemmataceae bacterium
CACCGCAAGAATCGGGTGTAGGAACGAACGCATCGTCGGCCTCCTCAGATGAGAGAATCATAACGGCATTCGACTGTGGTTCGCAAGTGTCGGGTTCGATTGGCTTCACGGTCTTGGAATCTCGAGCGGTATCTCCGCGGGGAGGCCGCGGTGTTCCGGACTCCACAACTTCCAGCCTTGGCCGATGTGGGAGAGAGGGTCGCCGTTCCCGCGACGTCGCATCACGGTCTCCTCTTTGCCGTCGCCGACCGAGTAGACCGCGATGCCATCTTCAAACCTCATGAAGCGGAGCGGCTGACCGTCGTAAGGATCGACGGGCACCTCGGGGAGAATGGCCTTGGGAATCTCCGCGAGCGAGGTGGGCCAGCGGCCGTTGGCGAGGCGATAACGCTCGCAAGCAATCGCCGCGTAAGCCGTGAGCAGATCGGCCCGGATGCGGATGCTGGCCTCCGCGACCTTCGCGGTCGCCGGCACGATCATGAGCGAGACCATGTAGCGGAAATCCTCTGGCGGGCGCGGCGGCATCGGAATCGCTTTCAACGCTGTCAGGTGTTCCGTTGCCGGAAGTTTGGCCGCAGCGATGTAGGCGTTCAGCAGTTCGAGTGCCTTCGCGTGATCGCCGGGAAGCAGGCCCTTATACAGCTTGAAGCCAATCTTCTTGAAGGGTCCCTCGACGTTGCCTCCAAGACCTTCCAACTCCTCAATCGTGATGGTGCCCGATTCAAGCCCCTGGAACAGTTTGTCGATTGAGCCGCGTTCGCCGCGAAGGCCCGTGAGGAGCCAGGGGAAGTTCGCTTCGGCGAGCAGTTCCGCCTGGAGTTCCGCGAGCCCCTGTCTGGGTTCGCCCCAGGCCAGCACCTGAAGCGCGGACTGCGCCGCGACCTTCGCGCAAGCAATTCGGACGAGTTGCGAGATGAGGAAGGGCTCGTCGCCGATGGATTTCGCGACGACGAGCCCGGCGCGGGCCGAGCGGATGCCGCGCTCCGGATCGCCTTCCATCGTGGAGATCCGGGCGTCGTAATCGAGGAGGCTCGCCATCGCACGGGCCTTCTCCGCGTGCGGCAGCAGCGTCAGGATCGGGTTCTCTTTCATTACGATGGGGTAGTAGCCGCCGGCCCGTGCGAGGTACTCCGGCTTCAGCAATCGTTCGCGGGCCGCGTTGCGGACGTCCCTCGTTTCGAGTCGCGCTTGGAGGAGCCAGCAGAGTTGCGAGAAGGCCGGCTGCCGATTCGTGGGAATCCCGAGGGAGCCGTCTTCGGAGGAGCGATGGCGAGGCCACCAAGCTCCGATCTTCGCATGGAGTTCGATCACGGCCACCGAGGGGTTGGCCTCATCGGGCGGCTTCGCGGCTTGCCGTGCCGCTTCGATCTGATCCAGCTTCCAACCGGGTTCTTCGGTGTCGAGTTGTGCCGAAACTTCGTTCAGCTTGTGCGAACCCATCCGGTGGAACGACGCCTCCGCAATGAAGACGATGAGTGCCAGCACGGCCACGAATGCAAGGGCCCCGAGGGCGAATTTCTTCAGGAGCTTCATAGAGGAAACCGGAGAAACGAGAAATTGCAGCCGCAGGGAAATGACGCCACGCGACAACGTTCATCTCAGCGGTTTCGAATGATTGGCTTGAAGTCCAGAAATGCAGTGTCTCGCCGGAGGCGTCAGCAGCGTCGCCCATTCACTGCTGCCACCATCCGGCGAGACGTAGGAATAGTAGACCGGCACTCCTCGGATATCAACCGGTCGTGTCGGATATTTCGCCGCGAGTCGTTCGAAGTGTCGCCTTTCCCGACAAACGCCCGTCACGCACGACTGCCGAAATACGCCGCGACGAACGCGATAATGATCGCCTCCCACACCTTCGCGGCATCCGGACCGGGCGGTTCCGCGATGCTCGGTCGAATCGCGAACTGGAACACCGTTTCCGCCACGAGTAGCAAAATTCCGACCACGCCAATCCAGGCCCGCAGCGTCTGAAACATGTTGCTGGTCCGACCCAGGATGAACCGCAGGAAGATGCCGAATCCGAATCCGCCGGCGAGGGTGCCGAGGAGTACGGGCCACTGCACCACTTCAGCCTGTTCGGGCGTGAGTCGAATCGCCAGCCGCGACGGGTCTTCGTAGGCGACGTACAGAACGACGGCCACACTTCCCCCAACAAACAGTACCCGCATGAGCCAGGGTAGAAACTCCGACTTAGCCGATTGCGGCAGCGGATGCGATGCAAACGACAGAAACACCAGCGTGAGCAGGAAGAAATGGCCCAAGGGCGCGGTGAGAGGTCGTTGCTCGGGTGGAGCCGGCAGCAGCAAGTAAATCCAGAAGAAGGCACAGATGAGCAGGGAAATGAAACCGCGGACGGTTCCCATCGGCAGGCCGAACGGATGCTGGACGTCGCCGTACGGGCCAGGAAGATTCGACATCGGGAGCTCCAAGGTGTACCATCAGCTATTACGGAATTCGCTCGAAGGAGTAAAGCATTTCGCATACCGGAGCCTTGACGGGCTCGCACGACGGAATAGCATAACAAACTTCCGGAACGCCAACGGCGCAGTCCGGCTTCTACCTCTTGCGCGTTCGGGACGGATCTTCACAATGTCCACGTTCATGGCCAATAAGGGCACAGTCGATCTGAAGTGGGTCGTCATCGACGCGACCGATCTGGTGGTGGGCCGCCTCGCGGTCGTAATTGCGAATCACCTGCGCGGCAAGCACAAGGTCGATTACACCCCGCACTGCGACACCGGCGATTACGTCATCGTCGTGAACGTCGAGAAGGTCCATTTCACCGGCAACAAGTGGAATGCGAAGGAATACCAAGACTATTCGCACTACGCGGGCGGCCAAAAGATCACGCCGGCCAAAGAGATGCTCGCCCGCAAGCCGGAAGAGATCATCCGCCGCGCCGTGAAGCGCATGATGCCGCGCGGCCCACTCGGCTACGCGCAGCTTGCCAAGCTCAAACTCTACGCTGGCAACCAGCATCCGCACCAGGCTCAGCAGCCTGCCGAACTCAAGATTTCCTAAGCGGAGCCGCCCGAGGTTTCGCCCGCCAATACACTGCACCCCTTTCGAGAATCACCGATCATGGCTGAGAAGAAAGCGAAAGCCGAGAAGAAGCCCGAAAAGAAGCCCGTGAAAGGGCCGAAAACCTTCTACCTCGGCACCGGGCGTCGCAAGTCGTCCGTGGCCCGCGTCCGCGTTACTGAGGGTAAAGGTGCCGTGACGATCAACGGCCGCCCGCTGGACGATTACTTCACCGAAGAGAAGGACCGCGCCGCCGTGATGGGGCCGCTTCGCGTGACCGACCAAATCGGTCGCGTGGACGTACTCGTGTCCACGAATGGCGGCGGCATCACCGGTCAGGCCGGGGCCGTGTGTCAGGGTCTGGCCCGTGCCATCAAGACGATGTTCTCCCCGGCCGACGAGCAGAAGCGTTACGTGTTCCACCAAACCACGCTGATCAAGGCCTACCGCGACGAGAAGATCGCCCGCGAACGCGCGAAGGCTCCTTCGCTGACCCCGGCCGCAATCGCCGCCGCGGATGCCGCCGACCCTTCGGGCGGTATGATCAAGAAGATCCGCGACTCCGGCTTCCTGACGCGGGATGCCCGCATGAAGGAACGCAAGAAGTACGGCCTCCGAGGCGCTCGCCGCGGCACGCAGTTCTCGAAGCGATAATTGCGAACAGCAACCACCTGCCCAACTGCTTCCTTCACGAGGAAGCAGTTGGGTTTTTTCGTTTGATGCGTAACCCCGATGAGTTACGATGCTGCGATGTTCAGTCGAATCAATGGTTCGGCGGCAGAGTACGAAAAATGCACGCACGGCTCCCATTCGTGGTGATGGTCTCACAACTCGCGGGTACTGACGTTCAGAAAGGCAACTCACCGATCTTCGCCGCGGATGCGGCGTCCGATGGTAGCCAGGGGTGAAGCGAGGCTTTGCGAGCGGAACCCCTGGAGGTGAGCCGTCTCAAGAACCAATGAGCCGCGGAGCGGCGACCGAACGGATCTTCGGAGTCACACCGATGCCCCAATCGTCCCTTCCAGGGGTTCCGCTCGCAAAGCCTCGCTTCACCCCTGGCTACCATCGGACGCCGCTCCGCGGCGAGCAGATCAACCCATAGAGTTGTAGTTGTGATCCGCAAATGCCGACCGCTCTCCTGACCTGAGCCAGTTTATGGTCCTTCCCTCCGGTCTCGTCGGGCTGTTCACCGATGCCCGCGAATTTTTCGCCGCGATCCGGTTCGCGCGGCCGGAACTGCTCTGGCTCGTGTTCCTGTTCCCACTTCTCGCCCTCACCAACCGCTACGCCCGGGTGCGTCGCCGGACCGTGATCGAACTGATCGGGCGGCCCTCGGCCATCGCCAGCCTGCATACCGACCCGCGACCCCGCCGCCGTTGGTTGGGGTTGGCTTATCCGTTCGCCTGGGCCGCACTCATACTCGGAGTCGCTGGCCCCCGTTGGGGCAAGAGCGATGAACCGAGCCTCGCCGTCGGCCGCGATCTGGTTGTCGTCGTCGATCTGAGCCAGAGCATGAAGGCGGACGACATGGCGTCGCCGACCGCGAAGGTTCGCTGGGAAGCGGCGCGGGCCGGGTTGCTCGACCTGGTGAATGGGATGTCGCGGCGCGGGGGCCATCGCATCGCGGTCGTCGCGTTCGCCGCGCGGGC